>JAEUQG010000264.1 GCA_016789755.1 Bryobacterales bacterium
CAGCGACCGGTGCACTTGCCAGATCTCCTTCAAGCGCCCCACAAAGCGGCCTTCCAGCGAACGGTACGGGAAGCCTCCGCCAGGCGGCAACTGCGCCGCGCGCGGCATCTCTCCGTCCACCATCGGAGGCATGTCCTCCGGCGGATACGCAGGGCCGGACCGTCGCCACTCTCCCGGCAACTCCTCCTTGAGAAGCCGCACCGTTTCGCGCGCGGTCTCCACGGGCAATTCCCTGCGCATCTCCGCGAGCGTGTTTGCCAGCGACTCCAGCGATTCGCGCACGTCCGCCAGCGCCGCATCCGTCAACCGCTCCCCACCCTTCTCCCGCCGCAGAGCCGACAATTGCCCCGCAAAGAAGACATTCGCCACCCGCTGATCGTCCTTCAATCTCGCCTGAAACGCCGAACAGAACAGCCCGAACCACTCCCTGGCGAACATCCCTTCCAATTCCGCCGGAGCGCCGGGCCATCGCGACTCCACACCGCTCCACGCCTCGGCCGACAAAGCCCGCGCCAGTACCGACTCGGCATCTACATCGCCGGCCACATACTCCAGCGATCCTGTGACACGCTTCAATTCCGAATCGGCATCGGGAGGCCGCCAATCCTTTTGCGTCGTCCGATCCATCTCTCGCAACACGCCCGGCATGTATTGATCCAGCCACTGCGCCTCCGCCTCACGAAACACCGATGAGGCCGGCGAACATGGCCGCCGCAGCCATCGCCGCAGATGGTCGCCCAACAGAAGCCGGTCTGACCAGTGTTCCGTCGGCAGGTTGCGCCGTGCGCCATACTCCACGCCCAACCGGAAGCAAGCGAGCCACGAAGCCATCACGGCCGATCGCAGCAGGTCGTGGTTGGGATCCGTGTCCAGCCGCACCCAATGATCCCGCATCTTCTTTAGCCAATTCGCCGCCGCCGCATCGGCGCGATTGCCGGCGATGGCGCTCATCAGTCCATTGGCGACTTCACAAACCGGCGGCAATTCCTGGCCCGTGCCGCCCTCCCCTTGGCCCTTCCTGGCGAGCCACGTGATCCCGCGAACCGCCGCCGTCAATACGAGAGAGACTGCAAAATCCATGGCAATTAGCGGGCATTATTGCACAAATGCGCCATTCCCCGTTCTTCGAGCCGTGGCCCAGACCTGCACACCGCACGCCCCCGTTTTCCTTTATGCTCGAAAGGATGCAAACTCTCGACTGGGTTGTCGTTGCCGCCTACTTCTCCCTCCTCGTCTGGATCGTCTATCGTTCCTCCCTCCATCAAACCACCTCCGCCGATTACTTCCTCGCCGGCCGCCACATCGGCTGGTTTGTCGTCGGCTGCTCTCTGTTCGCCTCCAACATCGGCTCCGAGCACATCGTCGGACTCGCCGGCGGCGGCGCCAACAACGGCATGGCGCAGGCCCACTGGGAACTCCACGCCTGGATCATGATCGTCCTTGCCTGGGTCTTCGTTCCCTTCTACTACCGCTCCGGCGTCTTCACCATGCCCGAATTTCTGGAACGCCGCTACTCCTCCCAAACCCGCTGGGTGCTCTCCATCGTCAGCCTCGTCGCCTACGTGTTCACCAAAGTCTCCGTCACCGTCTATGCCGGCGCCATCGTCTTTCAAACCCTGCTCCCCGATACCTTCGGATCCCCCGACAACGCTTTCTGGGTCGGCGCCTTTTCCACCGTCGTGCTCACTGGTATCTACACGATCTTCGGCGGCCTCCGAGCCGTCGTCTACACCGAAGTCGCACAGACCTTCATTCTCCTGCTTGGCTCGGGTCTCATCACCTGGCTCGGACTCGGCGCCCTTGGCGGCTGGGACCAACTCATCGCCGCCTGCAAGCCCAACGCCTCGAACTTCGCTCTCTGGCGCCCTAACACCGATCCCAACTTCCCCTGGCTCGGCGTCATGATCGCTTCCCCTGTTGTCGGCATCTGGTATTGGTGCACGGATCAGTACATCGTGCAACGCACACTCGCCGCACGCAGCCTCACCGACGCCCGCCGCGGCGCCATCTGGGGCGGCTTCCTCAAGCTTTGGCCGGTGATGATCTTCCTCGTCCCCGGCATGATCGGCTACGCCCTCCATCAGAAGGGCGTCATTCAGATCCCGCTCAAATCCGATGGCTCCGGCCTTCTCGGCGATGCCGTCTTCGCCACTATGGTGCAGTCGCTGCTTCCCGTCGGACTCCGCGGACTCGTCGTCGCCGGCCTCCTCTCCGCGCTCATGTCCTCGCTCGCCTCGCTCTTCAATTCCTGCGCCACTCTCTTCACTGTCGATATCTACGAGAAACTCCGCCCCGGCCAAAGCGAGCAGACTCTAGTACGCATCGGGCGCATGGCCACCGGTGCTGTCGTCGTCTGCGGACTCATCTGGATCCCCATCATGAAGAAGATCTCGGAAGGCAACAGCGGCCTCTACGATTACCTGCAGAACGTCCAGGGATTCCTCGCTCCCCCCATCACCGCAGTCTTCCTCCTCGGCCTCTTCTCCAAGCGCATCACCGCGCCCGCGGCCCTCTGGGGATTGATCGTCGGCTTCGTTCTCGGCATGGGCAAGCTCACCATCCAAACCCTTGCCAAGAGCGGCTCTCTCTCGACCGGCGGGCTGTTGCAGGCCATCGGCGATTACAACGGCTACTACTTCTCCGGAGTCCTGTTCGTGTTCAGCATGTTGTTCGTCTCCATTGCCAGCATGCTCACTCCGGCGCCCTCGGCCGCGCAGGTTCTGGGGCTCACTTACGCCTCCACCACACCCGAACAGCGCGCTGAGAATCGTGCCAGTTACAGCATGGCCGACATCGCCGGCACCGCCGTAGTGCTCGGCCTCGTTGCCATCATCTACGTCTACTTCACCTTCTGGCTCGACTAAGCTGCGATGCAATTGCTGTCTCTCGTACTCCTCTTCTTCTCACAACCCGACGTGCCTCTGGCGCCCCAGTGCCAGAAACGGGCCGCCTGCGCCCGCCTCGACTACGGCTTCCACTCCGCCTTCTGTTTTCCATCCGTCCGGGGCATCAAAACCGGCAAGCGGATCACCGATGTTGACTACGCCAATCGCGCGTTTACGATTCCTTCCGGCGATAAGACCTATTTCGTCTTGCATGGTGCGGGACCATTATGGGGCTCGGGCTCCCTGCCTGACCCGTCCACTGTCAGCGATTACTCGAAGCGCTCTTTCCGCAGCCTCCAGGGCGACCCCGTCCATGACGTCCGTTGGACCTCCCCAAGCGGCAACCGCAACCGGATCCTCAGCCGCCCTTTTGAAACCGCCGCATACCGTGACGTCCCTCCTCCGCAGGCCGCCGCACTCGACAAACTCCTGGACGGCTACTGCATCCTCCCCGTCAAGTACCCGTGACACGGCTTGGTGGCGCACTTGTGATGGGACTCAAGCTCGCCCGAGCGGCTACAATGTCCACTTATGCCCATTGACGAACGCAAGTTCCGCATAGGCCTCGTTCAGATGTCCTGCTCCACCAACCCCGAGGAGAACCTCGTCAAAGCTGAGCAGAAAGTTCGTGAGGCCGCCGCCCAATCCGCTCAGGTCATCTGCCTGCAGGAGCTCTTCCGCTCCCAATACTTCTGCCGCGAGGAGAACGCCGAACTCTTCGCCCTCGCCGAGACCATCCCCGGACCCAGCACCTACCGCATGAGCCAGCTTGCCAAGGAACTCGGCGTCGTCATCGTCGCTTCTCTCTTTGAGAAGCGCGCCGCCGGGCTCTATCACAACACCGCCGCGGTTCTCGGCGCAGATGGGGAACTGCAAGGCGTCTACCGCAAGATGCACATCCCCGACGACCCGCTCTACTACGAGAAGTTCTACTTCACTCCCGGCGACCTCGGCTTCCTTAACTTCGATACACGCTTCGGCCGCATCGGCGTGCAGGTCTGCTGGGACCAGTGGTACCCGGAAGGCGCCCGCGCCACCAGCATGCTCGGGGCCAGCGTCCTCTTCTATCCAACCGCCATCGGCTGGCATCCGCACGAGAAGGCCCAATACGGCGAATCCCAACGCGATGCCTGGCGCACCATTCAGCGAGCCCACGCCATCGCCAACGGAATCTATGTCGCCGCCGTCAACCGCATCGGCTTTGAAGGCACGCCCGATAACGGACTCGAATTCTGGGGCTCTTCCTTCGTCGCCGACCCCTCCGGCCAGATCATCGCCGACGCCTCCATCGGCAAGGAAGAAATCCTCATCGCCGAAATCGATCCCAAGCGGTGCGACGAAGTCCGCCGCAACTGGCCCTTCTTCCGCGACCGCCGTATCGACGCCTACTCCCCCATTCTGCAGCGGTGGCGCGACTGATGAGCCAATACCGCATGCCCGCGGAATGGGAGCCGCACGAAGCAACCTGGCTCGCATGGCCGCACGAGAAGTCCGATTGGCCGGGCAAGTTCGCCCCCGTCCCCTGGGTCTACGGCGAGATGGTGCGCTATCTCTCCCGCCACGAGAAGGTTCGCATCCTCATCGCCGATGAGAAGGCCGAACGCGCCGCCCGCACCGTGCTGCTCAAGTCGGGCGCCATCATGGATGCGGTAGAGTTCTTCCGATTCCCCACCGACCGAAGCTGGACTCGCGACTTCTGCCCCATCTTCGTCCACACTGCTGAGGGCAAGCCCGCCCTGACCCACTGGCGCTTCAACGGCTGGGCCAAGTATCCGAATCACACGCTCGATGCCGCTATCCCCGCACTGCTGCGCCGCAAGCTGCGCCTGCCTTACCTCAAGCCCATCGATGGCAAACGCCACGTCGTGCTCGAAGGCGGCAGCATCGACGTCAACGGCCGCGGCACGCTGCTCACCACCGAGGAGTGTCTGCTCAGCCCCATCCAGGCGCGCAACCCCGGCCTCACGCGCGAACGCATCGAGCAACTGCTAGAAGAATACCTTGGCACACGCCAAGTGCTGTGGCTGAAGGACGGCATCGAAGGCGACGACACGCATGGCCATGTCGACGATCTGGCCCGCTTCATCAACCCCACCACCGTCGTCATTGCTTCCGAAGCCAACCCGGCCGAGCGCAATCATGCCATCCTCGCCGAGAACCATCGTCTGCTGCGCTCCTTTCGCGATCAGGATGGTTGCAAGCTCGAGGTAGTGAAGCTGCCCATGCCGCAACCTGTGGTCTTTGACGGGCAGCGCCTGCCTGCCAGCTACGCGAACTTCTACATCGCCAATCGCCAGGTGCTTGTCCCTGTCTTCAACGATCCTTCGGACCGCATCGCGCTCAACACGCTGGCCAGGCTGTTCCCCGGCCGCGATATCGTGCCCATCTACTGCGGCGACCTCGTGCTCGGCCTCGGCACGCTGCATTGCGCCACGCAACAACAGCCGGCGCCGGTGATGGAGACCACCTAGCCTTTTCCGCGTTCCCTTGTCGAGGGGAGAACGCATGTTCCTCAACGCTGATTTATCCGACGATCAGGTTCTGCTGCGCCCGCGCTTCCTCGGCAAGGGGCCCAGCCAGGTGGCTGCCGCGTTTCACGGCAAGCCTCTCAAAACCAAACTCGTGGCGGACACGCTGCTGTTCCGCTTCTCCACGCTGCCCGACGACTATGTCTTCCGCGGCGCATGGTGGCTCTCGCACGAGGTCTTCCTCTGGCTGCTCGAGCAGGCCAACGGCGACCGCAAGGCCCTCATCAAACTGGCGCGCATGCATCTTGCCGTAAAGTTCGGCTGGAGTTCCGGCATGCGTCACATCTACGTCATCCAACTCACCCAGCCCGTCTTCGCTTGGGTGGGTCCGGCGCGCGCCCAACAGGAGACCGCGGCGCATCTCAAGGACATCCGCTGGCCCGGCCAGGCGCAGCAGATCTACCTGCCCAACCTGATGTCGAGCGACCATCACTTCTCCAGCGATCATGCCCGCCTTGTCGAAACCTACAAGGTCATGGTCGAGTACGATCCGCGAGAAGATCCCTCGCCGCTTGAAACGTAGCGAGCAGCATTGCTTGCGTCAGCTTCCCCGTCGAGGTGTTCTGCTGGCTCGGATGATAGGAACTGATCAGCACCGGCAGCCCATCTCCCAAGCGGTGCACCGCGCCGTGGCCGAATACATGCGCCGACTTGCGTGCGCCTGCGATGCTCAGGTACGTATCGAAAGCGATGCGCCCCAACGCCACCACCACGCGCACGTTGCCGAGTAACTGCAACTCGCGTTCGAGATAGGGCCGGCACCGCGCCAGTTCCTCCCGCGCCGGCTTGTTATCGGGCGGTGCACAGTGCGCCGAGGCCGTGATGTAGGCATCGATCAACCGCAGCCCATCGCCGGCCGACACGCTGGTTGGCTGCGATGCAAAGCCGGTCTCATACAGTACGCGGTACAGGAAGTCACCCGACGAATCGCCGGTGAACATGCGCCCTGTGCGATTGGCGCCGTGCGCTCCGGGAGCGAGGCCCAGAATCAGCAACCGTGCCTGTGGATCGCCGAACGAAGGAACGGGCTTGCCCCAATACTCCCAATCCAGATAGGCGCGGCGTTTGGTTAGCGCCACTTCGCGGCAATGGTCGCGCAGACGCGGGCACAACTCGCAGGCCACGATCTCCCGTTGCAAAACCTCTAGCCGGCGCATTCGAACAAGCCCGCCGCGCCCTGGCCACCGCCGACGCACATGGTCACCACGCCGAAGCGCGACTTGCGGCGGCGCATTTCGTTGGCGAGCGTACCCACCAGCCGCGATCCCGTCATTCCGAACGGATGCCCGATGGCGATGGAGCCGCCATTCACGTTGAGCTTCTCGGGGTCAATCCCGAGCCGGTCGCGGCAGTACACCACCTGCACGGCGAAGGCTTCGTTCAACTCCCATAGATCGATGTCGCTGATATTGAGGCCCTGCCGCCGCAGCAACTTCGGCACGGCGTAGACAGGCCCGATGCCCATCTCATCGGGTTCGAGGCCGGCCACGGCAAAGCCGCGGTAGATCATCTTATAAGGGATCTTCAAGGCATCGGCGCGCTGCCGCGACATGAGCAGCGTGGCGCTGGCGCCATCGGAAAGCTGCGAGGAATTGCCCGCCGTCACGGACCCCGTGCCGCTGTCCGGATCGAAGTGCGGCTTCAACTTGAGCAACCCTTCGAGGGTGGTGTCGGGGCGGTTGCACTCATCGCCGCTGACCACGGCCTGTTCCTCGCCAACGGCTTCTCCGGTCTTTTTGTCCAAAATCGCCCGCGTCACTTCCATCGGCGCGATCTCTTCGGCGAAGAAACCTTCCTGCTGGGCCCGCGCCGTGCGCTGCTGGCTGAGGAGCGAATACTCGTCCTGCGACAGGCGGCTCACCTGATAGCGCTTGGCCACCACTTCGGCGGTCACGCCCATCACCATGTAGATGCCGGGCTTTTGGTCTTTCACCGCGGGGTGGGGCTGCGCATCGCGCGGGCTCATGGTGATGCTTTCCAGCCCGCCGCCGATGGCTGCATCGGCGCCTTCATGGATGATCTGATGCGCCGCCATGGCCACCGATTGGAGCCCGGAGGAACAGAAGCGATTCACCGTCGTGGCCGCCACGCTCACCGGCAATCCGGCCAGCACCGCGGATACGCGAGCCACGTTCATTCCCTGCGGACCGTGCGGCTGCCCGCATCCGACGATGACATCCTCGACCTCGGAGGGGTCCAATTCCGGATGCCGGCGCAGCACTTCCTTGAGGCAATGGGCCATCAAGTCCGCCGGATGTGTCCGGTTGAATGAGCCTCGAAACGATTTCGCCAGCGGTGTGCGCACGCTGTCGACAATCACTGCTTCACGCATTGGCTTTCTCCTGATAGGGGAACTCCGCAAACGTCCGTCCATCGCACGCCAACTGCTGCAGCAAGGGCGCGGGAGTCCAGAGTGCGCCGTGCTGCCGGTGAAACTCGGCGACCCGCGCGTACACCGCTCCGAGCCCTGTTGCATCGGCATGGAACATCGGTCCGCCGCGATGGGCGGGGAAGCCGTAGCCGTTGATGTAAATGATGTCGATGTCGACCGAGCGTAGCGCCATGCCCTCTTCGAGAATGCGAGCCCCCTCGTTCACGAGGGCAAACAGCAGCCGGTCGCGGATTTCATCGGCGCCGATGGCGCGCGGCGTTATCCCCGCCTCGCGTCGCACGGTGGCGATCAACTCCTCCACTAACGGATCGCGCTTCGGCTTGCGGTTCTCGTCGTAGGCATACCAGCCGGCGGAGGTCTTCTGTCCGTAGCGGCCCATCTCGCAGAGGCGGTCTTCGAGCAGCGGCTTGCGCACGCCGGGGATTTCCAGATGTTTGAACTCCTGGCGAATGCGCCAGCCCACATCGAGCCCGGCGAGGTCCCCCACTTGCAGCGGACCCATCGCCATGCCGAAGTCGTACATGGCGCGATCCACGGCCTCGATATCGGCGCCTTCCTCCACCAGGAACTGCGCCTCGCGACGGTAGGGGCCGAACATGCGGTTGCCGACGAAGCCGCGGCAGTTGCCTACCAGCACTCCCACCTTACCCAGCGTCTTGGCCAGGCCCATGGATGTCGCAATCACTTCCTTGCTGGTGGCCTTACCGCGCACGATTTCGAGCAAGCGCATGACGTTGGCAGGGCTGAAGAAGTGATGGCCGACGACCATTTGCGGGCGGCGTGTGGCGGAGGCGATCTCATCGATGCTCAGCGTGGATGTATTCGATGCGAGGATGCAATCGCTTTTGGCGATGCCGTCGAGGGTGGCGAAGATCTCCTTCTTGAGCGCCATCCCCTCGAAGACCGCTTCGACGATGATGCCGGCGTTCTCAAAGCCATCGTAGGCGAGCGTGGGAGTGATGAGCGCCATGCGGCGGTCCATCGTTTCCTGCGGGAAGCGGCCCTTGGCCACCGAGGCGGCGTAGTTCTTGCGAATGGTGGCCATACCCTTATCGAGGGCCGCCTGAGAGGTTTCCTTGAGCAGCACGGGGATGCCGGCATTGGCGTAGTTCATGGCGATGCCTCCGCCCATCGTGCCCGCGCCGATGATGGCCGCCGAGCGGATGGCGTACACCGCGGTATCCTTCGGCACATCGGGAATCTTGGCCACGGTGCGTTCGCCGAAGAAGACGTGGATGAGCGCCTTCGATTGCGAGGAGAAGAGGCAGTCTTCAAAGAGCCGCGCTTCTTCTTCGATGCCTTGGTCGAAGGGCAGCGCCACGGCGGCTTCGACGGCTTGAATGGCGGCGAGGGGCGCTTGTAACGAGCGTTGCTTCTTCGATGCTTCGGCGCGGGCAGCGGCGAATACGGCTGCATGCACTTCGGGCGTGCCCAGTTTGCCGTTGCGGTCGCGCACGCGCAAGACAGGCTTTGCGGCCACGCTGCGTGCGAACGCCAGCGCGCCTTGGAGCAGATCGCCTTCGATCACCTGGTCAATCAAACCCAGTTGGGCCGCGGCGGGGACGCGCACGGGATTGCCGAACTGGCACATCTCGACGGCCTTGGCCACGCCCACCAGGCGAGGCAGGCGCTGCGTGCCGCCCGCACCGGGGATGATGCCGAGCTTCACTTCCGGCTGTCCGACGTTGGCGGCGGCCACGGCCACGCGATAGGCGCAAGCCATGGCGACTTCCAAACCTCCGCCGAAGGCTTGGCCGTGGATGGCGGCGAACACGGGTTTGGGCGAATCCTCGAGTGCGGCGAGCAAGGGAGCAAGGCCCACGCCGCGCTTTTTCTCACCGCTGGTGATCTTGCCGAATTCCTTGATGTCGGCTCCGGCAATGAAGCTGCGGCCGCCGCCGATGAGGACCACGGCGCCGATGGAGTCATCCTGCGCGGCCTTGGCGAGCCCATCGAGAATGCCTTCGGGCACGCCGGGGCTGAGTGCATTGACCGGTGGATTCTGAACGGTGAGGACGGCGATGCCGTCGTGCGCGGAGTAGAGAACCAAGTCGCTCATCAACGTGTGAGGGTACCACGTTTTGCCGCTGGTCCGGCTTTCCGGCACGCGCCGCACAGCGGCCTCTTGCGGCGTGTCGATTTCCTCCATTCCGGATTGAGTACAATACCTGTTCGCATGCCAAACATTTTCCGTGTGGGCATAACGCCCGATTTCTACACCGATGCCAAGGGGCGCTTCGAGGCCGCGCTCGAAAGCAAACTGGCCGGCGTGCCGGGTCTGGAGTTCGCTCCCATTTCCCCGCAGCCGGGCAAAGCGATGACGCGCGAGGCGGCCGATGAGTTCGACGCCATTTTCGCTCTCGGCATTCCGTTCACGCGCGAGAGCGTGGCCGGATGCCGGCGTCTGGCGCTGATCGCCCGGTGGGGTGTCGGCTACGACATGATCGACATTCCGGCCATTACCGAAGCCGGCATTCTGCTGGCCATCACTCCGAACGCGGTGCGCCGTCCGGTGGCCGAATCGATTCTGGCGTATATCTTCGCTTTGTCGAAGAACATGAAGGAGCAGGACCGGATTACGAGGGAAGGGAAGTGGCGTGGCCAACTGAGCCGTCTGGGCACCTGTCTTGCGGGGCGCACGCTCGGTTCGGTGGGCTGCGGCAACATCGCTCAGGAGATGTTCCGGCTGGCCTCCGGTCTTGGGTTCGGACGCTTCGTGGCTCACGATCCTTACGCCAATCCTGACGCTGCGGCGAAGCTCAACGTCGAGCTCACTTCGATGGACGAAGTATTCCGGGCCTCGGATTTCGTGGCGGTGAACTGCCTGTTGAACGAGCAGACGCGCGGACTGATCGGGGCGGAGCATTTCCGGCTGATGAAGCCGACGGCATTCTTCATCAACACGGCTCGCGGGGCTATTGTGCGGCAAGCCGATCTGACCGCGGCCCTGCGGGAGAAATGGATACTCGGGGCGGGGATCGATGTTTTCGAGAAGGAACCGGTGGACGCCGAGGAGCCGCTGCTCTCGCTGGACAACGTGATTCTGGCTCCGCACGCGCTGGCCTGGACCGAGGAGATCGCCCGCGACAACGGATTGGAAGCCTGCGACAACATCCTCGACTTGTTCGGCGGCCGCATACCGCACGGCGCCGTCAACCGGGCGGTGCTGGAAACTCCCGAATTTCTGCGCAAACTGGAAAGGTATAAACCGTGAAAGACAACCGCTTCAAAAGAGTTCTGGCCGAGGGCCGGATCCCCGTCGGGCACATGATCATGGAGTTCGGCACTCGCGGACTGGCGATGATGGCCAAGGCCGCCGATCTCGATTTCGTTCTTCTCGACATGGAGCATACGGGCTTCGATATGGAACGCATGGCCGATCTTACGGCGTTCTTCAAAGCGACCGATGTCGCTCCTTTCGTGCGGGTGCCGCAGCCTGTCTATCATTTCATGGCGCGGCTGATGGACGCGGGCGTGCTTGGCATCATGGTGGGCAACGTCGAGACCGCGGAAGTGGCGAAGTCGATCGTCGACGCGGTGAAGTATGCTCCGTTGGGCAAGCGCGGCCTCGGTCTGGGGACGGCCCACAACGATTACGTCGCTCCCGACATCCGTTATCTGCGCACGGCCAACGAGAACACGACGATCATTTGCCAGATCGAATCGCCGTTGGGGCTGGAGAACTGCGAGGCGATCGCACAGGTGGAGGGCGTCGACAATCTGTGGGTCGGCCACTTCGATTTGTCGAACGCCATGGGCATTCCCGCGCAGTTTGAGAACCCGCGCTTTATCGAAGCGCTGGAACACGTCGTGCGCGTGGCGAGGAAGTACGGCAAGACCGCGGGCATTCAGCCCGGCGACGAACAGCAGGCTGAGCGCTGGATCGGTTTGGGGTTCAACGTCATTTCCTGGAAGGCGGACATCGCCCTGTACCGCGGCGCTCTGCAGAAGGAAGTGCGCTGGCTGCGCGGCAAACTGCAGAACGCTTGAAGGCTGCCTGCCAGCGGCGCGGCCTTTGCGGAGCGGCTGGAGACGCGACTCCGGCAGACGACGGAACTCGTGCGCATGGCCCATGGGGGCGAGGTTCAGTATTTCCATGAACCTCTCCAGTAGGCGAGGGCAGTGGCGAAGACGAGGTCGTCGTGGATGGACGGTCTGACGGGACGAAGCTCATCGTTATAGGGATTGTCGGGATCGCGCTGCAGGTTGTTGAGCTCTTCGAGCAGGGCATTGGCCAAGGGAAGCCCGCGCGAGATTTTGAACGCGGAGTTTTGCAGACTCAATTCGAGCAGCCCGAGGAGGGTTTTGCGAGGAATGCCGTGCGTGTCGCCGGTGCGTGTCTCATTGGAGCCGGAGGTGATGATGACGGTGTGAAGGATCGGGTCGGGATGGTGGGAGCGGATCTGTTCGACGACAGGCCTGCCGACGCCGGTGCCGTCGACGATGAGGCGATTGCTTCCGCCTTGAATGGCGGGATGCCGGGTGATGGCGGCGACGAGCGCCGCGATGCCGGCGAAGGAAGTGCCGAGGGGCACGCGATGGAGGAAGCGCAAGGTGCGAAGGGTGGTTTTTGGCCACTCGTAGGTGATGCGATCCTGAGGTCCGGAAATGACGGTAGCCCGTTCGACGATGGCAATCGCGGAGTAGTCGCGGGATTGGCCGACATCGACGCCGATGAAGTAATCGGGAGGCGGAGGGGGCGTGACGCCGCAGGCGCGGGCCTTGGCCTCGAACAGAGTGCGGAGGTGGGCATCGGTTGGGGGAACAATCCGCGGCTGGATGTTCCCAGGGTCGATGGGGAGCGGGTCGGCGTCGCAGAGCGTGGATTCGAGGAGGCTGTAGGGGAAGACGGCGCCTTCGGCGTCGAGGAACTGGCAGCAGTATTCGCGGAGAAAGGTGTCGCGCGGGTGGCTGAGGCGTTCTTCATCGAGGAAACTGGGGCTAATGCGGGGGCATTTTTCGGCGGGAATTTCAAAACGGGTCCACTGCGAGGAAGCGGAGATCCATTCGCGGTAGAAAAAGCCGGCGCGGCCGTTGGGTGTGGAGAGCAGCCACAACTGGCCGTCGGAGGTGGCGAGCATGGGGCGGACGGAAGTGTAGAGCGTATCGTCGACGCGGGCGGCCTCATCGATGAGCATGAGGGAGACGGCGGAGAAGCCGCGGATTTTGTCTTCGCTCGAAGGCAGGCCGACGATGCGGGAGCCATTGGGGAGGGCGATGGAGATCTCATTGTGTCCGTCGGATTTGGTGACAATTCCGAGCGTGTTGAGGAAATTGCGGGCTTTTAAGACGAATTCTCCGGACTGCCTGGCGGAGGGGGAGAGCGCGACGGTCAGCGAGCCGGGTTCGGTACAGGCTTTATGTACCGCCTTGGCCGCGGTGACGGTGGACTTGCCCCATTGGCGCGTGCAGTTGAGGATACAGCGGCGCGGATCGAGGCGGAGCAGCTTGGCCTGCTCTGGGTCGGGCGTAAGTTTGAGGGAATTGGTGACGAATTCGAGCAGCGGTTGGCCGTCCGCGGATACACGGCTGGTGTGCCGGCCTGGGACTGCTCGGGATTTGGGAGTAAAAGCTGGTTTGCGTGGCATATCATGTCCTGTAAGTGAGGAATGGAGAGTTAGGATTCGGTTGATTGTCCGGCTGAGGGCCGAAAACAGGAGCGAGATGAGCAGGGTCCACGGTGCAAGTGCGGTGAAACTGCTCGGGTTCGGAGTATGTTTTGCCGATGTGCCGGATGTTCTCGGGTTCGTTTCTCATATTTTGCGGATCTTCTTCGGAAACAGCGGTTTGCGGAAGAGGATCGGGGTGAAAATCGACGTTGCGCCCGGGAGCTTTGCCGAGGCGCCGGGTCTGTAGCCGGTCGAGTGTGCGAAGCGACCGCTCGTAAACGCGGTGGTAGCGTGCGAGGGACCGTTCGTAGAGATCGAGGATGCCCGGGGTGACGCGATGGATATTGGCGGCGGCGTCGTGATGGCGCATGGCGGGGTCACTGGGTTGGAAGCATTTGTCGAAGGATTCGCCGAAGATGAACATTTCGGTGTCCATGGCCGCGGAGATCATGTTTTCCATGCGGATGGCTTTCCAGCGATTGACGGCGAGGTTCTGGACCATATCGAGTTCGGCCTGGCCGACGGGCTGGAATTCCTGGAAATAGGTTCGGTAAAGGCTGTCGAAAGCGTCCTGATTTTCGTTGGCGAGGACGACGCGGGTGGAATAAAGGCCGTGTTTGACAGCGTTCTGGGAAGATCGTGCGCGGCCGGCTTCGGTGGATGGTCCGGTGGATTGCTCTCCGTTGCGGCGGCTAGCTTCTTTTTGCGCTTCGGTGCGTTCGGTGTTTTCCATAAGCAGGTAAATGTTTTCCTGGCCCTATTATTGCCCGCACGAGTCGCGCAGCCGGGAGGCCGCACCGGTAAGATTGTGATAACAGGCCGGATAAAAATACAAAAGGGCGGTGAAGCAGTCACGAAGCACGTGCAAACTCCCGGTAGAAAGAGACGAGGCTGTGGTATTATCGGGGCAAAGTGGAACGAACGGAACGCTTTTATCAAATAGAAGAGCTGCTGCATCGGCGTAAGGCGGTGGAACGAGCCCATCGATTGGAAGCACTGGAGCCCATCCGGCATGCGGCGGGAGAGTTTCCACGATTTGGAAGGGTTGCGCGAAGTCATGGCTCCGAAAACGGTATGACGAGGATTGGATCGTGGAGCGGCTGCAATGCCGGACACAAGATCGGGCCCGCAGTGAATCTTGCCTTGCATTCCATCAGGCGGCATGATTCAATGGCATTTACCTTAGCCCTTCCGCACTGTCCACGCCGTCCAGACCAGTACAGCGGGTCCATCGATGGGTATCAGAATCGTTACGTGAAGTCAGCGGGTTACGCGTTTGAGGGCCTCGGCGGCGCCGGTGCATAGTCTTTTGTAGTGTCGATCTCGATTGACTTGAAGGTTCCCACAGTGATGCAACATGGGTTAGGTGAGCAGGAATGAGAGCCGCAGGCTGTTGGTTCCTGTTGTGCCTCGGCATAGCGGTGGCGCAGCAGCATCGGGCGATCGACCCGGGTCCTCGGGGTGGACCTGTGGATGCCGGCGGCATGATGCCGGGTTTGATAACACCGGAGAGGGAGTTATTCCGTGCTGGGCTTGAGGCATTTCGTCGGGTCAATTCAGTCTTGGGCGAGGCAAGAGTAGAAGGCACAGAGAGTGGACTCGGGCCTTTCTTCAACCACGATAGTTGCGCCGCTTGTCACGCCTATCCGAGCCAAGGCGGATCGAGTCCGTTGCAGAATACACAACCGGAAGCAGCGAGGAGGCACGGGGCCTCCAACCGGATACCCAGTTTCGTGAGAGTCTTCGGCCCGACTTTACAAGTTCGACGGGAACCAGGCGGCGAGGTAATTCCGCTCTTCACGATCGCTGGACGAATTGACGCCGAAGGATGCATGCTCCCACAGTTCGATTTTGAGTCCGAGCATAGGAGAGGCAGACTCCGGTTCCGAATCCCGACACCGTTATACGGTATGGGCTTACTTGAGGCGATACCGGACACAGAAATAATAGCGAATCTTTACCGAAACCTCGCGGAAAAGAAGTTGTTCGGAATTCGCGGGACCGCCAACACGGGTCCTCCTGGGGTCGTGCGACGATTCGGCTGGAAGGCGCAGGAACGGTCACTCGAGGTCTTTGCCGCCGACGCCTATCTAACTGAACAAGGGGTAACCAGTGAATTGTTCCCGGCGAAACTGCACAGTCCCCCTTCTGCATGTGTCTTCAATCCTCTCCCTGAAGACAGGAAACAAATCGCCAGCGCATCTGGGATCGAGGCGCAATCCACCATCGGCAAGCTTTCACAATACCTTCGATACCTGACACCCCCAGTCCCGGTCGCGGAGTCTCCGGTAGTCGTCCAAGGAAAGAGAATATTCGAATCTATTGGCTGCAACCTCTGCCATGTGCACATTTTGCGGACTGGGAATACCAGTGCTGCGGCTTTGAGGAATCGAGAAGTGGCTTTGTATTCGGATCTTCTTCTTCATGACATGGGCGTCGGATTGGCGGACGGTATTGCGCAGGGCAGCGCTAGTGGCAGGATGTTCCGGACTGCTCCCTTGTGGGGA
>JAEUQG010000291.1 GCA_016789755.1 Bryobacterales bacterium
TGCGGGAGAGTCTTCGCACAAACCTAGGCACTCTGGTAAGCGCGCTCGAAACACAAGCCGCGACGGCGGAACCTTCGGCCTTGCCGGAGTTCCACTCTGCCGAGAGAACTACGACTTCCCGTGATATTGCCGGAACCGCGGAATCCGGGGCGGCCGAGGACGCCCGGGCTGAGAGCGGCGCGGATGCCCACTCACGGCAGCAGCGGCAGCCGCACTGGGACAACGGAGCAGACCAGCGCCGCCAGCGGAATCCGCGTAGCGACGCTTGGCAAAAACTTCTGGAGGAGCACACATGGCGCAATCAATCGCCGCAGTAAGCTATCGGGCCGCCGATGCCGTTTCCCCGCAACCTGGGGCCGCCGGCAATACCGAGGTCAGTAAAGACCTATTTCTGAAACTGATGGTCGCGCAATTGCGCAATCAGAATCCGCTCAACCCAGTCGATGGAACGAGCTTTCTCGAACAATTGAGCCAGATCAGTTCCGTGGAACAGATGGTGGAAATGCGCAAGGAACTGCAGTCCATCCACCAGTTGCTCGCAAACGCCGCCTCTGCGGCAGTAGACCGGTAGGAAAGTTCCGTTGACAAAAGAAAGGATCTCATGTTTACGTCTTTTTCCACTGCATTGAGCGCACTCGGAGCGCTATCGACCGCGGTCGATGTTGTCGGCAATAACCTGGCCAACTTGAACACTCCCGGGTTCAAGAGCAGCACGGTTTCCTTCCATGACTTGGTAACCCAGTCGCTTGGGGCGGGGCTCGGCGAGACGCAGGTCGGATTCGGAGTGGGGCGTCCGGTGACGTTGCGCCGCTTCTCGCAAGGAGCGATTCAGAGCAGTCCCGGACCGCTCGATGCGGCCATCCAGGGCGACGGTTTTCTCGTCGTTCGGGACCGTGGGGGAGCGATGCTTTACACCCGGGGGGGGAACCTCCAGGTGGATAAGTCCGGCAATCTGCTGACCGCCACAGGGGAAAAGGTGCAAGGTTGGGCTAGCGTGGGAGGAGTCGTTGATACCAATCGCGCCGTGGGCGACATCGTCGTGCCCGTCGGTTCCCTCAAGCCGCCCAAGGAAACGACGGCAATTTCGTTCGACTTGAACCTCGATGCGACCGCTACGGCTGGTCCTCCGCCCACGCAGTTCTCAACTTCGATAGAGGTTTTCGATTCGCTTGGGTCGAGCCACGTCGTGACGCTGAGCTTCACAAAGAACGCTTCGCTCAACCAATGGGATTATGCTCTGACAGTGCCGGATGAAGATGTAACAAGCCCTGTCGCACCGGTCACCGGCACGATCACTTTCGACAACGAAGGACATCTCACGGATCCTCCCGCGAGCGGTCCTTTTCCCTCATTGACGATTGCCGGGTTGGTAAACGGCGCTGCCGACCTGCCGCTGGTGTGGAACCTATACAACGAGACCACGCCGCGGCTGACGCAGTATGCCCAGCCTTCGGCTGTCTCGGCAAACGCACAGGACGGTTCGCCGGCCGCGCAGTTGATCCGCGCCGGTCTTGACGATGGAGGGAGGATTCTGGCGCTTTACTCCGACGGCCAGCAGATCGTCGTAGGGCAACTGGCAATGGCCGCCATCCGCAACCCGGAATCGTTGGTCGCGGTAGGCAACAACAACTACCAGTTGAGCGCGCGCTCGGCTTTGCCCGCGATCGGTACTCCCGGGACGGGCGGACGGGGGACAATCCTGGGAGGCGCGGTCGAGTTTTCCACCGTAGACATTGCCCGGGAGTTCACCAACCTCATCGTTTTGCAGAGAGGCTATCAGGCGAACACGCGCATTGTGACAACAGTCGACGAACTGAGCCAGGAAACGATCAACCTCAAGCGATAGGGGACGACGATGCAGCAGACGGGAGAGGATCTTCATTCCGAGGGGATGGTTCACCTGGCGGACATGACGCTGAACATCGAAGTGGAACTCGACCGGAAGGTCGTCACCATGCGTCAAATGCTCGATCTCGATGCAGGAAGCGTGTTGAAACTGACACGGTCCGCAGGCGAAAACATCGACATACTGGTTGGCGGCGCACTGGTGGCCTTTGGCGAGATTGTAGTGATCGAGGACATGATGGGGGTCCGTATCACGGACTTCAACACCGAGGTATAGAAACAATGAGCGTTTGGGAACAGGTGATTTCGGCGATCGGTGTGATTCTCCTGGTAGTGGCGCTGCGTCTGGCGGCGAGGTCATCGGGAAGCCCGAACTGGTGGACGCGTGGTCTGTCGGCGCATGGCTCGCAACTGGAAGCAGTGGACCATCTCCGGCTCACGCCCCAGCATTCGATCCACGCGGTTCGCTATCGTGGCCGGCTGTTTCTGATAGCGGCGCACAGCGCCGGTTGCGCCCTGCTTTGCGAGCAAGCCGATTCATCGCCGAAAGCCGGAGGATCTGCCCTGGCCCAGGGAGACCGGCCATGACTCGACACTGGGCCGCCGTCCTGCTCAATCTGCTGGCTTTACCCGTCTTGGCTGCCGACGCCGCGCAGGCCCCGGCAATCTCTTTCGGCAAGGGGGCCGGCTCTGTCAGTATTCCAATGCAGACGGTCCTGATGCTGACCGCGCTCACCCTGCTGCCTGCGGTGATCATGTCGGTCACGCCCTTTCTCCGTATCACGCTCGTTCTCCATTTCCTGCGTCAAGCGCTGGGAACGCAGTCGGCGCCATCGAACCAGGTGCTCATCGGCTTGGCGTTGTTTCTGACGCTGCTCATTATGCAACCGGTGCTCCTCGACGCCTATCACAAAGGATGGGAGCCGCTCGAACGCGGAGAACTGGCCTGGAAGGAGGCGTGGCAACAGGGTAGCGTTCCGGTACGGGATTTTCTGTTGCGATTCTCGCGGGAGAAAGACATTCAGCTTTTTCTCGAAATTACGAAATCACCGGCGCCGCCCGCGCCCAAGGACCTTGAGTTTCGGATTTTGGTTCCCGCCTACATTCTGAGCGAGCTTCGAACCGGATTTCAAATTGGCGCGGTTCTGTTCTTTCCCTTTCTTATCATCGATCTGGTGGTCGCCAGCGTCACGCTGTCAATCGGCATGGTGCAACTGCCTCCGGTGATGCTCTCGGCGCCCTTCAAGATCCTGCTCTTTGTTCTGGTCGATGGGTGGAACCTGGTTGTTGGCTCGCTGGTAAGGAGCTTTTATGGCGGTGCTTGATAGGAGGATCGGAAGATGAATTCACACGCTGTTGTCGACTTGATACGACAGACATTCTGGATGACGTTCTGGGTGAGTCTGCCGTTGCTGGCCGTCGGTTTTCTCGCCGGGATTGTGATCAGCCTCATCCAGATTGTCACATCCATTCAGGACGCGAGCTTCGGCGCTGTTCCGAGACTGTTGGCCTTCCTCGGGGCGCTGATGCTGTTTCTGCCCTGGATGCTGGCCAAATTGGCCGGGTTCACGGCGGCCTTGCTGGGAGACTTCACCCGCTATGCCCATTGAGGTGGCGCTGCCGCAGTCAAGCTTCTGGGGGGCGCTACTCGCCCTGGCCCGCGTCGGTGGAGTGGTGGCGCTGGTGCCCGTGCCCGGATGGCGTCGGGCACCGGAGACCACACGCATTGTCTTTGCGATCTGCTTGACTGTGGCGCTGGCGCCGGTGTGGCCGGTGAACGTAGGGACCGACGCCAGCCTCGGCAAGATCGTGGGCTGGGTGTTCAGCGAGACGATGATCGGTCTGGCCATGGGACTAGCCGTCAGCTTGCTGGTGGAGGGCTTCGCTATCGCCGCGCAACTGCTGGGGTTGCAGGCTGGCTACGGCTACGCATCTACGATCGATCCCTCGACAGAGGCCGATAGCGGGATCCTGCCGGTTGTCGTGCAACTGGCAGCAAGCCTTTTGTTCTTCTCCTTTGGAATGGAGGCGCAGGTGATCCGCGCTCTGGCGCTGAGTTTCTCCAAGTTCCCACCGGGCGCCTGGGTTGTCCCTCCGGGGCAGTTGGAAGGGATCCTTGCCCTTGGAGCCGGCATGTGGACCACCGCGCTCCGGTTGGCCATGCCGGTGATCGGCCTGCTCATCCTGCTTGATTTGGCCATGGCAATCCTCGGCAAGGTGGCGACGCAACTGCAACTGCTCTCCGTCGCCTTCCCCGCCAAGATGCTAGTCACACTGGCAACGCTGGCCATGCTGGCCGCCGCCCTTCCCGGTCTGTTTGAACAGCAAGCGGCCACGGTCGTGGCCTTGTGGAGGCGATAGGAGAGAGCATGTATGGCCGACCCGCAACGCACCGAACAACCTACGCCGCGCCGGCTCGAGAAGGCGCGCAAAGACGGCCAGTTTCCGGTCAGCCGGGAGTTCGTGTCCGGACTTGTATTCCTGGCCGTTGTCTGGTTGGCGGGCAATCAGGCCGCCGAGGTAGCCGCCGGTGCGCGCCGCATGGCGCGCGAAATGCTCGTCCTGGCGTTTCGCTCGGAACTGACGGTACCCACCATTTCCCGTTGGACGCTCGACTGGAGTTGGCGGTACTTTGCCTACTTCATCCTGGCCGGACTCTGCTTGAGCGCGGCTATGGTTGCAGTCCAGTTGGTGAAGACGGGATTCGGGCTTGCTCCGGGCAAACTGGCCCCCGATCTTTCCCGGCTCAATCCGCTCTCGCGCCTGAGCCAGATGCCGTGGCAGAACACGACCGCGGCCGTGCAGGCGCTGGTGCTGCTGCCGGTGTTCGGCTGGATTCTTTACGCTCTGATTGCCTCCCATTGGCAGGAATTTCTAGTTTTGCCCCGTATGAGTGTGGAGGCAGGTTTGGGGCAAGTGGCCTCCATTGTGTCCGCCATGCTCTGGAAAGGGGCCGTCGTCTTGGCCGTGCTCGGGTGCATCGATCTGTTCCGCCAGCGGCGGCGGTGGATGAGCCAGTTGCGAATGACCAAGCAGGAGGTTCGAGAAGAGCAAAAAGAAGTGGAGGGCAACCCGTTGATCCGCATGCGCATCCGCCGTTTGCAGCGCGATGCTCTGCGGCGCCGGATGATGGAGCAGGTTCCCAAAGCGACGGCGGTTGTCGTCAACCCCACGCACTTTGCAGTGGCCATCCGCTACCAGCCGGATTCGATGGCGGCGCCCAAAGTCGTGGCCAAGGGCAAGAACTATCTGGCCTTGCGGATCCGCGAACTGGCCGTGCGCAGCCAGGTGCCGGTGATCGAAAACCCGCCGCTCGCGCAGGCGCTTTTCCGCTCAGCAGAGGTGGGCCAGGAGATCCCGCCGCACCTCTATCAGGCTGTCGCCGAGATTCTGGCCTACATCTACCGCCTGACGCGCGGACATCTTCCGGGAGCCTGAGGCCATGGAGCTAACCAATGATTCCCACCGCTAGTCCCATATCCTCCGTCGGTGCAACCGGCCCGGGTCCAGGCGGCGCCTCCAGCCGTCCAAGGGCCTCGGCCGCGCCCGCCGCCTCCAGCTTCGGTGCGCAAATCGGCAGCACTCTGGCCAATGCGCCTTGGAAGGAACTAGCCGTCCCGCTGGCAGTGCTGGGTATCCTCCTGGCCATGATCACGCCGATGCCTCCGCTTGTGCTCGACCTGCTGATCAGCGCCAACATTACCCTGTCGGTGGTTGTTCTGCTGGTAGCGATGCATATCCTGCGTCCAGTCGAATTCAGCGTGTTTCCCACCACGCTTCTGCTGCTGACGTTGTTCCGTCTGGCGCTGAACGTCTCCAGTTCGCGACTGATCCTGCTCAGTGGCAACGCGGGCACCAGCGCGGCCGGGGAAGTCATCGAAGCCTTCGGGCAGTTTGTGGTGGGCGGCAACTACATTGTGGGAACAGTGATCTTCCTTGTCCTAATCGCCATCCAATACGTGGTGATCAACCATGGCGCAGTGCGCATCTCGGAAGTGACGGCACGGTTCACACTCGATGCACTGCCCGGAAAGCAGATGTCCATAGACTCGGACCTCAACGCCGGGCTGATCGACGAGGCGGGGGCCCGAGCCCGCCGCAAGGCACTTTCCGCAGAAGCGGAGTTCTATGGGGCCATGGACGGCGCCTCGCGATTCACGCAACGCGACGCAGTGGCCAGCATTCTCATTACGGCGATCAATATCGTCGCCGGAATTCTCATCGGAGTCGTGCAGCACGGAATGGAAGTCGGCAATGCGCTGGAGACCTATACCGTGCTGACCATTGGCGACGGTCTGGTGACAGTGATTCCCGCTCTCATGATTTCCATTTCCGGCGGCCTGATCGTAACCCGCGCCAGTTCCGAAGCCGGTCTCGAGGCGGACGTGCGCCAGCAATTGTTCGGCCAGGCGCAGCCTCTGATGCTGGCGAGCGGCGTACTGATCGCCATGGCTGCCTTTCCGGGCCTTCCGAAAATCCCTTTCCTCGTCCTCGGTGGCGGGCTTGCTTACGCCGCGTGGCAGATGAAGAAGGAGGCCCCGCCAACGGAGGATGTAGGGCCGCAACCCGCCTCGGCGCAGCCCAGGGAGAACATCGAATCGCTGCTACGCGTCGACAGTCTTGCCGTCGAAGTGGGGTTGGGGCTTGTTCGCTTGGTCGAGGGAGGACCGAACTCCCCCTTACTCAAACGCATCGGGGCCATCCGGCGCCAGATGGCCTCCGACCTTGGCTACGTGATGCCATCGGTGCGCGTCACGGACAACCTGTCATTGCGGGCCTCCGAGTACCTCATTCTGCTCAAGGGGGCTGAGATTGCGCGGTTTGAGATTCCTCCCGCGCACGATTTGGCGATTCCCAGTCCGCGTGTCAGTGCCAAAATGGAAGGAATTCCCACAAAGGAACCCGCATTCGGAATGGCGGCGCTGTGGATTCCCTCCTCCAAGGCGGAGACGGCCCGCATGGCCGGCTACACGGTGGTCGATGGGGTCAGCGTGCTGGGCACGCATCTGTCTGAAATGGTGAGGCGTTACGCGCACGAGCTGTTCTCGCGGCAGGACGCCAAGAAGGCTCTGGATCGCGTCGTCGAAGAGAATCCGAAATTGGTCGAGGATCTGGTGCCGAAATTGCTTCCACTCTCAACAGTGCAGAAGGTACTTCAAAATTTGTTGCGCGAGCGGGTTTCGATCCGAGATACGGGCACAATTCTCGAGGCACTAGGCGATGCAGCCAACGTCACTCGCAACCCTGTTGTGCTCACCGAGTTCGTGCGGCAATCGTTGCGCCGCGTCGCGGTGAAACCATACCTCAATGCCGCTGGCGACCTGCCCTGCTATTTCCTGGATCCGGCGACCGAGCGCACACTCGAAAGCGCGGTCGAGCACGGTGAAAACGCCTCTCATTGGAACCTGCCTCCGCAAAAGGTGCGCGAACTGGTGGACAAACTGAACCGGGCTCTGGGTTCGTTGGAGGCGCCGGCGGTAATCCTGACTGGTTCCGGATGCCGTTTCTTCCTGCGGCAGATGCTCGAGAGCACCATTCCCAATCTGATGGTGCTTGCTCATAACGAAATTCCATCGGGAGTGCGTGTCCTTTCACTCGGCACGCTCGGAGGGTGATGAAACGCCATGCGATTGAAATCCTATTTCGCCTCGACTGTGGACGCTGCCATGCATCAAGCGCGCCTCGAACTGGGCGAAGACGCGATGCTGCTCGATTCCCGTCAGGCCCCCGCCGAGGCCCGGCACCTAGGCTCATGCGAGGTGGTCTTTGCCCTCCCCGAGACAGCGCCGGAAACGCCTGCCGCGACAGGTCCTGCCCAAGCAAAGGGCCCGGCGCGCCAGTATTCCGACCTCGCCGAGTTGCGGCGCGAACTGGACCGGGTGCGCAACTCCGTGGAGCGATCGAGTTCGCTCGCTGCTGCTACCGCCGGCCTACTGCACGACCCGGAAGTCAGCCGTTGCTACTCCGAACTGGTGGCCGCGGACATCCTGCCGGAAATCGTTCAGGAATTGGTGGTTGCCTGCGCGGCTTCCACTACGCCCGGTAGCCGGGGCCACGACCGGTTGCGCGCCGCGGTTTTCGATGAGATCTCCCGCCGGCTGCATGTCCTGCCCCAGGCTGGGCTGCCGTCGAGAAACCAATCATCCAACCCCGCTGTTTGCGTGGTCGGGCCCCCTGGGGCGGGGAAGACCTCATCGCTCGTGAAGCTGGCGATCACCCAGGGGCTGCCCTCGCGCAAGCCACAGCTATTGGTGTCGCTCGACAATCTCCGCGTCGGCGCGGGGGACGCTTTGATGCATTATGCCACTTTGATTGGCGCTGCTTTCCTCGTCGCCGACTCCAGTCGCCCGCTCGCCCAGATTGTGGCTGAGCACAGGCACCGCTATTGGATTTGGATCGATACGCCGGGGTTCGGGCCTCGCGAGGCGGATGCCATTGCCGAACTGGCCGATCAGGTGCGCGCAATTCCGGAAATGGATTGTCATTTGGTCCTATCGGCTGCTATGAAATCATCCGATTTAAGGGTAGCTGTGGCCCGATTCGCTCCGTTCGGGCCTAAAAAGCTGCTATTTGCCCACCTCGACGAGACGGATACCTATGGGGGGATACTGAGCGCCCAGTCGGCGAGCGACCTGCCCGTATCGTTCTTGTGCGCCGGCCATCAGATCCCAGAGGCGATCGAACCGGCATCTATCCGGCGCCTGCTGGTGCTGCTTGCCGAGACTGGCGCTTCCGCCGCCGTTCTTGCACAAGTGGGACGCGCCGCGGCCGCACAGTAGGAGAGCATACATGCCGGGCCCGTTGGGTAGCCCAGCGAGACCGGTTCAGACCGGAGCAAGCGATTGAGCGAGGGAAGTGAATCCATGAACGCCTACCGGGCCAGTCCAGAACTTCAGCACGAGAAGCGAGAACGCCTGATTCTCGACCATCTGCCCCAAGTTAGATTAATCGCACGGCGAATTCACGAGCGTTTGCCGGAAAGCGTCAATCTTGAAGACTTGGTGTCCACCGGAATTGTCGGGCTCATTTCGGCAATCGACCATTTCGATCCGGGACACAACGTCAAGCTCAAGACTTACGCCGAGTACAAGATCCGCGGCGCCATTCTGGACAGCCTGAGGGGGCTCGATTGGGCGCCTCGGCAGCAAAGAAAACGGGCCAAGCAGATCGAAGCCGCCATCGCCGCTCTCGAGCAGCAACTTCACGGGGCACCCTCCGAAGAACAGATCGCCGCGGCGCTACGCCTTACTATCGAGGAATACCATGAATGGCTGGTGGACATCCGCGGAGTCAATCTTGGCAGCCTGGAGTCCTCTTCTCCCGAAGACGACGGGCGGGATCTGCTCAAGTATATCTCCGACGATGAGCAGCACTGGCCTTCCCGATTGCTCGAGCGCTCCGAGTTGGAGCGTCTATTGCAAGAAGCGATCGAAAAGATGCCGCCCATCGAACGCACCGTGCTCAGCCTCTACTACCAGGAGGAGATGACCTTGCGGGAGATTGCCCGCATCGTCGATCTGCACGAATCGAGAGTTTCGCAACTCAAGTCCCAGGCGATCCTTCGCCTACGTTCCTTTATCGAGAAGCGGTGGCCCACTGCGCGGGGCCTTTGATGCCTCCCCCTCGCCGCCGCTGCCTGGAAAGAAATCACCATGCCCATTGAAAGCCGAAAAGCTCTGGGAGAGAATGGCGTCTGGTTCGCCGACACCTTTCAACAGGCTCTCACGCATTCGCTCGAAGCGATGACGATGGAGCAGCCGAAGATTCAATGGACGGTTGTGGCTGCACCGGATGCCCCAGCCGAAATCGGTGGGGGCTGGTCCTGGTGGGAGCAGCAACTGAGCGCCAGTCCAGAAACCGTGCTGTGGGTCGGGTTGCCGGAGGGCGACTGGCAAGCCATTGGAAAGCTGGCCCTGGCTGCGGCGGGAATTGACGATGCCACGCCCGATGACTGTCTGGGGACGTGGAAGGAGATTGCCAGCCAATCCCTCTCTACCACTGCCTCCGCCTTCGGGAAAAGAATCGGCAAGGAAGTCACCTGCGGGGCTGGCAAGGATGCGACATCCCCCTCCTCTCTCGAAGCATGCCTCGAACTCGCTCTCGAATTGGCCGGGGCCAGCCATACGGTCAGGTTCGGATGGAGCAGGGCAATCCAACTATTTCTCGATCCGCCGCCTGCACCCTCGCCAGAACCCGCGCCGCGGGCGGCGGCCGCGGCGGGAAGCGCTGCGCCTGTCAAGAACGCGATTCCGGCTGTTGAGAACTCGCGCACTCTCGGCTTGCTGCTGGAGGTGGAACTGCCGGTCAGTGTTTCCTTTGGCCGCGCGCAGTTGCCTCTTAAGGACGTACTGAAACTCAACAGCGGATCCATTGTGGAACTCAACCGCGCTATCGCCGAACCGGTGGAGGTTATCGTTAATAACTGTGTCATTGCCCGCGGCGAAGTGGTAGTCGTCGAAGGAAACTACGGCGTGCGGATCAAACAGATCATCAGCAAAGAGGAGCGGCTTCGCACCCTGTACTAAGGAAACCATGTGAACTTCACTCTGCCGGCCTACATCCCCTATCTCGTTGCGGTCGCTGCTCTCGGCGCCACACTATTCCTCTTTCTCGAAATGAAACGCATGCAGAACGATTTCCAGACGCGTTGGAATAAGCGCCAGCAATTGGTTCAGTCGGAACTCGGCAAGACGCGCAGCCAACTCCAGGAACTGGTCCAGCGGGTCGAAGAAGCCGAGCGGCGCGCGGAAACTGCCGGTGCGCCGCCTTCGGGGCTGAAAAGCATCAATCTAAACCGGCGCAGCCAAGCCATGCGCCTCTTCCGGCGCGGCGAATCGCCCGCCCAAGTCTCCGCCACACTCGGCCTGCCGCAGTGCCAGGCCGAACTTCTGCTGAAGGTCCAACGCATTCTTAGCGGACATGCCACGACGCCGACCGCTCAGAACTGATAGTCCTGGTTCCGAACGGTGCGCCCTCGCGGCCTTGTTTCCTCGTTCGCGGCAAGGTTCACATTAACGGCGATCTCCTTCTTATCGCGCACTACCGTGACACCGACCGGCTTCCTCTCGGCCGCCCGTAGCTCCCGCGTCACTTCCGACGGCGTCGACACACCCTTGCCTTCCACTTTCACAATCACGTCCCCGGCCCGAATGCCCGCCTGCTCGGCCACACTCCCCTTCGACACAGATCGAACGAGAACGCCCTCCTTCACGCCGAAAAACTCCGCCAGTTGTGACGGCAGTTCTTCCGCCTCTACCCCCAGCAACCCGCCTCTCCAATGCAAAGCCGGACGGGGGATCTCATTCATCCTCCACTCAAAACCCTGAGGCATGGGAATTTGCACGTCTCCCAACGAAAGTGCGCCTGATTTCTTCGCATCGATGGTAGCCGTTATGTTCATGGATTGTCCTCCGCGATGCACCAGCATTCTGACCTGCCGGCCCGCCGGAGTCTCACGCACCAGCCGGATAAATTGATCGATTCCTTCCACACGCTGCCCCTGATACTCCAGCACGACATCCTGAGGTTTCAGTCCAGCCTTCGCCGCCGGGCTATCGTCCTCTACCCTGGAAATCTCCACGCCATGCTCTTCCTTCAACTTGAGCGCTTTGGCGCGTTCCGCATTCACCTCTACCACCGCTACGCCGAGGAAGCTCTGTCCCCGCGAATACATTGTAATCACCTTGGGCTTATCCGGGGACTGGGCAAAGCCAGGCCCCGCGCCCAAGCCAACCAACATTGCCGCTGCTGCCAGCCAGCCATTCCACCGCATAGAAATTCCGTCCTTCCTGTATTTTATTATTCGTGCCGTTTCAAGTGAATGATGCCGCCCGCAGCCGATAGCCGCAACACCGGCCCTCCGCCGTTGATAGCGCCGTGCGCGGCTAGCGGTTTGCCCAGCGCCGGCAGTCGCAGCACCCGGATCTCCGGAAACTCGGAAAAGATCCGGGCCATCGCTCCGGCGGCTTCGTTTTCAGCTTGAACGGTTACCGAAATACTAGACGGGAGAACCACCGTAATGTCACCCGAGTTCGTGTTGAGATAGGAATCGCGGACGCGCTCGGGCGCTAGGCCGGCGACGATATTGCCTACGGCTGTTTCTGCGCGCAGGCGCCCCGATATCCAATCGAGGCGGATCGGTCCGCCACCGGAGTCGCAATCGGCGCCGCGAGCGGCTGCGATGTGAATAGCTCCCCCGAACGTATTGGCGCTCACCATGGCGTCGACGCGGCCAATTTCCACCAGCCCTCCCCGCGTCCGTGCGTCCACCGGCGCGAAGGCCCGTTGGACTTCGATGTTCCCTCCGCCCGTCACCGCCGTGACTGGCCCCAGCGCCTCGCCCACAAACACTTCGCCTCCCGCCGTTTCGAGCACGGCGCCGGCTCCGGCGCCCAGGACACTCACTCCGCCGCCTCCCGAATGTACGCGGATTGCGCCCGCGATCCTGCCCAGCCGCACCTCGCCCCCCCCCGTCATCGCCGTCAAGGCGCCCAGAATCCGGTCCATCCGCACCGATCCCGCCCGTGCATTCACCCGTACGGCGCCCGCCAAGTCGGCGGCCGTAACCGAGCCATCCAACACCTGAAATGCCGTTTCCGGCAGCGTGCGCGGCACTCGCAGACTCACTTCCGCCGTCACCCGCGCACTCTGCGGGGGGATCACCAGGAATGTCCTGCCATTCGAAACCGTGTGGCGAACGGCGGCAACCGCCAGCAGCGTCTTTGCAGCAGAGAAACTCGGCGCCTTCACGCGCCGTTTTATGACGTAGCTGATGTCTTCGCGCAGTTCTCCCTGCGTTTGTACTTTGCCCGGTGCGATGACCGTCAACGCGCCGCGCGCCGGCAGGAAGCCGCCGTCGATCCGAACCCAGTACGCCCCCTCCCGCACAATCCGGTACGTCGGCTCCGCTTGGCCGGCGGCGAACGACGCCAGCATGAGCAGAATCAGCCGCATTCTTAGAATGTCTCCACGGAGGCATTGGCTTCCCGCAACGCCTTTAGAGTCTTCTGACGGATATAAGGATTGCTCTCCCGCGCAATGGCCTCCTGCAGCGTGCCGATAACATCGATCTCCACTTCATCGGCCAACAGGTCCACCGCCTGCGTCCGCACGCCCGGGTTGTCGTCCTCCAGCAGCACGCGGGCCAGCACACGCCGGGTTTCCGGGTCCCGCGAAACGGGCCGCAGCGCCTCAATCGCTTTCAGCCGCACGCCGGGGTTGCTGTCCCAGGAGAGGGCTTTCAACAGCGCTCGACGAACCTCGGTTTGCTCCGCCTGCTGCTTCAGAACTTCCAGCGTGCGCGCCCGCAAGCCTGGATCGGAAGGATCCATCGCCGCAGTCAACAGCATTTCACGGATGCGTTCATCGTCCAGACTGCCAGTCAAGGTTTTCTGCC
The DNA here is from genome assembly GCA_016789755.1 of Bryobacterales bacterium. Taxonomy (GTDB): domain Bacteria; phylum Acidobacteriota; class Terriglobia; order Bryobacterales; family Bryobacteraceae; genus CADEFT01. The sequence goes on from JAEUQG010000291.1 coordinate 13,241, forward strand.
GTACTTCCTCGACGATGAGGTCCACACCGCCGACCTGATTCGCGGTCAGATTGCGGACGCGCAAGGCGGAAGGCTCATTCACCGTCCGGGACTCGTCCCACAACCGCCCGCCGACGAACCCGAACGCCAAAAGCGCCAGTGCGCCCACAGGCCTCAGAAACCCCGGCGAAGGAACTGTCACCGTCAAGAAACGCCGCAGGCGGACCCAAACAGTGTTGTCTTCCGATTGGCGGATGGCCAGCGTGCGAGCCCGCAACTCTCGCCGGCAGGCTAACAACAGCTCCGGCGAAGGCTCAGTCTCCCGCACATCCAGCGCCCCGTGCACAGCGCGCAAGCTTTCCAACTCTTCGCGGCAGGAACTGCATTCTCCCACGTGCTGTTCCAGGCGTTCTTCCTCGTCGAAGCTCAACTCACCGTAGAGGTACAACGACAGATCCTGCTTCACTGCGTCGCAATTCATACGAAATCTCCCAAAGCTGTGCGCATCTTCTGGGTGGCGCGAAAAAGGCAATTCTTCGCGGCTTCTTCGGTGGTCCCCAGCGTTTCGCCGATGGCCCGTAACCGCATCCCCTGATAGTGCCGCATCTCGAAAACCATCCGCTCCCGGGGAGTCAATTCGCCCAGCACCCGCTCGATTCGTCCCCGCAACTGCTGGCTCAACAGGTTGCGTTGGGGGTCCTGGTGCGGGTTCTCCTCGGCCACCACCGCCATCCTGTCCAACTCGCCGTCCGATGTCGCCATGGCCGCAGGTTCTTCCTTGCGCACCTTGCGCTTCCGCAGGTGATCCAGGCACAGATTCGTCACAATCCGGTACAGCCACGTGCGGAAACTGCAATCGAAACGGAAGTTGTGAAGATTCTTGTAGACCCTGAGAAAGGTCTCCTGATAAATGTCGAAGGCGTCCTGTTCGCTGCGAAGGAGATTCCCTGCCAGCCTCAGGACGCCTTGGTCATAGGTCTCGACGAGTGTCTCGAAGGCGTTTTGGTCGCCTGCTTGTGCCGCCCGGATCAGCGCCGCTTCATCCATATTGGAAATGGACCCAGGGACGAACACCGTAGCTACTTCACCCTTGCCCGGCATAGTCAATGATCACAGACGCGCCGCCAGGAAAAAGGTAACGAACGGGCCCGACGATTATCCCAGCATTACTTCTATCGTCTTGCGGGCCAGGTCGAAGGACTTGATCACGAACGGCCGTACCTCTCCGGGGCGCAGTTTGGGAGCCGCCGCAGCCACCTCCGCCGGACCGCTCTTCCAGCGCTGGGCTAGCATGGCGCCAAGGTCCGTTACTCCCACACGAGGACGGTCGGAGGCTTCCGCTGCCGCGGCGGCAGCAGCCGGTTCGTCCTTGGGAATCGGGCAAATCGCCGTTACTCCCTCGGCCAGTTCCACCTTCGCCTTCTGCGCATCGACGGAAACCACGCGCCCGTTCACTGTGTCCCCAACCTTGTGTTCTGACAGGAAAGTATCCATCACGGTGGGTTCCAACTGCTTCATTCCCAATCGGATACGCCGTTTTTCCTTGTCCACTTCAAGAACCAGCACGCGAATCTTCTGGCCCGAGGCAAGGGCGTCCTTGGGGTGCTCCAACCGCTTTTCACTGGTGATGTCGGCGATGTGCACCATGCCTTCCAGGCCGTCGCCCAGATCCACGAACGCGCCGAACTTGGCGAGATTCACGATGGTCACGCTCTCAAGAATCGTTCCGACAGGGAATTTCTTGTCGGCATCATCCCATGGGTCGCCAAGGGCTTCCTTCAAACTCAGCGAGATCCGCTTGTCGGCAGGCTTGATGTCCAGGATGACGGCTTCCACCACATCCCCCACCTTCACCACATCCGAAGGTTTCTTCACCCGCTTGCCCCAGGCCATCGAACTGAGATGAACAAGGCCGTCCACGCCGGGCTGAATTTCCACGAAGGCGCCGAAATCCGCCAGCCGCACTACTTTGCCCTTCACCCGGTCGTTGACTTTCAGCGATTGCGTGGCCACGGTCCATGGATCGGGCTGCAATTGCTTCATGCCGAGCGAAATCTTGCGCGTGTTCGGGTCGATGCGCAGGATCTTCACTTCCACCGCATCCCCCACCGAAACGATATCGGCGGCCTTGACCCGATTCCAACTCATGTCGCCGACATGCAGCAATCCGTCCACTCCGCCCAAATCGACGAAAGCGCCAAATTCCGTGATCGTGCGCACGCTGCCGTGCACCACTGTGCCCTCCTTCAGATTCTGGAAGGCCAGGTCCTTTTGCTTCGCCGATTCCTCTTCGAGCACGCTACGCCGGTCCACCACCAGATCCTCATCCGCCACATCGAGCTTTGTGATGCGGCAGCGGATCTCCTGGCCCACCAGCTTTTCCATTTCCGCCGGATCCTTGGCGCCGCTCCGCGAGGCAGGCATGAAGGCGCGAATACCGCTCACGTCCACGCGGAGTCCGCCCTTCACCACCTCGGAAACGGTGCCGGCTACAATCGCTTTTTCGGCGAATGCCTTCTCGAATTCCGTCCAATCGGTGGGCCGCTTCACGCGTAGCGTGGACAGTTCAAAGTAGCCTTCGCCGCGCCCGGTGATCATCACCGGAAGCACGTCGCCTACCTTAACGCGCACATTGCCTTTCGCATCCTGGAACGGCGCGAGTGCAAGGATACCTTCGAGCTTGCGCCCGATATCGACCACTATGTTCTCCGCGGTGACCGCTACTACAGTGCCTTGCAACGCTTCGTTCGGGTCTGCCTTATGTTCCTGCTCAAACTGCGAAAGGATATCGCCAAAGGTTGAGGTCTCAGGCGCAGAAACCATTTCATCCTGGACCGGTTCGGGGGTATTGGAAACACTCATGAGGGATTCGTTCAGGTCAGCCTTTATTTTGGCACAATCAATGTGAGCATGTTGCAACCTGGTCGGACTCTGGTGCGGGCGCAGGATTTCGTCTGGCTTCTTCTGTTCGGTGGCCTCGTGTTGGTGAGCCCGGAGCGAGAAGTCTACGAGATCGAGTTGCTCACCGCCCTTGCGGTTTTTCAAGTTGCCGAGCCCCGCATCGCGTTCTTCGCAACCCGTGCCGGCGTCGTCACTGCGCTCTCGCTCAAACTGCTGGTCGGCTTCCTCCTGATCGGGTACACCGGCGGCATCACCAGCCGCTATTACCTGATTCTGCTCTTGCCCGTCGTTTCGGCTGCCACCTCGCTGGGCATCGTCGGAACCATGCTCATGACGCTGCTTGCTTGCGGCTCCTATCTCGTATTTCTCACCCCTTGGTACCTCGATCCGGGACGCTGGGAATTGACGCCCGAAGGAATCGGCGTACTCAGCCTCAACGTTATGTTCCTTCCTGTGGTGGCCTTCCTCACCAATCAACTTGCCGAATCCAACCGTATCGAAGCGCGGCGCTATCAGCTAACAGCCGAGCAACTGCGAGAAGCCAACCGTCACCTGCAGGAAGCCGAGGCAGCCATGCGCCGCTCAGAGCGTCTGGCCGCCATCGGTCAACTGAGCGCAGGACTGGCGCACGAGTTGCGCAACCCGTTGGGCACTGTGAAGGCCTCGGCCGAAATGCTCGCCCGCAGCGTGCCGGAAGAAAACGGAGTGGTCAAAGAACTCACCGGCTTCATCAGCAGCGAAGTCGACCGCGCCAATTCGCTCGTCACGCGCTTCCTCGATTTTGCCCGGCCCTTGCAGGTGCGTCTGGCCTCCTTCGACCTCACGGAAGTGCTCGACCGTGCCGTCAGCCAGATTGAACGGCATCACCCGCCTTTCGCAGTGCGCGTAATCAAAAACTACTCGCCGGACATCCGTCCCTTTGCCTTCGATGCCGAATTGATTGAGCGCGTCGCCTATAATCTGTTGCTCAACGCCGCGCAGGCCAGTCCTGCCGAAGGTACGATCACCCTGAAGACACGTACCGCAGAAGGGTGGGTGGAGTTCTCCGTAATTGACCGCGGCTCGGGTATCGATGCCGCCCACCGCGAAAGCATCTTTAATCCCTTCTTCACCACCAAGCGCGAGGGTGTCGGCCTCGGTCTTGCCATCGTCGCCCGGATCGTCGACGAGCATGGCGGTAAAATCACTGTGGAGAGCGAAAGCGGTGAGGGAAGTGTTTTTCGCGTATTGCTGCCGCTCGCCGCGCCGGAATCCAACTCATGACAAAACGTATTCTCGTCGTTGAAGACGAAGACAAGCTGCGCCGCGTAATCCAACTGCAACTGCTCTCGGCCGGATTTGCCGTCGATCAGGCCGCATCGGCCGAAGAAGCCCTCCCGCTGCTCGACAGAGCCGACCTGGTGCTCACCGATTTGAAGCTTCCCGCCATGAGCGGGCAGGAACTGCTGGCCGTCGCCCACCGCCAAGACGCCAATATTCCAGTGGTCATGATCACCGCCTTCGGTTCGGTGGAGACGGCGGTCGAGGCGATGAAAGCCGGCGCCTTCGATTTCATCCCCAAACCTTTCTCACTCGACCACCTCATGCAGGTGGTCAACAAGGCGCTCGAAGTGCGCTCGCTGCGCGATGAGAACCGCGACTTGCGCGAACAACTCGGGCACCGCTATCAATTCGACAACATCATCGGCCGCTCCCGCGCCATGCAGGAGATCTTCGCCACCGTGATGCGCGTCGCACCCACTCGCGCCACTGTATTACTGGCCGGCGAAAGCGGCGTCGGCAAAGATCTCATTGCCCGCGCCATTCACTATCATTCCCCCCGGCGCGACCGCCCGTTCGTCAAGATTAACTGTACGGCGATTCCCGAGAACCTGATGGAAAGTGAGCTGTTCGGCTACGAGAAAGGCGCCTTCACCGGCGCCGCCGCCAGCAAGCCCGGCAAGTTCGAGCAAGCCGATACGGGCACCGCGTTTCTCGACGAAATCGGCGATGTTCCCGGCAACATTCAAGTGAAACTGCTGCGTGTTCTCCAGGAACGCGAGTTCGAACGTCTTGGCAGCAATAAGACCTTGCGCATCGATGTCCGCGTCATTGCAGCCACCAATGTCGATCTCCGCGCCGCCCTCGAACAGGGCACGTTCCGCGAGGACCTTTACTACCGCCTCAATGTCGTCCCCATCAACATCCCGCCGCTGCGCGAGCGGCGCGAGGATATTCTGTACCTGGCCAAGCACTTTGTCACGAAGCTGGCGGGAGAACTCGGCTCCCGAGTCACCTCCATTAGCCAGGCTGCCATCGACGCGCTCATGCAATATCATTGGCCGGGCAACGTGCGCGAGTTGGAGAACGTCATTGAGCGCAGCCTTGTGCTCGCCTCCGGCCTTACGCTCGAACCAGCGGACATCCGTCTCGACGATATGCCGAAAGCCCGTTCCTCCTCCGCCCAGACCGCCGGTTTCGGCCTGCCTGACGGCATGTCCCTCGACGAGTACGAACAAGCCATCATCCGCGAAGCCATGAAGAAGGCTAACGGCAACAAAAGCCAGGCCGCGCGGCTGCTCGGGTTGACCCGTAACGCTCTGCGCTACCGGCTGAGCCAAATGGGCATGGACACTCCCGAGCCCAATCACACTTAACATTCCTTTACACGGCGCATGGTAACCGGGTTGCCGCAATCCGATTCCAACCCTTTAGGAACACAAAATTATGCGTGCAAGTTTGTTGCTTCTTTGCCTGGCGTCCATTTCATTCCCCACGCTCCGCGCTGACCAGGCCGCGGCCTTCTTTGACGATACGGCTGTTCGCGAGATTCGCCTTTACTTCGACGATGCGAACTGGTACAACGCGCTCTTCCAATCGCACTCCAGTAACGCCGAGGATCCCTATTTCCCCGCCCGCTTCCAGTACGGCGACACAGTCATTGACAAGATTGGCGCTCGCTTCAAAGGAAATGCCTCCTTCCGCCGCGGTGGGGTGAAAAAGTCATTCAAGCTCGATTTTAATCTCTACGACGACAATGCCAAGTTTCTTGGCTTGAAGAAGCTCAACCTCAACAATGGCGACCTGCAGCCAGACTTCCTTCGTGAAAAGCTGTTTCTCGATTTCGCAGGAAAGTACATTGCTGCCATGCGTGCCGTCCATGTCCGGGTGTATGTGAACGACGTGTTCTACGGCTTATACATCGCCGTGGAGCAGCCCGACAAGACGATGATGGAGAGCCGGTTCGGAGACGACGAGGACGGCAACCTGTACGAGGCGGCCGAGCAAGGTGGCACCATGGCTTATCTTGGAGCCGATACTGCGGCATACCAGCGCGCCTTTGAGTTGAAAACAAATGAAGAGACCGCGGACTATTCCGGACTCATCCAGTTCCTGGACATACTCAACAACACACCGGCGACGGAACTCGAAGCGAAGCTTTCCACCATAGCCGATGTCGACAACCTCCTCTACGGGATCGCCCTTAACATCCTCTACGTCAACCTGGATTCTTACGCCGGCTCCGCTTCGGAGTATTATCTCTATCAACGCACCTCGGACAAGAAGTTCATACATATTCACTGGGATCTGAACGAATCTTTCGGCACCACTGGTGACGGCTCGCCGCGCATCGCGACTCCAGCAACGCTCGAAGCATTCTGGCTGCCCAGCAGCGCTACCACAGGGACCCGCCCCGGAGGCGGCGGCGCCAACAACGCTCGCCCGCTCATGGAGAAGCTCTGGGCCGTCGACGCCTTCAAACGTACCTACCTCCGCATGCTTGCCCGCATGATGCGCGAAGGCTTCGATGAATCCACCTACACAGCCCGCGTCAAGCAACTCGCAGACCTCATTCGTCCGCATGTCATCGAGGACCCGAACAAGCTGTTCACCGCCGCGCAATTTGAAGCCGCGCTGAATTCCACCGTGGCCAGCGGACAGACCTCGCTGCTCGGCGTGATGCAGTTTGTGAAAGACCGCCGCGCATATTTACGTCCCTGGCTCGACACGCAGGCGCAACCCTCCGATGTGCGACTCAACGAAATCGTCAGCGTGAACACCTCTTCCATGACCGATGAGGCGGGCGATTCCGATCCCTGGGTGGAGATCCACAACCTAGGCCCCGGCCCGGTGAATCTCTCCGGAATGTACTTGAGCGATAGCAGCGGCACCCCCACCAAATGGGCGCTTCCATCGCGCAGTCTGGCTGACGGCGGAATGCTCATCGTGTGGCTCGACGGCGAAACCAGCGAAGGCGCAGCGCACGCCAACTTCCGTATTTCGGCGAGCGGTGGCAGCCTGTACCTCTACAACTCCGCTTCCGGCGCGCAAACGCTCCTCGATAGCGTGCAGTTCCCTGAAATCGCCGGCGGCCGCGCCTACATTCGATTGGGGAACTCCGGCAGCCGCTGGGCTTCCACCAACCTTCTTACTCCCGCCAAGGAGAACCCCGCAACAGGTGTCGACGCTTCCATCACTCCTGTCGGCCTGAAGATCAATGAATTTCTCGCAGACAACAAGACCACACTCGTGAATCCTGACAAGGCCGATGCCTGGGACGACTGGCTGGAAATCTACAACCCCGGGGACACGGAAGTCGACATGAGCGGCATGTATCTCACCGACACCCTCGCCAATCCCACGAAGTACCGAATTCCCGACGGCGTGAAAGTCGCTGCCAAGGGCTATCTCGTTTTCTGGGCCGACGAAGAAACCAAACTCGGCGCGTTGCACGCCAACTTCAAACTCGGCGCAAGCGGAGAAGAGATCGGCCTCTTCCACACCGATGGCGCCACTCAGATCGATACGGTTGTGTTCGGCCAGCAGCAGGCGGACATCTCCTACGGGCGCACCACCGATGGCGGCAGCGCCTGGTCTTCGCAAAAGCCCACCCCCGGCAAAGCGAACAACCAGTAGCTATCCGCTCACTATGTCCACCACTGCCTCGGTGATTTGGCCGAGGTAGCGTTTCCCGGCCCGGACATCCGCGGCGATCGCCAGCCGCTGTCCGGGCCGTTCCCATGACTTAGGCACAGTGATGGTGAACGGCGCATGGCTGTGGCTTTTCGCCGGTACGGTGAATTTCAGCGTGTCCGGCTCGATCTTCCACTCCGCGGGCGTCACCAACGCCACCTCCATTTCCATCGGTTCCGGCCGGTAGTTCTGCACGCGGACCTCCGCCTTCTGTACCGAACCCGGGCCAAGCACCATCTGGTAGGGGTAGATTTTGACCCAACTCGGATCGAGCCCGAAATCCGTCTCGCCCTCCGGCAGCAGATCGAAGAAATACTTCTGCTGCGTGCGGAACTTCTGCTCTGTGGCGAGCATGATCTGCCTGTCCACCGGATACGGTTTGCCGTGGCCCGGAGCAACCAGGGCCGGTTCATGCTCGATCAGATTGTGAATCGACTTCAAGTGGCTGTCGTTCTCGACGTGATTGCGGAAGATCAGGTTGTGACGCAGCGTCCCGTCATTGCGCGGGTTGGGGAAGAATGCATCGCCGGTGAAGGCCACGCGGTTGCCGTCGATCGTCACAAACAGCGCCATCTGGTATTCGGTGTGTCCCGGCGAATGCGTAATCTCGAACTCGAACTCCTCCCACCGGAACTTCTCCCCGTGCCGGAACGAACGGCTGACGCGAAACGGCTCGCCCAGCGTGCAGCCCAGATTGTGCCCGCGCGGATTCTGGAAAATGTCCACCATGTTTTCGTAGCACCAGATCTTCGTGCCATGATGCCGCGCCAGGTGGGGGAAGCCGTTCATGTGATCGTCATGCATATGGCTCGGCATCGCCACGTCCACTTGTGTCATGCCGAACTTCCTTTTCAGTCCGTCGATGTTGTGCTCCACGAAGCGGATTCGATCCGTCGCCGCCGTGGCGCGTTCGAAATTGCCGAAGTGCACCCCGCTTGCCGAGCCGTAGTCGATGAACATCGCCTTGCCTGAATTGCTGAGAATTGCATAAAACGACGAAGTGGTCTGATAATGACACACCAGGTGCGGGCTCACCGCATACGGCGCGTTCTCCTCGCTGGGATTGCTGCCCGTCTGGAAGCGGTAATAATCCGTCAACCGCCGCATGGTCTCCGTGATTCCCCTGTCGGGATCGGGCAACGGATCGCCGTGCGATGGGCAAACCATCGCCGGCTTCTGTTCCCGCAGCCGCGCCAGCGAGTAGATGCCCAGGTCGATGCCTTCCGATCCGCCGTAGTTGATCTGCGTGTCGTACAGATTCTGGATCTTCCCCGGCGCATACATCAAATCGCCGGTGAAGGCCACGCGCTTTCCGTCGATCGTGGCCAGCAGCGAAATTGCCCCCAGCGTATGGCCCGGAGTCGGCAGCACATAGAAGTCCGTGTTTTGCCAGCGGAAGGTCGAATAATCCGCCAACGCACGCGCCACGGGAATGTTCTCCGTGATCGTATTGAAATCGTTGCGCACGTAGTAGAGGTGAAACACGCGCCGGTTGCGCCAGAAATTTTCCGCGTCATCGAACAGGTGCCGCTCGTGCGCAGGGACGGCGATGGGGATCTTGCGCTCCACTGCCCTATAGTCCCCTTGGCATTGCTCACGGTGATGATGCGTATGCAATATCCAATCCACCTGCGTGATGCCCGCCTGCCGCAAATGATCGAGCACCTTGCCCGACCCGAAATCGATCAGCACGCAGCGGTTTCCGTTGCGCACCACGTACACATTGGCGGTGTCCTCGAATAACAGTAAGTTGTCGCTGATCTTCTTTAACGCGCTTTCCGGAGCGAAACTGGTGCGGCGGTACGCCTTCTTCGGAGTAGTCGCGGGGGGCTGCTGCGCGGCCTGCGCGGGTGTTGCCGCGGCCAGTGGAGCCGAGCGCAGAAACGAACGGCGAGTAGTGTCCGGCATGGCATGTATCCTAACACCGGCGGCCCCTCGCTATGTATCCGTTGCCCGCGGTTGGAATAGCTCCGCGCGGATACGCGCCCGTTCCGAATCCAATTGCTCCGGTGTTGCTCCAAGGTTGCGCAGAATGCTTCCGGTCATCGCCAGCGCCACTTCACCCTCGCCCGCGAACACTTCATCCGCTCCCGCTTTGCGCAGCAACTCCGACTGCGCCAGGTAATCCACGCGAGACACCACGTGCAGGCCGGGATTGATCTGTCGTGCAATACGAATCCCTTCACTCGCGCCCGCCGCGCCCGATGTGCTGACGATAAAACTATCCGCCGTTGCGACCCCAGCCTGCCGCAAAACTTCGCGCTGGTTGGCATCGCCGTACACCACGTCGTGACCCTGCGCCCGCAACGTCTTGTAGGTGTCGATGTTCATCTCGATGATGGTCGGCGAGATGCCGCGGTCTCGCAGCAGCCTCGTAACGGATCGTCCGATAGGCCCATACCCCACCACGACGGCTCGATGCGCCGCCAAGCCTTCGCGAGTCCCGCCGTCTTCTTTGTGCTGCCCCGCCGAGCGCCGGTTCAGCGCGCGCCAAAGCCTCGGATGCCCCGCCACGAACGCCTCTACATGCGGCAGTGCCCGGTATAGCATCGGATTCATCATGATCGAGACGATTGCAACCGCCACGATCGGATTCATCGCCGCCGCCGGCAGCGCTCCCACTTGCGTACCCAACGCCGCCAGCAGAAACGAAAACTCCCCGATCTGCGCCAAAGCAATCGCCACACCAAACGCGATGCGCGAGCTGTAGCCGAGCAGCGCCACGATCAACATTGCAGCCGCCGGTTTCCCCACCATTACAACGCCCAGCGTGGCCACGATCAGCCATGGAGACTCCAATACCTGACGCGGATCGAACAGCATACCCACGGAAAGAAAAAACATAACGGCAAACGCGTCGCGCATCGGCAATGCTTCTGCGCCCGCCCGGGCGCTGAACTCCGATTGCCCCACCACCATGCCTGCTAGAAACGCCCCGAGCGCCATCGACACACCGAAGAGGTACGCCGACCCCACCGCCACGCCCAGCGCCACCGCCAGCACCGCAAGCGTGAACAATTCGCGAGAGTTCGTTTCGGCAATTTTGTTCAGGATCCAGGGAATGATTCGGCCTGCGGCAAGGAAAGTGAAGGCGATGAACACAGCCAGCTTGATGGCCGCCATGGCGAAGGACAGAGGTAGGCTCGCGTCTGCCTTGGCGGCAAACAACGCGGGTAACAGCACCAGTGCGAATACGGTGAAGATATCTTCCACCACCAGCCATCCGATGGCGATCCTCCCCGTCGGGCTTTGCAATTGTCCATTGTCGGAGAGTACGCGCGTCAGCACCACGGTGCTGGCCACAGACAAAGCCAGGCCAAACACGAATCCCGCCGGCCACCCCCAGCCGAACATGTGCGCCGTAAGCGCTCCCAATAGCGTGGCCACGGTACTCTGGCCCAACGCCCCTAGGACAGCAATCGACTTCACCGCCAGCAGATCCTTCAGATGAAAATGCAAGCCGACGCCGAACATGAGCAGAATGACGCCCACTTCGGCCAGTTGATCGGCCAGGGCTTTGTCCGCCACGAAACCCGGTGTGTGCGGACCGACAAGGATCCCCGCCAGCAGATAGCCCACGATGGGCGACCAGCCCAGGCGCATTGTGCCGTAGCCGAACGTCACCGCTGCCATCCACCCCGCGGCTAGCGTGAGTAGCAGATTCAGATTGTGCATCGTGGCGGCTGCTCCCCCTCGCTCCGCGGCCGATGTGGCCCTACGCTTCAGCCTTGCGGATGGGCTCAGGAAGGCCCAGACGGTGACGGATCTCGAGCTGAATCTCGTCTATCGACCTCGTCGCGTCCAGGCTCAGCAGAACCCCCTTGCTGCGGTACAAGTCCAGCAGCCGGGAAGTCTTTTCGTGATACTCCCGCAGGCGCACTTTCAGGGCATCCGGATTGTCGTCGGCTCGTTTCGTGAAGCCGCTTCCTTCGCCCACTCGCGCCCGCTCCATCACCCGGTCAAACACGATATTGTCCGGAATATCCAGATACAGCACCTTGTCCATGTTCCAGTTCTCGAAGAGAAACTCGGCTTGCGGCAAGGTGCGCGGAAACCCATCCAGCACGAATCCGTAATTCCAGTCGTGCTCTTCCAACCTGCGCCGGACCACCTCTTCCACGATCTCGTCGGGCACTAACAGTCCGGCGGCGGTGATGCGGCGGATGCGCGCCGCAAGCTTCGTGTGGTGGGCGACGTGCCAGCGGAAAATGTCGCCTACCGAGATGTGAACCAGGTCATATGCTTCGCAGAGTAGTTTGCTCTGCGTGCCTTTGCCCGAACCTTGCGGGCCAAAGACGATGTAGTGATGCATAGCCTTATATGGTACGGCTTTTCGGGGGCGCCTTGGTGCGATGCGCTACGCCAGCAGATCGTGGATGACGTTGCCGAATACATCGGTGAGGCGGAAATCGCGACCGCTGTAGCGATAGGTCAGCCGCTTATGATCGAGACCCAAAAGGTGCAGCGCCGTGGCGTGCAGGTCGTGCGGATGCACACGGTTTTCCACCGCCTTAAAGCCAAACTCGTCGGTGGCGCCGTAGGCAATCCCGCCTTTGAATCCGCCGCCCGCGACTACGAGCGAAAATCCGTGGTTGTTGTGATCCCGCCCGTTCTGGAACTTCACCAGCCCGCTTACTTCCACCGCCGGTGTACGGCCGAATTCGCCACCGATGATGACGATGGTTTCTTTCAACAACCCGCTCGCCTTTAGATCGTCCAGCAGCGCCGCCATCGGCTTGTCCGAGGTCTGTGCCAGCTTGCGATGCACCAGAATGTCGTCGTGATTGTCCCAGGGCTGGCCGTTGCCGTAATAAACCTGCACCATGCGCACTCCCCGCTCCACCAGCCGGCGCGCGATCAGGCATCCGCGCGCGAAGTCGCCATCCCCGTACCGCTCCCGCACTTTCTCCGGCTCCTTCGCTACATCGAAGGCATCGAAGGCTTCGGTCTGCATGCGGTAGGCGATCTCCATCGACTCGATGCGCGACTCCAATTGCGGATCGCCGCCTTCGCGCTTCAAGTGCATGCGGTTCAGTTGGCTTAGCAGGTCGAGTTGCTTGCGCTGCTCCGGCTGCGCCAGCAGCTTGTTGCGCAGATGCTGAATCAGCTTCTCCGGCTCCTTCTCGTTATTTGGAATGTGCGTCCCCTGGAAAATCGCCGGAAGATACGCCGAACTCCACAATTGGGGTCCGATCACAGGCAGTCCCGGGCACAGTACAACGAATCCGGGGAGATTCTGGTTCTCGGTGCCCAGGCCATAGTTGAGCCACGAGCCCATCGATGGGTGCCCCGGCAGCACATGCCCGCAGTTCAGCATGAACAGCGATGGCTCGTGGTTGGGCCGCTCCGTGTGCATCGACCGAATCACGCATAGATCGTCGGCGTGCCGCCCCAAGTTGTCGAAAATCTCGCTGATCTCCAGGCCGCTTTGTCCATACCGCCGGAATTGGAACGGGGAGCCGAGCAGAGCACCTGTCTTCCGCTCTGTACGCAGATTGCCGCTGGGCGCCGGTTTGCCGTGATACTTCGTCAGCGCGGGCTTTGGATCGAAGGTGTCCACCTGCGATGGGCCGCCGTTCAGGAAAAGGTAGATGACGTGCTTCGCCTTCGGCGTGAAGTGCGGCCCGCGATTCACGGTGGTGGCCGCGCTCAGCATGCCGAAGCCGCTGCCCATGGCGGCGAGGATTTCGCGTCGGGTGGGATTCATGTTAGTAAAATACGAACTCATTGGAACTGAGCAGCACCTGGGCATACTGCCCCCAGGCATTGGCGTTGGTCTTCAGATACGCGAGCCCGGCTTGCAACTCAGGCTTCTCCGGTTCGCGATAAAACAAAATACGGTATGCGTGTCTGATCCGTTCCGCGTCGTCGCCCTTGTCTTTCGCCATGCGGGCGGCAAAGGACGCGGCGCGGTCCATAAGAAATTTGCTGTTCAGAAAGTAAAGCTGCTGTAGAGGCGTTGCGGTGGGAATACGCTGTTCGGCGGTGCTGTTCGGATTGGGAAAATCGAACAGCGACAATGTTCCGTCCAGCCGCCGCCGGCTGACGAATCCGTATACCGTGCGGCGTGTGTTCTTGTCTTCCGTGAGACGCATCGGAAGCCCGCCCGCCTTGGTGTCCAGTTCCCCCGATGCGTTCAACAACGAATCGCGGAGGCTTTCGATATCCAAACGCCGCCGTGAAGCACGCCACAGCAGACGGTTCTCCGGATCGGTCTCGAAGTTCTTCGCATCGTTGGCGTAGCCCTCCCCGTAGGCGGCGCTCAACGTCAACTCGCGCAGCAACGGTTTCAGCCGCCAGCCTTGCTCCATGAAGCGCGCCGCCAGCGAGTCCAACAACTCCGGATGGCTCGGCTTCTCCCCCAATTGTCCGAAGTTGCTTAGCGTCCGCACCAGACCCGCGCCGAACAAATGATGCCACACGCGGTTCACGAACACGCGGGCCGTCAACGGATTCGATTTGCTGGCGACGGCTTCGGCCAATTCCAACCGCCCGCTGCCGTTGCGGAACAGCGTCCGGTCTCCTTCGCACAGAATCGAAAGGAAACCCCGCGGTGCTTCCTCACCCAGATTGTCCATCGCTCCGCGGATCCGTACCCGCTCAGTCTTAGGCTTTTCCCGGTCCTTAATGACGTGGTAGTAAGGGTATTGCTCCGGAACGGCCTTCTTACGCGCATCCAGTTCCGCGCGCAGGTTGTCGAGATGCCCCTTCCACTCCCCGCTCAGAAAACGGTCAACCTTCTTGTGATAGAGGATCCCGCTTTCGAACTTCCCAAATCGATTGTTGGAAAAAATGTCTCGCCAGAGAAGGTATTTCTCGCGGGGCAGGGAAAGCAGGTCCGCCCGCGCCAGGTCCCCACGCGCGTTCGATCCGCCCAGCCGGATGAAGTTCTTCTCTTCGATCTCCTTGTTCTCGGCGAGCACGGCAAGCAGCCTCTCTTGGACTTCGGCCGCCGGCAACTTCGCCTCGTCCTGCCAGTTGTCGAACGTCGAATGCTCGCGTGAGCTCAGCGCCAGATAATCGCGCCAGCGGGTAAGCGTTTCCACATCCAGTTTCATTGCCTCGGCCACCGGCTTCGGATCCGCATCGGCCCCTCTTAATCGGCGCACCCCCCGCAAATAATCCGCCGCGCGATGGGCCATCACCTCGGCAAGCTGCTTCGATTGTTCCTCCAAAAACTTGTCCAGTTTCTGCTGCTGCTTCTCCACCGCTTCCTTGCGCCGCTTGTACTCTGCCACCACTTCCTTAGAGGCTAGCGGATACTCGCTCTCCATCGTTGAGGTGAATACCCCGAGCAACGAATAGTAATCCCGCGTCGGGATCGGATCGAACTTATGGTCGTGGCACTGTGCGCAGGCCACAGTCAGCCCCAGAAACGCCTTGCCTGTCACATCCACACGGTCATCCTGAAACTGCGGGCTCAGTGCGAAGAAGCCCAGTCCCGCCACATGCTTTTCCGGCTCTGCCAGTAAGTCTCCGGCAAGTTGCGCCTTGAGAAATGTGTCGATCGGCATGTCGTTCTGCAAGGCCTGAATCACCCAATCGCGGTAGCGGAATGCATTGTCGTAAGGTTGATCCTGTGTGGAGTTGAGCAGATCGTCCGAATAACGCGCCACATCCAGCCAGTGCCGCCCCCAGCGCTCGCCGTAATGTGGCGATGCCAGCAACCGGTCCACCACTTTGGCCTTTGCCTCCGAATCCGGCGACTTGTCGCGCAGAAACGCTTCGACATCTGCCGCTGCGGGCGGTAGTCCCGTCAAATCCAGCGCAACACGCCGCATCCAGTCCCGCCGCGAAGCCGGTCTCACCGGTCTCACTCCCTTCGCTTCCATACTGGCCAGTAAGAAACGGTCCGTATCGCCGCGCGGCCATGCTTTATCCCGAACCTCCGGCGCCGGCCGTTTGCGCACCGGCTGGAAAGCCCACCATTCGCGATGCTCCTTCGTGATCTGGTACCCCGGCCCCTTCGCCACGCTCGATGCCGGCCAAACGGCTCCGCGCGAAATCCACGCCACGATGTCCAGCACTTCCGCATCGCTCAACTTGCCGTTGGGCGGCATCTTTAGTCTTGGGTCCCCTTGGCGCACCGCCTTCACCAACAGGCTTTCTTCCGGCCGCTCGAGATTAATTGCCGCGCCCGATTTGCCGCCCTTCAGCAGCGTATCGCGCGAAGCCATCTCCAACCCGCCCAGCTTCGTCTGCGTGTGGCATGAAAAGCAGTTCTTCGCCAGCACGGGGCGTACTTTGGTCTCGAAGAACTCCACGGGGTCCGTGCGTTGCGCAAAGCACAGAGCGGCGAAGAGGAATCCGGAAATCAGGCGCATTGCTCATGAATTTTATCACTGGTTCCCCGTGATGGGAGAATGAGAGCTTCATGTTACACGAACTCGCCGCGCGCTACCGCAGCAATCTCTTCGATTCCGTCATCCCCTTCTGGATGAATCACTCGCTCGACCGCGTCCACGGCGGCCAGTTTCACTGCCTCGCGCGCGACGGCCATGTCTTCGACACACGAAAGTACGTTTGGATGCAAGGGCGCGCAGTCTGGATGTTCAGCCGTCTCTACAACCGCGTGGAGCCTCGCCCCGAGTGGCGCGACGCCGCCGCCCTGATCCTTCGCTTCCTCGATGCCCACGCCACCGCACCCGACGGCACGACCTATTTCAGCCTCAGCGAGGCCGGGCTCCCCGCATTCCAACAGCGCAAGCCCTATGCCGCGTTTTTCCACCTGCTGGCCCTGGCTGAGTACAGTAGGACCGACCCTGGCGCCGGCCACCTCCCGCGAGCCCGGCAACTCTACCATCGCGTCCTGCACTGGATGAATAACCCATCGTCACTGGGACGCCCCGCGCTTCCCGGGCAGCCTCCCATGCGCGCCCTCGCGGATGTCTACGTGAAAGCCTTCATGGCCCTGGAACTCCGTGCCGTCGATCCCGACCCCTGCTACGACGACTTGCTACGGCAGTGCCTTTCCGAAGCTCGGGAACATTGGCTCCCCTCTCGCCGCACGCTTGTCGAAAACAAAGCCGAGCGTCTCGATTCTCCCGATGCGCGACTGCTTTGTCCAGGCAGCGCCCTCGAGGTCGCTTGGCTCATGTGGCATGTTCTCGAGGCCCTGCAATCGCAGGATTCCGGCTACGAACGGTTTCTCCTCGATGTTATCGAAGGGTCGCTTGAAGCCGGCTGGGATCGCGAGCACGGCGGTTTGTTCTATTTCCTCGATGCTGCCGGCGAACCGCCTCTCCAGTTGGAAGCCAATATGAAGCTCTGGTGGCCCCACACCGAGGCGATTTATGCACTCATCCTCGCCTATTCGAAAACGCGCGACGAGAAATGGCTGCGATGGCTCGAACGTGTCGACTCCTACTCCTTCTCCACCTTCGTCGATTGGGAGCACGGCGAGTGGTTCGGCTACTGCGACCGCTACGGCAACACCGCCCTCGACTTGAAAGGCGGCCCCTACAAAGGTTTCTTCCACGTCCCGCGCTGCTTGCTGTTCAGCCTCCAACGTCTCGGCGAAATTGCCTGATGGATTTCACCCGCCGATTGCACGTTACCCGGCATGAGGTTCCTCCTAACGTTGTGCGCCACACTCGCCATGGCCGCGCAGGACCCTGCCCCGATTGTCGTCAACGGCAAAACCCTGACTGCCGCCGAATGGAAACAGGTCCAGGAGTTGGGGCGCCGCTACCGGGTCAAGGTGATTCCCGGGCGCTACTGGTACGATGCCAGGTCCGGCTTGTGGGGCTACGAAGGCAAGCCAGCCATGGGCGCCATCCTTCCCGGATTGCGTCTCGGCGGAGACCTCTCTGCGCGCGCATCGAACGGCAACACTGGCGTCTTCGTCAACGGCCGCGAACTGCACCTTGTCGACATACAGGCCGTCAGCCGATGCACCGTTGTGAACCGTGGGCGCTACTGGATGGACGCCTACGGCAACGGAGGCCATGAAGGGCAACCTGCCGCCTGGAATCTGGTCCAACTCTGCCGCCAGAATGCTCCCAGCGCCTTGGGCGCTCCCGGCAATCGCGGCTGGTACGGCAACGTCAGCGGTGATGGGCAGATGGTTGGAGCAGTCTTCAGCGACGGCGCCGGCGTCACCTGCGGTCCTGACGGCGGTTGCGTGTACTGACCCGGTTTACTTGTCCGGGAAGCGCCTTCGCACAGGACTCCGCACAAACCCCTCCAGCCCGAGCCGCTTCGGATCGAAGTTCGTATCGTCGCTATAGATCGCTTCGCCACGCTCATTCACCCATCGATGACTCCATGCGTTCGATCCCACCTCCACGCGTTTGCTCAGCGGATTCACATACTCTTCCGTCCCCATCAGGTTGTGATACATCTGATTGTTGATTTCCGCATTTGTGCGACGCCGATGCTCCACGATCTCTCTATCCAGCCGTGTAACTTCCTCTTGCGTCCGAATGGCGATTTCGTTGCGCTGAATTTGGCCGCGAATCTCACCCTCGACCCACTTCGGATTCAGACGTACCGAATGGAGAATCACACTCACCACAGTGCCCAATTTCTCCAGCGAACCCGCGCTCGTCCGCACCGAGAACGTGTCTTTGTTCGTCCACAGCCCAGCCGCTGCCGGACCCCAATCCTGAATCGCCGTATACAGCGCTTCTTCCCACTGCGCGCCGCCTTCGCTGTAGCCGGCCAGCAACAACGCCGCATCGAACTGGAAATCAATGGGCACACGCATCTGCCGCACCACCTGGCGATAACTGTCCGCCGCCTTGGGCAAAGGATACGTCGCAACCACCCGTACATTCTCCGCCCCGCGGCGCTGCTGCGCCAAAATTGCCTGCTCCAGGTAACCGGCGGCATTCAACTTCGGCCACACTACCGCGCCGTTGTAATTGCTGCCCAGGCGGAACATTGCCGCGGCCGGCTGGCCTCGCATATCGACGTAGTTCATCTCGGGAAACCAGCGCAGCACGGTGCGTCCGTCGGCGCTGGCGATTTGCATGTCAAGCTTTGCCGCGATGGAGTTGAGCGGGCCGCCGCCGGTCATTGGGTTGATTCGTAGAATCCCGCCGCTGATCCTCCAGCCGCTTGGGATGAGGAACGTGAAAGCGCCTTCTTTGGGTTCGTTCGCGATCCGGAAGTGGACTGTCTCCCCGAAGGCCAGCGAGGCAGCAAACAGCAAGGCAATGCGATGCATGGAGGGCCTTTCCGGTCACAAGGCTACCACCGGAGACACTGCCGGCGCTGTGGTATCATCGGCCCCATCCGGAGGGAAGATGGCAATTGAACTGACTCGGCTTTCCATTGCGCAACGCAACGAGGTGTTTCGCGATCTCGCCCGCCGCGGCCTTTATCCCTCGGCGTCCGGGCATAAGGTCAATAGCAAAGGCGCTACAGGCGAGATCATTTCCACCACACCAACCGGAGTTCTTATCGACGGCAGACCCATCGCTACCGTCGGTTCTTCCTACCGCGTCACCACCGGTTGCGCGCACGGATGCCCTGCATGCCCCCACCCGGGCATCGGAACGGTCGTTACCGGATTGCCCGATGTCCTCGCCAACGGCCGTCCCATCGCGGTGGCGGGCAGCGAAACAATTCCCGTAGGATTTGTTTTGGAAGGACAAGGCGAAGCTCCAGGGGCTACGCGTTCCATCACCGAACAGCAGGTTCTCACCCTTCGAGGAAAGCTGGTCCGTGGCTGATCCTCTGACGGCGCATTTGGTGTGTCCGCGATGCCGCGGCGCGGAAGCAAGGCCCGCAGCCCTGTTGCTCCGCAAGCATTCCCTCGTCTGCCGGCGTTGCCGCGCACGGTTTCCCGTCGTGGACGGCGTTCCCGTCGTTTTGCGCAACCGCGATTGGAGTCCGCCGCCTCCCGGCGCCGGCGAAGTGGCCATGGTAGGGAACTACGTGCTCAGCCACTACCCGGAGCGTTGCGCCACCCCGCGGCAGGCGCGGCGTCTCGGCGTGAACCGGCGCCTGATGCAGTGGCTTCTTGACGCACTCGCCAGGCACGCCCCACCGGCAGGCGCCGCTCTCGAACTCGGCTGCGGGCCCGGAGCCTACGCCGCTATCTGGTCCCGGTTCGCTGCTTTCACCATCCTCTGCGACATCCGCCCGGAGTTCGCCTTCTGTGCGTCCAGACAATGGGGTACGCCAGATTCGCAACGCATCGGCGCCGTCATAGCCGATGCCCACGATCCACCCTTCAGGGGAGAATCCATGGCGCTCGTGGCCGCGCTTAATCTGCTCGATGTAACCACCGAGCCATGGCTGTTGCTCGCACAAATTGACGCCCTGTTGCATCCGGGCGGTATCGCCGTGCTGACGATGCCGTTCCTCCAGAACTTCGCCGGCCCGCAAGAAATCATCTCCACATTGCAGGGCAAGCACCCTGAGCTGCCCCACCTTTCCTACGCCACGCTTGCGTCGAAAGATTGGCTGCCGTGGGTCATCCCCGCCGGTGACCGCCTGGTGCACGAATACAGGGTCCACGCCCTTGTGGCCCGGAAAAATTAAACCATCTCGAGACCGGTCACCAAACCCGTGCTGCTCGCAAACGACTGTGCTTCGATCCCCATCCGCTGCAGCATCGCCACATAGAGATTGCACAAGGGAAGATTATTGTCGCGTTTGAAAGCGAGGTGCTGCCCGTGACGAAATCCTCCGCCGGCGAGAATAATGGGGAGATTCGTGTTGTCGTGAATGTTCGCGTCCCCCATGTTGCTGCCATACAGCACCATTGTGCGGTCCAGCAGCCGCTCTCCCTGTTCTTGCTTCTCCGCTAGCCGCCGGTATAGCCGTTCGAGCAACGCCATC
>JAEUQG010000162.1 GCA_016789755.1 Bryobacterales bacterium
CATTCACCGCGGCAAGGTGCTGACGGCGGAGGATCTGGACCGTGTCGGAGACTTTGCCCGCTACCGCGATGTGGATGGCGACGGAGTCCCCTACCGCACGCTGCCCGGCACCAAACATGCCAAGGCTGCGTATTTCACCCGCGGATCGGGCCACAATGAGCGGGCCGGGTATACGGAACGCGAAGACGACTACGTAAACAATGTCGACCGGCTAAGCCGCAAGTTCGAGACGATGAAGAAGTGGATTCCCGCGCCGCAGGTAGAACGCAATGAAAGAGCCTCGGTCGGCATCGTTTGCTGCGGCACGTCGCACTGGGCAGTGGAAGAGAGCCGGGATCAGCTTACACGAGAGTACGGAGTGGAAACGAGCTATCTGCGGTTGAAAGGCTACCCGTTCACGCAGGAGCTTGAGGATTTCATCGCCGCTCACGATCATGTATACGTCGTGGAGCAGAATCGCGACGCGCAGTTGCTGGCGCTGATGAAACTGGACTTACCTGTACCGCTGCTGCCGAAATTGCGCAGCATTCGCTATTACGGAGGTATGCCGCTCGATGCGCGTACCGTGACAAAGGCCTTTGCCGAGCAGGAGGGATTATGAGCGCCGCAGCAGCACCGCCGCCGAAGAAAGTGAACCGGATCGGACTGGATGTCCTGCCCTACAAGGGCGGCAAGACAACACTTTGCGCCGGATGCGGACACAACTCGATTTCCGAGCGCATCATCGAAGTGTTTTTCGAGTTGGGCATTGAGCCGCACAGCGTGGCGAAGATGTCGGGCATCGGCTGTTCGTCGAAGACGCCGGCCTATTTCCTGAGCCAGGCGCATGGATTCAACTCCGTGCACGGGCGCGCGCCGGCGGTGAGCACCGGGGCTCTGCTGGCGAACCGAAACCTGCGCGGTATCGTGGTCACGGGTGACGGGGATACGGCCTCCATCGGGATCGGGCAGTTTATCCATATGCTGCGCCGCAACGTGCCGCTGGTTTACATCATCGAAAACAACGGCGTTTATGGACTGACGAAGGGGCAGTTTTCGGCCACCGCCGACCGCGGCTCGAAGCAGAAATCGGGCGTCATTAACGACATGACTCCCATCGATTGCTGCCTGATGGGCATTGAGCTGGGGGCAACGATGGTGGCTCGATCCTTCTCTGGAGACAAGAAGCAGCTCACCAACATCCTCAAGGCTTGTGTGTCGCACCGCGGTCTCAGCGTAGTAGACGTCATTTCGCCTTGCGTGACGTTCAACGACCACGAAGGGTCCACAAAGAGCTACTCGTATGTGAAGGAGCACGAAATGGCATTGCACGATGTCAGCTACGTGCCCTATTACGAGGAGATCAACGTAGACATAGAAGAAGGCGAAGTTCGCGATGTGGCCTTGCACGACGGCTCCCACCTGCGGCTGAAGAAACTCGGCCGCGACTACGATCCGACGAGTAAGCGGGAAGCCATCGACGCCATCACCGACGCGGAAAAGGCCGGCGAAATTCTCACGGGAATCCTCTACATGGAGCAGAATCGCGAGACTCTGCACGACATGCTGGGGATGGTGGATGAGCCGCTGGCGACGCTGCCCGAATCGAGAGTACGACCGGGTCCTGAAGCGCTCAGCCGGATCATGGAAGAACTGCGATAACCCGAATTTGAACCTCTCCGTTGTTCTGGTTTCGCCCCGCAATCCGCTCAATATCGGAGCGGCGGCGAGAGCCATGAGCAATTTCGGTTTTTGCGATCTGCGGCTGGTGAATCCTTACGAAGTTGCGTTCCGGGAAGCGGTGTCTGCAGTCGGCGCGGGCGCCGTGATGGAAGCCGCGCGGGTGTACGACACGGTAGAAGAGGCGGTGGCAGGCTGCTCACTGGTGGCTGGAACATCGGGAGGCGACCGGCGCGAGATGACGTTGCCGCTGCACCGGCTGGAGACGGGAGCGCGAATGCTGCGGGAACACAGCGGAGGTGTCGCTTTGCTGTTCGGCTCGGAGAAATCGGGGCTGACCAATGAGGAGATCAGTCATTGCCACTGGGTGATGCAGATTCCGGCGCGGGCCGAGCATCGATCGATGAATCTTGGGCAAGCCGTGGCTGTGTGCCTTTATGAGTTGATTCGCGATGAGCGGATGGCGCTGCAACCGGTACTGGGCAAGAAACACGCCGAGGCCGTGCTGATCGAGGAACTGCGGCAACGCGTGGCGGAGGCGCTCACCTGGAGCGGATACTACGATCACACGGGGACAGCGGGCGCCGAGCGCCGGTTGCGGGAGTTGATTCACCGGATGAACCTGAGCGAGCGGGACGCCGTGGTCTGGCTGGGGATATTCCGCCAGGTGCTGTGGAAGCTGAAATCGTAAGCATCCCCGTGGCAATCCCGCGCAACTTCCGCGCAGGCGCATCGGTTACTAAGATCGTGGGCCCTGGCGCGCCTTGGTCGATTTCGCCTCCGGACGCAAGGGTGGAATCGATCAAATCAGCGCGGGCCCACTCGATTTACGGGAAAATACAAGAGGACTCGAGAATTCGTCAAGGAGGAGAGTGCAATGCGCAGACTGATGTTGGCTTTGCTGCTTACCTGGCCGGCTTTACCGCAAGTGGTTCAACGGCGGCCCCTGGTACGGGCTTCGGGAGAAGGCATTGTGTCAGTGCGGCCCGACCAGGTGAAGGTGCGGATTAGTGTCACATCGAATGCGGCATCGGCCGCGGAAGCAGCCGATCAGAACGCTTCGGAGACTGCTCGCGTGATGGGGGCGATACGGCAAGCGCTAGGGGCAAACACCGAGATTCGCACCACCGGTTATTCACTCGGTCCGCGTTACAACCCCGATCTGCGGCGCAACGACGGATACACAGCGACCAACTCGATCGAAGTAACGGTGAATGACTTGAGCTTGGCAGGGCGCGCCATCGACACTGCGGCAGGAGCAGGGGCGACGAACGTCGGTGGGATTCAGTTCACGCTGAAGGATTCCTCGCAAGCGCGGGCACAGGCGCTACGGTTGGCGACGATGCAGGCGAAGTCGAACGCCGAGGCAATCGCCTCAGGCCTGGGCAAGACGCTCGGAACCGTGATGGTGGCTCAAGAAGGTTCTTCGGTCTCAGTCACGCCGGTGGACATTCGGACCACATTAGGAGCGGGCGCAGCGACTCCTGTTGAGCCCGGCAACGTAGACGTAAGGGCATATGTGGCGGTCGAAGCGGAGATGCAGTAGGCGCCGGGAGAAGGACGCAGACGAGCAGCGGTGGATTCGATTTTCTCGATCAGATGGGCAGGATCGAAAGGCTTCTGAATGTAATCGTCCATCCCGGCCTGCAGGCAGGCCTCGCGGTCGCCGACCATGGCATGGGCAGTCATGGCGATGATGGGGATATGGGCTCCACTGGCTTGCTCCAGCGAACGAATCAAACGCACAGCCTCGTACCCATCCATTTCAGGCATCTGAACGTCCATGAGGATGATATCGTAACAGGCGCCGCGCCACTTCTCTATGCCCTCCCGGCCGTTTGCGGCGACAGAAATCGTATACCCGGCGCGTTCGAGCACACGCATGGCAACTCGCTGATTGATGAGGTTGTCTTCGACCAACAAGATGCTGAGGGTAGATTGCTTCGACGGCGCCGACGACAAAGGCGCCTCCGCAGGGGCAGTCGCAGGGCGGCACGGGAGATGTACCGTGAACGTACTACCTTTTCCCATCTCACTGGAGACGCCGATGTGTCCTCCCATGAGTTGAACGAGGCGGGAGCTGATTGCCAATCCCAAGCCGGTACCGCCGTACCTGCGGGCCACGGAGCCATCGGCCTGGCGGAAAGGATCGAAGACCACGGCCAGCTTGGCTGCTGAGATACCGATGCCGGAGTCTTCGACAGATATGCGCAACTCTTCGCCGCCAGGCCGCGATACATTGACCGTTACGCCGCCGGCATCTGTAAACTTGAGCGCATTGCCGAGCAGGTTGAGGAGCACCTGCCGCAGGCGCAGCGCGTCGCCTACAATCCATTCTGGAACATCCGGTCGTATGGCAGCGCGAAATGCGAGGCCCTTCTCCACAAAACGCGGATGCAGGATTCGGTAGGCGGAGTCGACGATGCCGCGGATGCGAACCGGGGCTTCCTCGATATCCAGCCGGCCGGCTTCGATTTTGGAAAGATCGAGGATGTCGTTGATAACGACAAGAAGGGACTCTGCAGAATCGCGAATAGTTTCGAGCGCTTCGCGTTGTGCGCCCTGCGGCGCCGACGACAGGGCAAGATGCGACATCCCGATAATGCCGTTCATCGGAGTGCGTATCTCGTGGCTCATGTTGGCAAGGAATTCCCCTTTGAGCCGGCTGGCTTGCTCCGATTGCAGTCGCGCATCTTCGAGTTCGCGAGTGCGCTCGGCCACGGCCTGCTCCAGTTGCTTGCGTATGGCCTGATGCCTCCTGGAGCGCTGGAGCCAGATAACGGCGCCGAGAGCGGCGGCAAGCGCGGCAGCAGCCATTCGAAAATACCAGGTTCCATACCATGGGTGCTCAATAGTGAAGCGGACGCGAGCAGGGACATCACTCCACTTCCCGTCGGCGCCGCCGGCCTCTACCTCCAATTCGTAGTCGCCTGGGGCGAGGTTCGGAAAGCCCAGTTCCCGCTGCCGTGTTTGGGTCCATTCCAAGGTTTTTCCCCGGAACCGATAGCG
>JAEUQG010000320.1 GCA_016789755.1 Bryobacterales bacterium
CGACGACGGACATCCAAAGCTATGTGCGCGAAGATGCCCGCCAGGCCGCCGATGCCGGCAACGGCCGCTACACGTACACCTTCACTGCCGCCGTTCCGGAATCGGCCCGCGGATCCTGGCAGTTCGGAATCGAAGCCTACCGCAACATCGTTCTCCTCGAAGGAACGGCTAAACAGCGGACGGTGCGCGAAGTGGCTTCGTTCAAGGTCGTGACCGTTAGCGCCGACGGCCGCCCGATGCAGGCCCGGCGAGCCGCCGTTTCCACCGCAAAATGCATGACCTGCCACACGCAGTTCGGCTTCCATGGCGGGAATCGCAACACCGTGGAAAGCTGCACCTTCTGCCACACTCCGAGCCTTGTGGAAGACGGCGTCAGTTGGAACTTCCCGAACTTCATTCACAGGATTCACGGAGAAGAAGCCCGCTATCCCGGAAACCTGCGCAATTGTTCGCAGTGCCATGTCAACAATTCCCAGTTGCTGCCGCTCGCCGAGACTTCGCTGCCGACCGTGAAC
Organism: Bryobacterales bacterium; assembly: GCA_016789755.1. Classification (GTDB taxonomy): domain Bacteria; phylum Acidobacteriota; class Terriglobia; order Bryobacterales; family Bryobacteraceae; genus CADEFT01. Next base: position 516 of record JAEUQG010000320.1, read on the forward strand.
GGCAAAGCCCCGGTTAGCCCCACGCCGCCCATGACCAACGCTTGCCTCTCCTGCCACAACACGGAATCGGCCTGGTCCCATGCCACGGCCAACACCAATCAGTATGGCGAGAGTTGCGCCGTCTGCCATGACTCCAATAGCCAGTACAGCGTCTCCCGGGTGCACGCCCAGTAACCGCTCGGAAACGCCCTCTGGCCCATTGCCGGCAAGCTGCCGCACTCCGCTCTCATGCGGAGCGCGGCCGTGGCGCCTCTGTACCCGGTGAATCGGGTAGAATAACCCGGTGCATTCTGAAACCGCTCCCAACCGGCTGCGCTACGCCGCCGCCGCAGTCTTCATGCAGGTCCTGCTTGGCGTCATCTATTCCTGGTCCGTGTTTCGAGGTCCGCTCGCACAATTGCATGGATGGTCGAAGGCGGAGACCATCACCCCCTATCGCTATTCCATCCTCGCCTTCGCCGTGGCCATGGTCATCGCCGGCTTCTGGCAGGACCGCAAAGGGCCGAGGCTGGTGGCCAGCTTCGGAGGATTCCTCCTAGGCACGGGCTGCCTGCTCGCTTCGTTTTTCAGCGATACGGTGATGGGGCTCACCGTAGCCTACGGACTGGTCGCCGGATTCGGCGTCGGCTTTGCCTATGTCACTCCCATCGCCATGTGCATCAAGTGGTTCCCCGACAAACGGGGAATGATCGTCGGCCTCGCCGTCATGGGATTTGGAGTAGGACCGCTGCTGTTCGGTCCGCTGCTCGAATTCCTGATCGGCAAGGACCCATCGCAACTGGCGGTGACCATCCCCAAAACTTTTCTGATCCTTGCCGTTTTGTTTTATGTGGGCGTCATCGGAGCAGCACAGTTCTACAGGGTGCCTCCTTCCGGATGGAAGCCCGCTGGATGGAATCCGCCCGCGGGCCGCGCCGGGCAGGCCGACCGCTCCCCCAAGGCGATGCTCGGCACCTGGCAGTTCTATGCGCTCTGGCTGGTGTACTTCCTCGGCACCAGCGTGGGTCTCACCGCCATCGGAGAAGCCAGCCCGCAATTGACAGAGATGGCCAAGACCAGCGCCCTCATGTCCCCGGGCGCCGCCCTCGGCATCATGAGCATCTTCAACGGACTGGGCCGTCTGGGCTGGGGCAGCGTCTCCGACCGTTTCGGACGCAAACCCGCCACCCTGGGCATGTGCGCCGTCTCCATTCTGGCTTGCGCCGGCGTGCTGCGCGATGCCACCACTTTTCTTCCGCTCCTGGTGGGACTGTGCCTGGTCGGCTTCTCCTATGGCGGCTACCTCGCCGTCATGCCGTCGTTCACAGCCGATTTCTACGGCGCCCGGAACGTGGGCGCCAACTACGGAATCCTGTTCAGCGCCTGGGGCGCCTGCGGATTCCTCGTCCCCGGCTACTTCGCAGGAATCATGGACCGTGCCCGCGCCGCCGGCAACCTCGCCGCCGGCTACCAGGAAGTGTATTGGACGCTGGCCGGACTGGCTCTGGTGGGCGCTTTGGTCTCCCTCTCCGTGCGCCCGCCGCAATCGCACGCCGCCTAAAACGTGAAACGCGCCGCCAGTTGCAGAATGCGCGGATCTGAGGTGTTGGACGGAGCAAGAAAGTTCGCCACCGGCGTGAAGACGCGAGTAGTCGCGTTGTAGTTGAAGGGCGTCAACTGCAGCGCGCTGAAGTTCGCCCGGTTGAAGGCGTTGAAGGCCTCGAACATCAACCGCAGCTTGGCCCGCTCCCGATAGATGGGCACATCCCGCGACACGCGGAAGTCCACAGCCGCGAATCCAGGACCTTCAATCGTATTGCGTCCATACCCCGGCGAGCGGTCCGAGAACCTGTTCCCATCGTTGTTCAGATCCACATTCGACCGCGCGCTGAACCAGCGGCCCGACTGCACGTTGGAAATCGCCGAAATCTGATAGCCGCGCAAAACGGCTCGCCACACAGGGCTGGAGAGGTTCTTCGCATAGTCTACATCCCACACGCCCGAAAGCACCCAGCGGTGCTTGATGTTGGCGTCCCCCGGACCACGATCCGCATTGGGATTCAGCGTGTCGAAAGCTACCTTGGCGTCGTCGCCCGCGTTGCCGGGCACTACCGAAGTCTGGTCGGGCAAAGTGTCGATCACCTTCGACCACGTGTAGCTGGTCAACAGTTGGAAGTTCTGCGCAAAGCGCTTGCTCACCTGCGCGAAGCCGCCGTGATAAACCGAATCCCCGCCCGAATCGAACAGGCTGATCCGTCCGAAGGCCGTGTTCGGACGGGCGTTGGGCCGCCGCTGAATCACGACGCTGCCCCCGCCGGAAAAAGTCGACGGTGTGTCGGCGCCGGGGAAATGATTGATGTCCCGTGTGCGCGACAGGTGCACTCCGCGCACGCCCAGATAACCGAGCGTCAGGGCGTAATCCCGTCCCAACTGCGTTTCCCAGTTCAGACTCCATTGATGCGACTGCGGCTGCACATAGTCCGGAGCAACCACGTAAATATCCGGAGTACGCCCCAGCGCCGGCGGTGCGCTGAGTACGTTCGGATAGCGCGGAATCAATGCAGCCTGCGCTGGATTGGCCGCGCTCAACGTGTAGGTTTGCACCTGGATCCCGTTCTGCGAATGGGCCGTTCCGATCAGAATCGACGCCGTGCGCGCATAGAAAACACCGTAGCCCCCGCGCAGCACCATTTTGTCCCCCATGCGCCGCGCGAAGCCGAATCGCAGCGCAAGGTTGTTGTTGTCGCGATGTATCTTCGATGTGTCCAGCCCCGCGCTCAACAATTGCTGGTTCGGATTCTGCACCCCCGGCTGCGCATAGGAGAACAGGTCGTAGCGCACGCCGAAATTGAAGGTCAACTTCTCGGAAGCGCGCCACGTATCCTGCGCGAAGAAAGCATATTCCTGCACGTTGGGCTTAGTGAGCGGGCCATCGGTGCCTGCCCCGGCCAGCCCCTGCGTGAACGCCGAGGGCCGCTTATTGGTCCAGTCCGCCAGCGAATCGAATACGAACGAACCGCCGAAGTTCCCCGGAAAAAAGTTGTCGATACGCTCGAAGTTGAGATCCGCGCCGGCTTTCAACGCGTGCTTGCCGCTATTCCAGGCAAGACTCTCGATGAAGTTAAGCTTCTTCGTATTCGTATAACGGGGGCTGAAATTGTTCCTGCCGATAGCCACCATTGTGGCCCCCGATTGCCGGATCTGGGCCTCGGGACTGGTGGCATTCGCCTGACCCGGGGCGTTGTCCTTGAGAAAGATAAACCGTGAATCGAACACCTTGTTCGACCCAATCACCTTCGTATACTGCATCGCGATGTTGTCGGTGTTGTTTTGGCTGTTGCCCGTATGTTCGGCCGCCGACTGCGCCCCCGCGTTCTCGAAATTCTTCCCGTTGAAACGGTGGTAGTTGTAGCGCACATTGAAAGTGTCCGTGGCGGAGGCGATCCAGTCCATCTTCACCGTGTGGATGCTGTTGTCGAACCCCGTGGTGTAGGGCGTGAGAAAGGCCCGCAACTCGCCCGCCGCGGCCTGCGAAGCCGCATCGGAGGGAATCGCAATATTGGTGGGGAAAAACACCGGATTGGGCAAGGTATTGCGCTGCCCGTCATAGTTGTAAAAGAAGAACAGCTTGTTCCGCGCCGCCGGCCCGGAAACATTGCCCCCGAACTGGTTGAAGTGATAAGGCTGCTTCACACGCCCCGCGGCGTTGTTGAAGAAGGTGTTCGCATTGAGCCCCTTGTCGCGGAAAAACCAGAACCCCGTGCCGTGAAATTCGTTGCCGCCACTCTTCGTCACAACGTTGATCACTCCGCCGCCGGCACGCCCGGTTTCGGCGTTGTAGCCGCTGGTGTTCACTTGAAACTCCTGCACGGCCTCCTGGCTGAACGTGTAGGGATTTCTCGTGCCGGCCCGGCCCGAAGACTGCCCGAAGAACAGATTGTTGGAATCCCCTCCGTCCACCAGCAGGCTGTTGGCGGTGCCGCGTTGCCCGCCGAAGGATAAATCGCCGCCGCGCGGATCGCGCACCACGCCCGGCGTTAACACCGTGAAATCGAGAAAATTACGCCCGTTGATCGGAAGGTCGCGCACCGCCTTCTCATTCACCGCCGTGCTGGTCTGCGACCGCGTCGATTCGATCACCGGAGTCTCCGCCGTCACTGTTACACTCTCCGACGACGCCCCCACTTCCAGTTGCACATCGATCGTCAGCACCGCGCCCACGGCGAGCGGAACATCCGGTTTCTTCGCCGTCTTGAACCCCTGATATTCCACCGTCAGATCGTAGCGGCCGACAGGCATTCGAACTAGATTGTAGAGCCCGGCCTCGCTGCTGACAGCGCTCCGCTCCAATCCCGTGTCGCGATTTTGCGCCGTCACCTTGGCCCCTGCCACCGCCGCCCCCGAAGAGTCCGTAACCGAGCCGTTGAGCGTGGCGCCGCCGATTTCCGATTGTGAATAAGCACTGCGACTGAGCAGAAAAAACGAGAGAGAGAACAATGCGAAACTGCGCATGGGCACAGTTTCGCACATCGATAACAATTGCGTCGATTTCCGGCAGATTTATCAAATGTTACTTTTTCGGGGCTTCCGGCAGCAGCGGCAGGTCCACCGTAATCGGGTGATGATCGGAGATGCCGTCCGGCACGGAAAGATTCAACGCTTCCAGCGTCCGCGCGAAATAGGGCGCGAAATGAAACGGGTGATTGCCGTCGTCGCCCACCGGCTTGACCAGCAGCCAGTCGAGCCGCATCCGCCCGGCGATCCCCTTCAGATCGCGCTTGAAACTGAACGTGGTCGTGAAGCCCTTCGCCGCCCGCTCATTCGATGCCGACAGCTTCCCCCCGCGCGCATTGATCGACCGCAGCGGATCCCCAGCGTAATCGAACGATGTGCCGCCCGCGAACCGGAACTTCTCCATCGTGTCGAACAGCGCCGCCTCCTTGTTGGGAGCCACGAAAGGTACATGGGTGGCCGAAGGGTCATGGTAGTTCTTGAAGTAGTTCGCCGGAACGGCAAACGACTTCGGAATCGCCACCGGACTGAACCAGGATATCGCCTGGCTTGCCCAGAACTCCGGATTCCGCACTCGCTTCTTCACCTCTCTCCAAATCGATGTCGGAGCGCCGTCGGCCCCCGTGGTATTGAGATCGCCGCCGAGCACCATCGGATGCTTCACCCGTTCCAACTCCTTCAACAATTGCTGCATCTGTTCCACCCTGCATTCCGGCTTGCACTTGTTCTCCAGGTGGGCAGCCACGATAGTGACGGTCTTCGTCGGAGAATCAGGCACGGCGATATCGGCAATCAACGCCATCCTTCCCCCGCGGCGCACTTCGCGCCCAATGCGCTCCAAAAAGAGCTTGTCCGCGGCAAGTCGTCTCCCTTTCTCCAACTTGCTGACCTCGTCTTTCTCCGCGCCATACCAGTCGTAGCAGACCTTGAAGCGCAGATTGCGGGCCGCCGTGATGGGATACCGGCTGAGAATCGCCGTACCGTGCAGGCCTTTGTACCGCGACCGGTCGACTGCCATGTCTTTCCGGAACTGCTCACGTGTCTTCTCGTCCGGGTCCACCAGTTCTTCCGTCCCCAGGTAGATCGAATCGACCTCTAGAAACTCGACCCCGTAGGCGTAGTTCATCCCTAACGCCGCGGCCAGTTCCTTGGCCACATCGCGATACTCCGTGCGCGACATGCCGTAATCGACTTCATTCAGAATCAGCACGTCGCTGTCTTTCATGTGGACTGCTTGCTGCTTTGCCTCCAGCAATTGCGCCGTGACTTCCTTCTGCTCTTTCAGAAACGCTTTCTCGAACGCGTCCGGATCGGTGAAAGCCAGCCGGATGAGCTCGAAGTTCCCTCCCCGCTCGATGTTCCACTCCGTGACACGCAGCACCGGACCGACGGTGACCATGTTCGGACGATGCGGCGCCACCTGGGCGATGTGCGCCGCATTGCCGATGAACGGCGTCGTCAGCAGCCCGTCCATTTTCTTCCGCAGCCCCTCGTCAGGCTCTTTCTCGTTCAGCGAAACCAGTTCGTCGAACGTCAGCAGCTCGGGCCCCGTTGTGCCTCCCGGTTGCTGCGGCTGTAGAGCCGCCCATAGCAGCAACAGCAGCTTCATGGCTTCAAAAGGAGCTTGCCCGCCGACACCCGCCCCGCCAGATCCATATGCGCCTGTGCCGCCTCTTCAAACCCGTAAACCCGGTGCACCTTTGTCTGCAATGTGCCGGCCGCCAGCCATCGCAGCACATCGCCCGCCCGCCACAGCAACTCCTCCCGAGTGGCGCAGTAACTCGCCAGCGTCGGCCGCGTCAGAAACAGCGATCCCTTCGTGCTCAGCACCAGCGGCTGCACCGCGGGCACCGCCCCGGAGGCGTTTCCGAAACTCACTATCATGCCACGCGGCTTTAACGACCCGAGGCTCTTCTCCCACGTCGCCGCGCCCACCGAATCGTACACCACATCGACACCTGCGCCGCCCGTCAGCCGGCGCGCCTCCGCCTCGAAATCCTGCTCGGCATAAAGGATCACTTCATCGGCGCCAACGGCTTTCGCCCGCGCGGCCTTCCCGGCGCTGCCCGCCGTGGCGATCACCCGTGCCCCGCGCATCTTCGCCATCTGCACCAGCAACGCCCCCGTCCCCCCGGCCGCGGCATGAACCAGCGCCGTGTGATGATTCTCCAGTGGGAATGTGGAATGGCTGAGATAGTGCGCCGTCATGCCTTGCAGCATCACCGAGGCAGCCGCCTCCAGCGCCACCCCGTCCGGCACCTTCACCAATGTCGCTGAGGGCACAACGGCGTACTCCGCATAGGAACCGCGTGTCATCGCGTAGGCCACTCGATCGCCCACCGCCACTTCCGAAACTCCCTCGCCAACCGCTTCCACCACCCCCGATGCCTCCATGCCCAACGTGAATGGAGCATCCGCCTTGTACAATCCCGTCCGGAAATAGATGTCGATGAAATTCACCCCGGAGGTGTTGATCTTCACCAAAGCCTGCTTGGGCCCCGGCGGCGGAATGTCGATCTGGTCCACCTTCATCTGCTCGGGACCGCCCGTCTCATGGACTCGAATCGCTTTCATGTGCGTACCTTTCTTCGTAAGTGTACAACCGCGGCAAACAGCATCAGATAACTCAGCGTGAAGGGAAACATCGCCACCCGTGTAACGGTGGTCACGGCATCGGCGCCCGTCAGTCCGGCGCGGAACAAGGCGAAGTGCAGCATGATCCGCCAGTTGCTGTAGTCGAACCAGTAGTAGTCGCCGTTTTCGTTGAGCACGAAAACCTTGGCCGGAATCCGAAACGCCAACCACCATTTCCACTTCACCATTACCGGCTCGCCGGAACAGATAATGCCCACGGTGTTGTAACCGGCGCCGCGCAGTTCGTTCAACAACCGGTTGCGGGACGCGCCGTCCGGATAATCCCACACACGGTAGATCTTCGAGCCCGCCGGCAGTTTCTCCGGCTCCCCCTGAAAACAGGTCACCACATCCACCTTCAACCGCTCGCCGTATGCCTCCACCAGACCCGGCAGTAGATTGTCCAGAACGTAGCGCGATCCGCTTTCCACAAGCAGAAGCCGCTCGATGGAGGGGATATGTCGTGAGAAGAATAGGCGCATCGGCAGGCTGAACTTCTGATTATCGCACCTGCCCGGCAAGGCGCAGCGAGTACTCCCGCCGCTGCTTGACTCGCGTGGCTTCCGCTCTTAAGCTAAGAATTCTAGGCATGGGACGCAAACCACAAAAAAACGATTCCCTCCCCGGTTCCCTCGACATGCTGATTCTGCGCACGCTCTCGCGCCGCGACCTGCATGGATATGGCATCCTGCAGTTCCTTCAGCAATCTTCCAACAACGAACTCCTCATCGAGGAAGGCTCGCTGTACCCCGCTCTCCAGCGCCTCGAACTGAACGGCTGGATCGACGGAGCCTGGGGCCTGACACCGAACAACCGGCGGGCGCGAATCTACAAAATCACCGCCGCCGGCCGCAAACAACTGGTTGTTGAAACCCGCCAGTACACCAAGTTGACGCTGGCCATCGCCCGCGTGATGGGGACAGAATGACCCGCCTTTGGCGGCGGCTGAAGTACTGGTCGAATAGCGCCCGCCGCGACGAAACTCTGCGTGAAGAAATGGAACTTCACCTCGCCCAGAAGGCTGCCGAACTGCAATCGGAAGGGATGACTGCCGAGTGCGCCCACGCCGAGGCCCGCCGGCGATTCGGCATTGTCGCGCGGAAGAGCGAAGAGGCAAGAGAGATCTGGATGACACGATTCTTCTCGGAGCTGAGCCAGGACCTCCGCTACGGCTTCCGCACCATCGCCGTCAACAAAGCCTTCAGCGCCATGGCTGTCCTGTCGCTGGCGCTCGGCATCGGCGCCAACACGGCGATCTACAGCTTGATGGAGTCGATTCTGATGCGCTCCCTCCCGGTGGCCGATCCCGAATCGCTGGTCGTCCTCAATTGGTCCAGCCGGCCTCCGCAAAACAGCAACAAGGACTGGGTCCATGTCGTCCATGGCGTGCAAGGCGTTCTCTGGCCTGGCAGCAAGGGAAACCTGGTCAGCGGGATGTTCCCCTACCGCGCCTTCCAGACAATGCGCGACGGCAACCCCGTCTTTTCCACGGTGTTCGGATACTTCAACGGACAGAGCCGTACCGTCGTCTTCCGCGGGCAGGCCACCAGCGCCGCCACAGTTTATGTCACCGGCGAATATTTCCGCGGCTTGTCGGTGGCCCCGGCCGCCGGCCGTCTCATCGACCCAGGGGACGATCGTCCAGGAGCGGCCCCCGTCGCCGTCCTCAGTTTTGCAGCCAGCCAAAATCGCTTCGGAGGGCCCGCCAACGCGGTCGGACAGTCGATTCTCGTCGACAACGTTCCCTTCACCGTGATCGGCGTCGCTCCGCCGGAGTTCTTCGGGGTCGACCCGCAAACGGCCGCCGGCCTCTACCTCCCCCTGCACACGAATCTCCTCGTGGACGGCCCGCGAACCGCCCGCATGTACAGCGACGAGAACTTCTATTGGATTGAAATGATGGGCCGCCTCCATCCCGGTATCAGCATGGCCCAGGCCCAGACAGTTCTCGCACCCAGATTCCACCGGTGGGTGGACAGCACCGCCACCGGCGCCGAGCGCGCCAATCTGCCCGCGCTCCTTCTGAATCCGGGCGCCGCCGGACTCGGCAGTTTGCGCCGCGAGTACTCGAAGCCACTCTACGTGCTTCTCGCCATGGTCGGGTTGATCCTCGCCATCACTTGCGCCAACATCGCCAACCTGCTGCTCGCAAGAGCGGCCGCGCGGCGCCGCGAAATGGCGGTCCGGCTCAGCCTCGGAGCAGGGCGTTTCCGCGTCGTTCGGCAGTTGCTGACCGAAAGCCTCATGCTGTCCTCGCTCGGCGGAGTAGTGGGCATCCTGTTCGCCGTCTGGGGCATCCGCTGGCTCACCTTTCTTTTCTCCAAAGGGCAGCAGAACTTCACGCTCCATGCGGACTTGAATTGGAAGGTGCTCGCCGCCACCGCGGCCCTCTCCCTGCTTTGCGGCCTGATATTCGGACTCGCTCCAGCCTTGCAGGCAACACGGCCCGACGTCATGCCCGCACTCAAAAACGGCCGCGCCGGCGGACCACGCCGACGTGTTCAGCACGCCCTGGCGGTGGCCCAGATCGCCGGATCGTTCCTCATCCTCGTAGCCGCCGGACTGTTCGTTCAAACGCTCAACAATCTGCACTCCGTCCAATTGGGATACGCCCGCGAGAACATCCTGCTCTTTTCGTTGAATGCCCACCAGGCAGGACATCGCCCCCCTGAGATCGCCACTTTCTACACCGATCTGCGCAAACGCCTCGAATCGGTTCCCGGTGTTCTTAGTGCGACGTTTTCCAGATCCTCCATCGTCACCGCCGGCCATGCCGGCCCCGCATTTAGAGGAACGATGAAGGCCGGCACGGTGACCATCGGAGGCGCGCGCAGCCTCGCCACCGGATCGCGTTACCTAACCACTATGCAGATTCCCATCCTGGCGGGCCGCGAGATCGATGACCGCGACCAGGCCGGCGCCCCTCCCGTCGCTATCATCAGTGAGCGTCTGGCACAAACCTACTTTCCAAACGAGAACCCATTAGGCCGGCGCATCGCACTTCCGGAAGAGAAGCGGGAGCTCGAAATCGTCGGGGTGTCCGCCAATCTGCGCAACGGTGGCCTGAAACAGGAAAGTCCCTTGACCGTGTTCGTGGCCGTCACCCAGTTCTCCCCCGAACGCGTCACCTACGCCCTCCGCACCGCGGGTGATCCCCTGCGGTTCGTGCCCACCGTCCAGCAGATCGTGCGTGAAGCCGATTCCCGCATCCCCGTGACAAACGTGCTCACACAGGCAGCCGAAATCGACCGCACGATCAACCGCGAACTCACCTTCGCCAAACTCTGCTCGGGTTTCGCCGTCCTTGCCCTTCTCATTGCCTGCGTCGGCCTCTACGGCACCATGTCTTACACCGTAGCCCGCCAGTTCAGCGAGATCGGTATCCGCATGGCCTTGGGCGCACACCGCGCCGCGGTGATGTGGATGGTTCTGCGCCACGTTCTCCTGCTGGCTGGAATCGGACTCGCAATCGGCGTTCCTGCCGCATTGAGCGCCTCCCGTCTCCTCAAATCGCTCCTGTTCGGCACTCAGCCCAACAACCCCACTGTTCTTTCGCTCGCCACCCTCATTCTCCTCGGCGCCGCAATTCTCGCCGGCTATTTACCCGCGCGGCGCGCATCCCAAATCGATCCCCTCGTCGCCCTGCGGCAGGATTAGACACCCCGCCCGCCTCAACTGGGTGAAGTTGCGCATCGCACCACCGCCGCCGCCAACGACCGCTCCGCCCATTCCGGAAACACCGTTGAAAACATGGATTCTGCATGCATTTAATCTCACCTGGAAGATTTGGCCCTCGGATTGCTCGTAGTTCTCACACTGCCTAATCGCAGTAACCTACCAAATCCAACCACCACGGAGATTCGATGTTTTGCTATCAGTGCGAGCAGACTACACGGGCCGAGTCCGGCAGCGGTTGCGCCACCGCAAAGGGCGTATGCGGAAAAGATGAAACGACAGCGGACCTGCAGGATCTGCTCATCTACCAATTGAAGGGAATCGGCCAATACTCCATGCGTCTGCACGCATTGGGAAAACCGGATGCAGCCGCCGATGCCTTCGTCCGCCACGCCATGTTCACCACTTTGACCAACGTCAATTTCAGTCGCGCCCGGTTCGTGGAGATGATCGCCGAGGCGGCGAAGGTCCGCGACCGCCTGCGCGACGCCTACGAGGCGGCTACTCCCGGAACCCCGCGTCTGGGCGGCCCCGCTGCCTTCGTTCCCGCCGCCGCATTGCCTGATCTGCTGCAACAGGCCAACATTGCCAGCGTGCGCGCCGGGCTCGATCTGGTGGGTGAAGATGTGGTGGGCCTGCGCGCCCTCGTGCTGTACGGCCTGAAGGGTGTCGCCGCATACGCCCATCACGCCGACGTGCTCGGCCAATCGCGCGACGAGGTGGGGGCGGGAATCGCCCATGCCCTCGATCTACTGGCCTCCGATCCAGCCGACATCGGTGTCCTGCTCGAAGAATCGCTCGCCCTCGGCAGATTGAATTTCAAAGTGATGGAACTGCTGGATGCCGCCAATACCGGAACCTACGGGATCCCGGCGCCGACGCAAGTGCGCACCACCCCCGTCGCCGGCAAAGCCATTCTCGTTTCCGGCCACGATCTGCTCGACCTGCAACGCGTCCTCGAGGCCGTGAAGGGAACCTCCATCAACGTTTATACGCACGGCGAATTGCTTCCCGCGCATTCCTATCCCAATCTCCGCGCCTGTCCGAACCTGGCAGGCAATTACGGCTCTGCCTGGCAGAATCAGCAGTTGGAATTTGCGGCCTTCCCTGGCCCCATCGTCATGACTTCCAACTGCCTCATTGAACCGCAACCGTCCTATCGCAACCGCATCTTCACCTCCGGACCGGTAGGTTGGCCGGGCGTGCGTCACATCGCCGACGGCAACTTCGCGCAAGTCGTTCAAGCAGCCAACGCGCTGCCTGGCTTCGCCGAAACCGCGCCCGAAAAAACCATCCTCGTGGGCTTCGGCCGCAACGCTGTCCTTTCCGTGGCAGGTCAAGTGATCGAAGCCGTCAAAAGCGGCGCCGTAAAGCACTTCTTCCTCATCGGCGGATGCGATGGAGCCGCCCCAGGACGCAACTACTACACCGACTTCGCCGAAAAAGCTCCCAAGGACACGGTGCTCCTGACGCTCGGATGCGGCAAGTTCCGCTTCAACATGGAAGACCATGGCGACATCGGCGGCATCCCGCGGTTGCTCGATGTCGGCCAGTGCAACGACTCCTATTCCGCCATCCAGATCGCCTTGGCCCTTGCCAATGCCTTCCAATGCGGCGTCAATGAACTCCCGCTGTCGCTGGTCGTCTCCTGGTTTGAGCAGAAAGCGGCAGCCGTGCTGCTGACTCTGCTCGCGCTCGGCGTGCGCAACGTCCGGCTCGGCCCAAGTCTGCCCGCCTTCCTCACCCCAGCCCTGATCGGCGTGCTGGTGGAGAAATTCGGCGTGCAGCCCATCACCACAGCCGAAGCCGACATTGCCGCCTCGCTCGCACGTTCCGCTGCCTAAGCTATTTGCATCCATCCATGGAAATCACTCTCGTCACGCGCGATGGGGAACGCCTGCGGTTCCCCATCGCGCAATCCGATGTCCTCGCCGGCGCTGAAGCCGCCGGCTATTTTCTTCCCGCAATGTGCCATGAGGGCACCTGCGGACAATGCCAGGCGCGAGTCGCCAAGGGCAGCTACGAGATGGGAAAGCACGATCCCGCCATGCTTCCCAAATCGGATCCCGCCGCCGTCCTCCTCTGCCGCTGCATACCGAAAGAAGATCTCACCGTCGAGCTGCCCTACAACCGCGCACAGGTCCTTCATCAAAAGGTGCCTGTTCGTAAGGCGGCGATTACGGCCATGCAACCCGCCTGGGAGGGCGCGGTGTCCCTTACGCTGCGCCTTGAGCCCGACGCCGAAACCGGCAGCGCCGCCGAGTTCGCTCCCGGGCAATACATGGAACTCACTCCGCCCGGAACGGATATCCGCCGCGCCTACTCGCTGGCAAATCTCCCCAACTGGGAAGGATTGTTGGAGTTCATCATTCGCATCCACAAAGGCGGCGCCTTCTCAACCTGGCTTGCCGAACAAGCCAAAGTGGGCGACATAATGACCGTCCGCGGCCCCCTCGGTGCGTTCGTTCTCGATGAAATGAGTACCCGCCCCCGCTGTTTCGTCGGCGGCGGCTGCGGACTGGCGCCTATCCTGTCCATGCTCCGCCATATGGGCGAGTTCCAGGATTCCAACGCCGTTCATCTCATCTTCGGAGCCAACCGCGAATGCGAAATCCCTCCCCCCGCGGAACTCGAATCGCTTCGCGCCACGCTCCCACAATTGAACATGTCGCTGGCTGTCGTGCAGCCTGACGAAGAGTGGGATGGCTTCCACGGCACCGCCCCTGCCGCCCTCCGGCAGCATCTCGCCGATTCCACCGAACCCGTGGATGTCTACGCCTGCGGTCCACCGCGCATGCTCGAAGTCATTGAGGACCTCTTGAGGCAGCGCGGCCGCGGCGACCGCCTCATCGCCGAGCGCATCTGACGCGCCCCGCCCGGGCACGTTTACAACAGAAAGTTGCGCTTCGCGCACGCGACTGTTATAGTAAGTGATTGCGCGCTCCTTGAGTGCGCGATTCTCATGGGAGGCAAAGCCGGACCTAAGGGTCTTGAGCTGAGCCGCTAGGACCAGTCAACATTATGGCAAAGCAAGGCAAGAAGTATCTTGCTGCGTTCAAGCAAGTCACGCGGCAGGATTACAACCTCGAAGAAGCGATCCCCCTCGTTCAAAAGGTGAAATTCACCAAGTTCGACGAAACCGTCGAAGTGCACATGCGCCTCGGGGTCGATCCCAAGCACGCCGATCAAATGGTCCGTGGCACCATCGTGTTGCCCAACGGCCTCGGTAAATCGAAGAAAGTCCTCGTTATCGCTTCCGGCGACAAAATCAAGGAAGCCCTTGAATCGGGCGCGGACTTCGCCGGCGGCGAAGAAATGGTCAATAAAATCCAGCAGGAAAACTGGATGGACTACGACGCCGTCGTTGCCACCCCCGATATGATGCGCTCGGTCGGCCGTCTCGGTAAGGTACTCGGCCCCCGCGGCTTGATGCCTAACCCCAAGACCGGTACCGTCACCACCGACGTTGCCAAGGCCGTCCAGGAAGTCAAAGCCGGTAAAGTGGAATTCCGCGTCGATAAGACCGGCGTCATTCACGCCCCCGTCGGCAAGGTCAGCTTCGCCACCGACAAACTGCTGGAAAACGCCAACACCCTCATTCAAGCTGTGGTGCGCGCCAAACCCGCCGCCGCCAAGGGCAAGTACGTCAAGAGCGTCACCGTCTGCTCCACGATGGGCCCCGGCGTCCACCTTGACCCTGCCCGTTACAACCTGAAGCAGGCCTAATCCACATCCAGAGATAGCGGAGCCCCTGAAATGAAAAAGAAAGCCGACAAAATCAAAGACGCCGAGAAACTGCGTCAGGAAGTGCTCAACTCTCCGCATATGTTTGTGGCGGGTTTTGAGAAGCTGACGGTGAACCAGGACTACGAACTGCGGAAGGCCATCCGCGCCGCCGGCGGGGATTACACCGTGGTGAAAAACACCATCGCAGGCAAGGCCTCCCAAGGGCTTGCCTCGGAAAAACTGCTCGACGGCCTCCGCGGTATGACATCTATCGCCTTCACCACCGGCGATCCCGTGGGCCTCGCCAAAGCCCTCACCACCTACGCCAAAACGAACCCCAATTTCTCCTTCAAAGCAGGCATGGTGGAAGGCCGCGCCATCGACGTCAAGGCCATCAATGACCTTGCTTCGCTGCCGCCGCGCGAAGAAGTCCTCGCCAAACTGCTCTACCTCATCAATGCCCCGGCCCAGCGCCTCGTTACCGCCATCGGCGGTGTCGGCCGCAACCTCGCCGTCGTCATCGATCAGGGCGTGAAGGAAGACAAGTTCAAATCGTAACGTTTTTTGTTCGATGCGCGCGGGCTCGTCCGTCAAGCCCTGTGCGAAGTGCAAACCAGATTTTGATTACCTAAGGGAGTTAGAAGAAAGATCATGGCCGACATCAACGCAATTGCCGATCAGATTCAAGGGCTGACGCTGCTTGAAGCGTCGCAGCTCGTTAAGTTGCTCGAAGAAAAGCTGGGCGTTTCCGCCGCGGCTGCCGCCGTTGCCGTGGCTCCTGCCGCCGGTGGCGCCGCCGCCGCTGCCCCCGCAGTCGAAGAAAAGACCGAATTCAACGTTGTGTTGACCGCAGTCGGCGCCAACAAGATCAACGTCATCAAGGTCGTCCGCGAAGTCACCAGCCTCGGCCTCAAGGAAGCCAAAGACCTCGTCGATGGCGCCCCCAAGACCGTCAAGGAAGGCGTCAACAAGGACGAAGCCGAGTCCATTAAGAAGAAGTTCGCTGAAGCTGGCGCTACCGTCGAAGTAAAGTAAGCCTTCGCCGCTCCCGGCCACGGCCGGTGGCATCGATGTGCCTGCCAGTCTGTTTCTCTCATTTGGGGCCGTTATCCCTGCGGCCCCCGCTCGCATGTTCATAAGCGGGGCTAGGGGATTTGACGGTCACCATTTGTTTTGTTAACCTAATATAGATTTGGGCGGTAGCGTATCCGGGCTCAGCGCGTGTGATCTCATACTTAGACGTTTCTAGCGACAGCCGTCAGGCTGCTTGGTTGTTGGAAACGGCTTCGAGTTCCTTGTCTTCCATTGGCACTCGAACGTCTGTACCCTTCGTGTATTCCATCCCACCCTTTTTCGCGCGCCCTTACCCTGCCCCTGCCTTCGCCATCCCGCGGAGCTTGGATATTTGTACTCCCAAATCTGTCGCCGGCCCTCTCCGCGGTCTTCCGCCGAACCCCGGCCTGCTGTCTGCCCGTCCCCCGCGGCTGGATTACACCAGTCGTGCAACGTCTTTGAATTCATTGCCCTAAAGCCAATCTCTGGCCTCGAGGAGAGTGAGTAAATGTCTAACATGGTTCACGGTGGCACTCGCGAACGCGTGGATTTCTCCAAGATCAAGACCTCCATTCCGATCCCCAATCTGATCGAGGTTCAGAAGAATTCCTACGAGCGCTTTCTGCAAATGGACCTGTTGCCGCCCGAGCGCGATGACACCGGCCTGCAGAGCGTGTTCGCCTCCGTCTTCCCCATCACCGACTTCCGCGGGCTCAGCCAGCTCGATTTCGTCGATTACGCCATCGGCAACTGGGAGTGCAAGTGCGGCAACCTCAAGGGCCTGCACCACCTCCGCTCCACCTGCCGCAGTTGCGGTTCTACCATCAAGACCGACCCCTTTCACCCCGGTGATGTTCTCTGCCACCATTGCGGCACCTTCAACAAGAACATCGTCACTTTCTGCAACCGCTGCGGCGATCCGGTCAGCCTGCAACTCAAGTATGACCAGGCCGAGTGCGAAGAGCGTGGAATGACCTACGCCGCCCCGCTCAAGGTCACCATCCGCCTCACCGTCTTCGACAAGGACCCCGAAACCGGATCGAAGAGCGTTCGCGACGTCAAGGAGCAGGAAGTCTTCTTCGGCGAAATCCCGCTGATGACCCCCAACGGCACCTTCATCATCAACGGCACCGAGCGCGTCATCGTCAGCCAGTTGCACCGCTCCCCTGGCGTCTTCTTCGAGCGCGTTGCCGCCCAAGGCTACTTCCTCGGCAAGATCATCCCCTACCGCGGAAGCTGGGTCGAGTTTGAATACGACAACAAGAACCTTCTTTACGTCCGCATCGACCGCAAGCGTAAGTTCTACGGCACCGTCTTCCTTCGCGCACTCGGCCTCAAAACCGACGAGCAGATCCTCAAGACTTTCTACAGGGACACGCTCTCTACGATCCACATCAAGGATTCGAAGCTCTTCTGGCAACTGTCGAACGGCCTCATCGGACTCAAGCTCTCTCACGCCATCAACAAAGCCGGACAGACCGTAGTGCCGCAGGGCAAGAAGATCACCCGCTCCGTGTTCGAAACGCTCGTCAAATCGAAGGTCGACCAGGTCGAAGTGGCCCCTAACGACATCGAAGGCGCCTACGTCGCCGCCGACGTCATCGACATGTCCACCGGCGAAATCCTCATCGAAGCCAATCAGGAACTGAACGCCACGGGCGTCGGCAAACTGATCGACGCCGGCATCGATACCGTCGAGATCTTCTTCCCCGAACGCGACGAATGCGGCAACGTCGTCTCCATGACCCTGCGCAAGGATTCCTGCAAGGCCCAGAACGAAGCCCTGCTCGAAATCTACCGCAAGCTGCGCCCCGGCGATCCGCCCACCCTCGATACCGCTACCCAGCTCTTCCAGGGCATGTTCTTCGATCCGCGCAAGTACGATTTCTCGCGCGTCGGCCGCATGAAGTTCAATATCAAGTTGTTCGACAAGGCCGATGAGACTTCCCTCGACAAGCGCACCCTGTCCGAAGAGGACTTCATCAACACCATCCGCTACCTGCTCAAGCTGCGCAAAGGCGTCGGCGCCGTCGACGACATCGATCACTTGGGCAACCGCCGCGTCCGCGCGGTCGGCGAACTGCTCGAAAACCAGTTCCGCATCGGCCTCGTCCGTATGGAACGCGCCATCAAGGAAAAGATGTCCGTCTACCAGGAAATGTCGACGGCCATGCCGCACGACCTGGTCAACGCTAAACCGGTCATGGCCGCGATCCGCGAATTCTTCGGTTCGAGCCAGCTTTCCCAGTTCATGGACCAGACCAACCCGCTTTCGGAAATCACCCATAAGCGGCGTCTCTCGGCCCTCGGACCAGGGGGTCTTTCGCGCGAACGCGCCGGCTTCGAGGTCCGCGACGTGCACCCCACCCACTACGGCCGTATCTGCCCCATTGAAACGCCCGAAGGTCCCAACATCGGTCTCATTTCGTCGCTCTCCTGCTTTGCCCGAATCAACGACTACGGCTTTATCGAAAGTCCGTACCGCCGAGTGCTCCAGGGCAGGCTGGTCGATGAAGTCCGCGTCCTCAACCCCGGCGAAACCAATACGAAGGTGGGCCAGGTGCTCGACCGCGAGGCCGCCGATAAGGTCAACCGCGAGCTCAAGGCCGGCAAGCAGCCCGCTGAAATGGAAGCCCACTGCGACTACCTTTCGTCCTGGGAAGAATACAAATACATCATCGCCCAGGCGAACGTCGAGATCGACAACAGCGGCAGCATCGTCGCCGATCTGGTCAACGCCCGCAAGCAGGGAAACTTCGTCCTCATTCAACGCGACGAAGTGGAGTACATGGACGTCAGCCCGAAACAGCTTGTTTCCGTCGCCGCCAGCCTCATCCCCTTCCTCGAAAACGACGACGCCAACCGTGCGTTGATGGGATCGAATATGCAACGCCAGGCCGTTCCGCTGCTCCGCGCCGACGCCCCTTATGTCGGCACCGGCATGGAGTGGGTCACTGCCCGCGATTCCGGCGCCGTGCAGATCTGCCGCCGCTCCGGCATCGTCGATTCTGTCGACTCCGAGCGCATCATCGTCCGTGTCGAAGGCAACGTGCACGAAGGGCAGATGTCGCGCGAAGTCGGCGCCGATATCTACCAGCTCATCAAGTTCAAGCGCTCCAACCAGAACACCTGTATCAACCAGAAGCCTATCGCCAAGCTTGGCCAGCGCGTCAAGAAGGGCGATGTGCTCGCCGACGGGCCTTGCACCGACAAGGGCGAACTCGCTCTCGGACGCAACGTGCTGGTGGCCTTCATGCCCTGGCGCGGCTACAACTTCGAGGACGCCATCGTCGTCAGCGAAAAACTGGTCAAGGAAGATTACTACACCTCGGTCCACATCGAGGAGTTTGAAATCGAAGCCCGCGACACCAAGCTCGGTCCCGAGGAAATCACCCGCGATATCCCCAATATCAGCGAAAGCTTCCTCCGCAACCTCGACGAAAGCGGCATCATTCATGTCGGCGCTTCCGTCAAACCCGGCGACATCCTCGTGGGGAAAGTGACGCCCAAGGGCGAAACCCAGCTCACCCCCGAAGAGAAACTCCTCCGCGCGATCTTCGGCGAAAAGGCCGGCGACGTGAAGGACGCTTCCCTCTACTGCCCGCCCGGCATCGAAGGCGTCGTGGTCGATGCCCGCGTCTTCTCCCGCAAAGGCGCCGATCTCGATGAGCGCTCCAAGCTCATTCTCGAAAACAAGATCGCCGGCCTGCACCGCAACCTCGAAGATGAAAAGCGCATCCTCAACGACGAACGCGCCAAGCGCCTCGCCCTCTTGATGGAAGGCAAGGAAGTCCTCGCCGACCTGCACGATGAGAAGACCAATAAGAAACTCATCAGCAAGGGCGCCTTCATCGCCCGCGACATCCTCGAAAAAATCCGCGCACGCGACCTCAAGCGCCTCCGCTTCAAAGACAAGGATCTGCGCATGAATGAGCAGATCGACGAGATCGAAGAGATGACCTCGCGCCAGATCGCCGTCCTCGAAAAGATCACCGAAGAGAAGACCGCCAAGCTCAAGAAGGGCGACGAACTTCCCCCCGGCGTGATCAAAATGGTGAAGGTCTACATCGCCATGAAGCGCAAGCTTTCCGTCGGCGACA
This sequence comes from Bryobacterales bacterium, assembly GCA_016789755.1. GTDB lineage: Bacteria > Acidobacteriota > Terriglobia > Bryobacterales > Bryobacteraceae > CADEFT01. The sequence goes on from JAEUQG010000320.1 coordinate 20,195, forward strand.
AGATGGCCGGACGCCACGGCAACAAGGGTGTCATCGCCCGCATCGTTCCTGAAGAGGATATGCCGTATTTGCCCGACGGCACCCCCGTCGAGATCGTCCTCAACCCCCTCGGCGTGCCTTCCCGTATGAACGTGGGACAGATTCTCGAAACCCACCTCGGCTGGGCAGCCAAAGCGCTCGGCCTGCACTTCGCGACGCCCGTCTTCGACGGCGCCACCGAACGCGACATCAAAGCCCAGCTCACCAAGGCCGGCCTTCCGACCTCCGGTAAGATCCAGCTCCATGACGGCATGACCGGCTTACCCTTCGAACAGCCTGTCACCGTCGGCTTCATCTACATGCTCAAGCTGAGCCACCTCGTCGACGACAAGATCCACGCCCGCTCCATCGGGCCCTACTCGCTCATTACGCAGCAGCCGCTCGGCGGAAAGGCTCAATTCGGCGGCCAGCGCTTCGGCGAAATGGAAGTCTGGGCCCTCGAAGCCTACGGCGCCGCCTACGTCCTGCAGGAACTGCTCACGGCAAAGTCCGACGATGTCTACGGACGCGCCAAAATCTACGAAGCCATCGTGAAGGGCGAAGCCGCCGCCGAACCCGGTGTCCCCGAGTCCTTCAACGTCCTCATCCGCGAATTGCAATCGCTGTGTCTGGACGTAGAACTGATGAAGAAGCCGAAAGAAATTCCCGACACGGCTCTGGCCGCTGACTAATTCCATCAGGAGGAAAAAGAAGAATGTACCGATCCAGCCCCTACGATCGAGCCAATCTCATTGCGGATTTCGATTCCATCCGCATCTCGCTGGCGTCTCCTGAGAAGATTCGCAGTTGGTCTCATGGCGAAGTCACGAAACCGGAAACCATCAACTACCGGACCTTCAAGCCGGAGCGCGACGGCTTGTTCTGCGCCCGCATCTTCGGCCCCGTCGCCGACTGGGAGTGCTTGTGCGGCAAGTACAAGCGCATGAAGCACCGCGGCGTCATCTGCGATAAGTGCGGCGTCGAAGTCACGCTCAGCCGTGTGCGCCGCGAACGCCTCGGCCACATCGAACTGGCCAGCCCCTGTTCCCACGTCTGGTTCTTCAAGGGTCTGCCCAGCCGCATCGGCTACCTGCTCGACATCACCTTGCGCGAACTCGAGCGCGTGCTCTACTTCGAAGCCTTCGTCATCGTCGATCCCGGCGAAGTCGATGGCATCTCCCGCGGCGAGGTCATCTCCGACGAGCGCAAGCGCCAGTTGGATGTCGAAAACCCCGGCAAGTTCGTCGCCATGATGGGCGCCGAAGGCATTAAGGAGCTGCTCAAGAAGATCGACGTCGAAAGCCTCAGCGTCGAAATCCGCGAGCGCATGAAGACCGAAGCCTCGGCCCAAAAGAAGCTCAAGTTCGCCAAGCGCCTGCGCGTGGTGGAAAGCTTCCGCAAGTCGGGCAATAAGCCGGAATGGATGATCCTTGATGTCATTCCGGTCATTCCGCCGGAATTGCGTCCCCTCGTTCCACTCGACGGCGGCCGCTTCGCCACATCCGATCTCAACGACCTGTATCGCCGCGTCATCAACCGCAACAATCGTCTCAAGAAGTTGATCGAACTGCACGCACCCGACGTCATCGTGCGCA
>JAEUQG010000332.1 GCA_016789755.1 Bryobacterales bacterium
GCCCCCGCCAAATCTCATCCATGCTCACCCCCCTCACCCGAAACCCCGCCCCCAGAGCCGCGTTCAGCCCATTCATCCGTGGCCACCCACCCCCACCCACCAAATCCGATCCGCGTTCAGCCCATTCATCCGTGGCCACCCACCCCTCACACCCGATACCGCGCCACCATATCCTCATCCAACTCCACCCCCAACCCCGGCCTCTCCGGAGCCCGCACTGCCCCATCCCTAAACTCGATCGGCTCGGCCAGCAAGTCATGCACATACGCCATCGGCCCCAGAATGTCGCACGGAAATTCCTCCGCCCCGATCCCCGGACACGCCGCCGCCACATGCGCCATCGCCGCGCTCGCGATCCCCAATTCCAGATTGCTCCCCACCGTGCACGTCAACCCCGCCGCCTCCGCCACCGCCGCCATCTTCCGCGCCGGCCCGATCCCTCCCCCTTTGCCGATATACAACGAAAGAATATCCGCTGCCCCGGCACGCGCCAACGCCATCGCATCCTGCAGCGTATAACAGCTCTCGTCCGCCATCACCGGCACCGGCACATTCCGCCGCACATCCACCATCCACTGTAAATCGAGCGGCGCCACCGGCTGTTCGGCGAAATAGATCCCCGTCTCCTCCGCCAGCCGCCGGATCGTCTGAATCGCCACCCGCGGACTCCATCCTCCATTCGCATCCACGCCCATCCGGAACCCTTCGCCCACCGCCGCCCGCACCGCCTTCACCCTCTCGATATCGGCCTTCGGCTCAATCCCCGTCTTCACCTTCAACGCCGTCAGTCCCTGCGACACCGCAAATCGCCCCAACTCCGCCGCCCGCTCCGGACCCACTCCCGAGACCGACATCTTGATCGGAATCCGCTCCCGCACCGCCCCGCCCAACAGCCGGTACACCGGCAAACCCACCGACTTCCCCAAAATATCCCATAAAGCGATCTCAATACCCGATTTCGTGAACGGATTCCCCGCCAGCGCCCGCCGCATCTTCAGCGTCAGCCGTTCCACATCCCGCGGATCTTCCCCAACCAGCGCCGGCGCCAGATAACCGGAAATCAGATGCGTCGCCGTGGCCGCGTCTTCTCCGCTCCAAATCGGCGTGCACGACACTTCCCCCAACCCCGTGATTCCTTCATCGGTGTGCACCCGCAGCACCACGAACGGCGATTCCGTATGCGCCCCCAGCGCCCCCTGAATCTGAAACTCCGCCCGAATCGGCACGCGTACCGGTATCGTCTCAATGGAAACTATCTTCACCGTTCTACAGTACCCCGTATTGGCCGCCTCCCGCCTCCCGTCTCCCGTCTTCCGTCTCCCGCCTTCAGATCCCCAATATCCCCAACGTATCCCGCCCGAACATCGCCTCCATCTTCTCCATATCCAGCCGCGGCAGCCGCGTCCCCTCCAGCATCTCGTTCAACCCCCGCATCCCCTGCAAACTCGCGTCCACCGTAGTAAACGGATAGTCGCTCCCAAACAGCAGCTTGTTCCACACCCCGTATTCCTGCACCAGCATCAGCGAGTGGTACAACTGGTACGGCCGGTAATGCAGCGCCGAACAATCGGCATACACATTCGGATGCTTGCGAATCGTCGCCACGCACTCCCCCTCGTACGGATGCCCGATGTGCGCCAGTATCATCTTCACTTCCCGAAAACGCGCCGCCACTTCATCCAGATGCCGCGGCAGCGTGCACTCCAGCGGAGCTTGCGACAAAAACGTAGTCCCCGTGTGCAACAACACCGGCAAACCATTCCGCCCCGCGTATTCCCACAGATAATCGAAGCGCCGGTCCTGCGGCAGAAACCCCGCATACATCGGCATCAGCTTGATCCCCTTCAGCTTCAGATCCTGATGCCCCTCAATCATCTCGTCCTGCCAGCCCGGCTGCGTCGGATCGAGCGACAGAAAGCCGGTCAGCTTCTCCCCATGCCTCGCCACATAACCCGCCACTTCCTTGTCCGGCACCCACAGCCCCGATAGCTTCGCTTTGCCTCCGAACACCACCGTCCGGCCGCACGCCGTCGCACTCGCCGCGTATTCCTCCCACCGCACCGTCAGATCCACCTCGACATCGCCCCGCGCCCGCCGCGCCTGATTCTTGAAGTCTTCTGAGAAGTGTTCCGGATACTCCCAGTAATGGCTGTGCACATCGACAATCATCGAAAGCCAGCATACCCCAGACGCGGGCTCCCGCAACGCCCGCCCCCGTAATGTCTACAATGAATAGCTCGGATCGTCATCCCCCAAACGCCGCGAGCGGGAAAGGAAGGCCGTGAAACCACAATGGGCGTTGATCGCCTTTCTTTGGGGCTGCTACGTCCTCAACCACGCCGACCGGCAAGTCGTCTACACCCTCTTCCCCGCCTTGCAATCCGAGTTCGGCCTCAGCGACGCCATGCTCGGCATGACCGGAGCCCTCTTCCTCTGGATCTACGGCCTCTGCTCCCCCATCGCCGGCATCCTCGGCGATCGCTACCCGCGCCCCCTCATGGTCACCGGCAGCCTCGCCGTCTGGAGCTTCTGCACCCTCCTCACCGGCTTTTCCCCCAACGGCACGGTGCTGCTCGTGCTGCGCGCCCTGCTCGGCGTATCCGAGTCCCTCTTCATGCCCGCCGCCTACGCCCTCATGGCCAGCGCCCATCCGCCGCAAACGCGGTCGAAAGCCATCTCCATCTTCGGCACCAGTCAATTGGTCGGCGTCGCCGTCGGCGGATCCCTCAGCGGCTGGCTCGCCGAACACTACCATTGGCGCATCGCCTTCTGGGCCCTCGGCATCGCCGGCATGCTCTACGCCCTGCCGCTCTACCGCTTCCTCCAACGCGTCCCGAAATCCTTCCTCAGCTCCGGAGCCAATCAGAGCGCCAATCTCAAAAGCTTCCTCTCGCTCTTCTTCATCCCCACGCTCCGCATCGTCACCCTGTTCGTCTCCATCGCCACCTTCGGCCTGTTCCTCGTCTACACTTGGCTGCCCACATTCCTCCACGATAAGTTCGGACTCGGCCTCGCCCGCGCCGGCGTCGAATCGAGCGTCTATCCCCAAATCGGCTCCGCCTTCGGCCTCCTCATCGGAGGCATGCTCGCCGACAAACTCTACCTGCGCACCACCGCCGCCCGCTTCTGGATCATCATGAGCGCCTTCTTCCTCGCCGGCCCCAGCATCTTCCTCCTCGGCAACCTCTCCTCCGTCGAAACCGTCCGCATGGCCGCCATCGCCTTCAGCTTCTTCTCCGGTTTCATCTTCGGCAATCAGGCCGCCGCCGCTTTCGATGTCGTCCCCGCCGCCACTCGCGCCTCATCCGTCGGCGTCCTCAACTTAATCGGCTGTTGCGTCTCCGGCTTCGCCCCGTTCCTCGGCGGACTTGCCCGCCGCACCGTCGGCGTCGACCGAGTCATGGTCCTCACCGGAGGCGTCTACCTCCTCACCGGAGCCATCGTCCTCTACGGCCTGCTCCGCCACTTCCGCCGCGACCACGAAGCGGCCCTCGCCGCCTCAGCACCGGTAGAACGTCACTAACGCCTTCGCCACCTCCCGCGTAATCGCCGCAAAAAATCGCTGCCCGTTCTCCGCCGTCGCCTGATCCGGCGAATCCGTGTACCCGTCGATTTCCTTCCAAAACCCATGCAACTCCGTCCGCCATCCCACCACCCGCGGACGCACGTCCGTATCCCCCGGATTGTCGCGATGCGGCAATGGCCCCGGCGCCAAATCGGGCCGCAGCGCCAGCATCATCGATGTCTCGAAATCCCCTGCATGCCCCGGCAACCGCCGCCCCAAATGCCCACCCGCCGCCACCAGCCCATCCCACGCCATCCACCAATACGACCCCGCCCCCACATTGGCTTCCCTCTGCAACGCCACATCGCGCGCCGCCAACTCCGCCACTTCGTGATTCCCCCCATGCCCGTTCAACAAAAAGATGCGCCGGAATCCATCCGTCACCAGCGATTCCACCAACTCCCGCAGCACACGGTAATACGTCTCCGTGTGCAGCGACAACGTCCCACCGAACTGCAAGTGATGATCCGAAGACCCGAAGGGCAACGCCGGAGTCACAATCACCGGAATCTCTGCCGACGCAATCCGCGCGCTCTCCTCCGCCACCGCCTGGATCGTAAACCAATCCGTGCCCGTGGGCAGATGTGGCCCATGCTGTTCCGTCGCCCCGATCGGCAGCACTACCAGCGCATCCGCTGCCGCAGCCCGTAGCTGCTCCCGGTTCATCTCCGCAAATCGCCGCATAAGAAGCTCCAGCATACTCAACGCGCCCGCGGAGCGGCAACATTTCTGTGCCATACTGTTTCGCACATGGAACCCTTGGCCTTCGTCAGCGATGAAATGTACGTCGCCCTGCCCGATGTCTCCGCCGAGTTCGAATCCCTCGAATCCGGCGCCGTAACCCTCCTCCGCTCCTCACCCCGCGGAGCCTTCTACGGCCCTCTTCCCCCCGGTCCCTATCGCGTCACCCTTGCCCGCCCAGGCTACGGATCCAAAGCCTCCCACATCACCCTCGGCGCCGACCCGCCTCAATTGCGCCTGCTGTCCGATAACCTCACCGGCTACATGTGGCCCAAGTGGGCCCGCGCCGGCCAAACCAGCGAATACCGCGTCCACGGCGTCGAACAATACCAGCTCACCCTCTGGCGCTACGGCCTGCGCAAAGAATACATCTCCATGATCGGCTGGATCGACGAACACGGCCCCCAAGCCAACCGCCAAATCCTCCCCGACGGCGACTTCACCCAAACCGGAGTCGCCTGGAACCAGAAAGGCTATCCCGCCCCGCCCATCCTTACCGCCCCCGAACGCAGCGGCCTCTACTACATCCGCGCCCGCACGCCCTCCGGCCGCTCTTTCTCCTGGCCCTGGGTCGTGGCCCCGCGCACTCCCCAATCCCCCATTGCCGTCCTCGCCTCCACCAACACCTGGAACGCCTATAACAACTACGGCGGGCGCAGCAATTACGTCAACGCCGATCATCTCCCGCCCCGCCCCATCGTCAACGCCCGCCAGGATCTCGACCGCTACTACGACCTCACGCCCTTCGGCGCCTGGAAGATGCAGGACGATGAGTTTCTTCCCCTCTCCTTCGACCGTCCCGAACCGAACAACCACATCTTCGACGACGGCGAAGTCACCGATCCCGTGCAGGGCCGCGTCCAATGCGGCCAGGCCCCCGGCGAATGGCGCCTCTACGGCTGGCTCGAACGCGAAGGCTTCGACTACGACCTCTACGCCGAAGCCCATCTCCACGACGGAACCCTCGACCTCGACGCCTACAAAGTGCTCATCCTTGCCGTCCACCCCGAATACTGGAGCCGCCAGATGTATCTCCGCGTCAAGGACTGGGTCTTCACCCGTGGCGGCCGCCTCATGTATCTCGGCGGCAACGGACTCAATTGCGAAATCGTCTTCCTCCCCAACGGCGCCATGCGCTGCCTCTCCCACCTCCGCAGTCTCCACGGCGAACTCGGCGGCCACTCCCCCGACGGCACAATCGAATACGAGAGCCGCATGCATCGCACCCTGGAATCCGAAGCGAGCCTCCTCGGCGTCGTCTGCACCGCCGCCGGCATCATGACCTCAGCCCCCTACAAAGTCATCGCTCCCGACCATTGGATCTTCGAAGGCACTGGCCTGCGCCAAGGCGACGAATTCGGCCGCGAAACCCTCCACGAGCGTGTCCCCGGCGGAGCCTCCGGTCACGAAACCGACAAACGCAGTCCCTCATCCCCCGCCAACACCCTCCTCCTCGCCAAAGGCACAAACCCCGGCGATGGCGGAGCCGAAATCACCATCCACGAACCCCCAAACGGTGCGGCCGTCTTTTCCGTCGGCTCCATCACCTGGGTCTCAGCCCTCTTCTGCGATCCTCACGTTTCCCGCATCACCCGCAACGTCCTCACCCGCTTCACCCAAAATCCGCCACCCCACCCCACCTCACCAACCCATCCGCGTTAATCCCATTTCATCCGCGGCCCAAAAAAACCCAGGCCCGGACCCCCCCCCAAACTCCACCGACCCGCGCGGCGCCAAACAGTGGTGGGGAGTGGGGTTGAAG
>JAEUQG010000335.1 GCA_016789755.1 Bryobacterales bacterium
AAGTCAACCCCTTCCGCATCGCGCTGGCCCGCGACCTGGGCCTCGATGTGGTCAACCCGCTCGAAACCGACGTCGTGGAACTCGTCCACAACCAGACCGGCGGGGCCGGGGCGGATGTCGTGTTCGAGGTCTCCGGCAGCGCCGCCGGCGCCGAATCGATGACCAAGCTCCCCCGCACCCGCGGCCGCATTGTCGTCGTCGCCATCTTCGCCAAGCCCCCGCAAATCGATTTGTTCCGTTTCTTCTGGCGCGAATTGAAGCTCTGCGGCGCGCGCGTCTACGAGCCCGAAGACTTCGACAAAGCGATCGCCATCGCCGCTTCCGGCGGTCTTCCGCTGGACCGCATCGTCAGCCGGGTCCTTCCCCTGGCCTCGCTCCAGGACGCCTTCCACGAACTCGAGCGGGGCGGCGAAGTCATGAAAATCCTCATGAGGTGTTCTGAATAATATGAGCGTTCTCGATCTGTTCCGCCTGGACGGCAAAACCGCCCTCGTTACCGGATGCCGCCGCGGGATCGGCAAAGCCATGGCCGAAGCCCTGGCCGAAGCCGGGGCCGACATCATCGGCGTCAGCAAGTCTCTCGAATCCTCCGGCTCCGCCATCGAACAAAGCGTCACCGCCGCCGGAGGCAGGTTCTATCCCTACCGGTGCGATTTTTCCAGCCGCGCCTCCGTCCAGTCGTTCCTGGGCGAAGTGACCGCCGCCTTCCCCGCCATCGACATCCTGATCAACAACGCCGGCACCATCCTCCGCAAGCCCGCCGCCGAACACCCCGACGAATACTGGGATGAAGTCATCGAGACCAATCTCAACTCGCAGTGGTTCATCAGCCGGGAAATCGGCAAGCGCATGGCCGAACGCGGTTCGGGCAAGATCATCTTCACGGCTTCGCTGCTCACCTTTCAGGGAGGCATCACGGTCCCCGGCTACGCGGCCAGCAAGGGCGCGATCGGCCAACTGACCAAGGCGCTGGCCAACGAATGGGCGGGCAAAGGCGTACAGGTCAACGCCATCGCCCCCGGCTACATCGCCACCGACAACACCATCGCCCTGCGGGCCGATCCCGTGCGCAACCCCGCCATTCTGGGGCGCATTCCGGCGGGGCGCTGGGGCGTCCCGGAGGACTTCAAAGGGGCCGCTCTCTTCCTGGCCTCCAAAGCCTCCGATTACGTCAGCGGCGAAATCCTCGTCGTCGACGGCGGCTGGATGGGGCGTTGACGCGAGCCGAAGGCGACGAACAAAACGAACGCGAAGAAGAGGCATGATGAGGAAGCCAACGTTGCCCGTTCTGCTGCTGCTGCTCACCGCGGGCTGCGGCCAGCAGCAGCAGGCCATCCGCCTGGGCATCGCGGCTCAGCAGTCGCTCACCCAGATGCCGGTCTATCTCGCGCAGCAACTCGGCTACTACGAAGCCCAAGGGGTGCGGGTCGAACTGGCCGAGTTCCCGGGCGCCTCGAAGGGCCTCGAAGCATTCGTCGGGGGCAGCATCGATGTACTTTCGGGGTACTATCCCCAAGTGCTCCAACTCAACAGGCAGGGCCGCCCCGCGGAGGCCTTCCTGCCCGTGTTCGATTCCCTCTTCGTGGCGCTTGCGGTGTCGCCCAAGTCCTCCCGCCCCATCGAGGGCTACGCGGCGCTCAGAGGGGCGAAGATCGGCGTGCCTGCGCTTGGGGCGGCGGCCCACCAGTTGCTGGACTATCTTCTTCGCAAGCACGGCATCGATCCCGCTGAGGTGACCCCGATCGCCATCGGCACGGCGTCGCGGGCCGCGGCCGCCATGGAACGCGGCATCGTCGATGCGGGCATCGTCTCCGACTTCACCATCCGCTATCTGGAGAAGCGTTTCGGGCCTGTCCGCCTGCTAGCCGACACGCGCACACGCCAGGGGATGCTTGCCGTCCATGGGGTGGATTCGTTCCCCGGGACAGTCCTGATGGCCACGCCGGCGTGGCTCAGCGAACATCGGTTGGAGGCGGACAAACTGCGCGCCGCCGTGCGCCGGGCCATGGACTGGATGCGCTCCCACACGGCGGAGGAGGTGGCCGCCAGGATGCCGCCCGCGCACTACGGCGAAGATCAGGGCGCGTTTATCGAAGCGATCCGCCTGGGCGCTCCCCTGCTGGCCCAATCGGACACCGTCAGCGAGGCAGGTCATCGCGCCGCGGTCGAGTTTTTGCCCCCCGCTGTGCGTTAAGCTGAGGCGATGCGATTCGTTGTCTGTGTAGCCCTGCTGGGCGCGCTCGCCTGCTCCTCTCCGAAGACCGGAAGCGAGGTCCGCATCGCGGTGGGCGGCCAGTCGCAGCTTGTCTACCTGCCGACGACGCTGGCGCGCCAATTAGGGGAATACGAGAAGTACAACCTGCGCGTCACCCTGACGGACTTCCAGGGCGGCGCGAAGGCGCTCGAAGCCCTGCTGGGCGGGAGCGCGGATGTCGTCAGCGGCTTCTTCGACCACGTTATCCAGATGCATGCCGAAGGCCGCAAGGTGCGGGCCTTTGTCGCCATGCAGCGCTTCCCGGGCCTGGCGGTGGTGGTCTCGCCGGCCACGAAGAAGCAGATCCGCACAATCGCCGATCTGAAAGGGGCCATCGTCGGCGTGTCGGCCCCCGGCTCGTCGACGGACCTGCTGCTCAAGTATCTGCTGTCCCGCAACGGCGTCCCGGCGTCGGAAGTCAGCTTCACCGGTATCGGCATGTCGGCGGCGGCCGTGGCCGCGATGGAGCGAGGCAAAGTGGACGCGGCGGTTATGGCGGACCCCGCCATCACGATCCTCGCCCAGCGTGCCCGCATCCTCCGCATCCTGGCCGACACGCGCACCGAAGAGGGGGTCAAACAGGTGTTCGGCACGAGCCAGTATCCGGCCGCCGTACTCTATGCCACGGATGCCTGGCTCAGTTCCCACCCTTCCGAAGCGCTGGCGCTGGCCAAGGCGATGCAGAACACGCTGCGCTACCTGCAATCGAATCCCAAGGAAGCCGCGGCGAAGATGCCGCCGGAGTTCCAGGGAGACGACCGCGCGCTGTACGCGGAGACGGTCCGTGCCGCGCTGCCCATGTATTCGCCGAGCGGTGAAATGCCCGCCGACGGGCCCGCCACGCTCATGAAGGTGCTAGGGGTGTCGCTCGACAAGGTGCGCAACGCCCGCATCGATCCCGGCGCCACGTACACCAATCAGTGGGTTACTCAATAAACCCCGAAGCCTTGAGGGCCGCCTGGGGCTCCGTCTTATCGAAGATGACGTGGGCGGCCTTCTGCCGCCCGTTTTCGAGCGATACGCCGAACGGCGGATCGCCGAACGGGAACAGCTTCTTGAGCGCCTCGGCATCGGTGGAGTTGCCGGCGTTGAGCTTGGTCGACTGCATGAAATCCTTGCCGAACTGAGGCATCCGGGTCGGTATCCCCACCACCTTCGTGTCCTTCCAGTTCCATGCCGCCATGCGCCGCGCGGCCTCGTCGCAATGGGCGCACTCCGGGTCGTAGAAGTAGAGGAACACCTTGCCCACGTTGACCGGCGTCGTCTTGCCGTCCACGGTCAGGTTGTCCGGCGCCTTGGTTCCGGTGTTCTGCGAGTAGGCCACGCCATAGCAGGCGGCCGAGAACACGGCCACTCCGCCCAACAGCATCGCCGCCTGCTTGAGCCCGGCCGACGGCTTGGCCCACAGGTAGGCGAAAACGGCCATCAGCAACATGATTCCATCGCTGATGAAGAACCCCGGACCCACGGCACGCTTGACCCACGGGAAGCAGGAGCACTCCGCCCCGGTCAACGCTTCGTAGTAATAGCCCACCCACACCATGAAGAACACCAGCATCGCCCCGATCAGCAACGAACCCCAGCGCCGGAAGCGGGGGATCAGGATCAGCAGGGCGGCGAACACCTCGACCGCGCCCAACGTGATTGTCCCCGGCATGGCCAGCCAGCCCGGCACCTTCGTTTGCGACAGCCGGGCGGAGGCCCCGAACGGGTCGATGGTCTTCCATCCTCCCGAGACCAGAAAGATGACCGCCAGCAACACCGCGCAGGCGATCGCCACCATGCTCTTCCAACCGGCAAGGTCCACCGCGGAGTCCATCCGCGGCTGTGCCATACTGTCTTGCATGATTTTCATTGTAGCCCTGCTGGCGCAAGCGGCGTGGGCGCAGACGGCGGATCTTATTGTGGAGAACGCCAACGTGTACACGGTGAGCGAGGCGCGCCCCAAGGCGAGGGCCATCGCCGTGAAGGGAACGCGCATCCTCGCCGTCGGCGATGACCTTGGCAGGCACGCCGGCGCCGCCACGCGCCGCATCGATGCCAAGGGCGGCACCGTCATCCCCGGCTTCATCGACTGCCACGTGCACATGGCGGGATTGGGGGACAGCATCGAGATTCTGGACCTGCGCGCCGCGAAGTCCTCGGCCGAAGTCGCCGCCACCGTCGCCGAGGCCGCCAAGTCGCGGCCCAAAGGCGAGTGGATCCGCGGCCGTGCCTGGGACCAGACGCGCTGGCCGGGCGCGCAGTTCCCCAATGCAGCCGAGTTGTCGCGCGCCGCCAAAGACCACCCTGTTTACCTTGCGCGTGTCGATGGCCACGCCGCGTGGGTCAACGAAAAGGCCCTCGAACTGGCGGACGTCAACGCGGCGACGCAGGATCCTCCCGGCGGGCGCATCCACCGCGACGCCGCCGGCAAGCCCACCGGCATCCTCATCGACCGGGCCATGGGCCTTGTTTCCCGCCGCATCCCCGCCACGACAGCCGAACAAACCAAACGCCAGATCCTGCGGGCCTCCCAGGAGTGCGCCCGCCTGGGTCTCACCACGGTCCACGATGCCGGGGTCAGCGCCGCACACATCGCCGCGTATCGCGAACTGATCGCCTCGGGCCAGTTGCTGACGCGTGTCTACGCCATGATCGGCGGCCCCGGCCAACATTGGGAATCGTGGCTTCAGAAAGGCCCTGAGGTGGGCGATTGGCTCACCGTGCGCAGCATCAAGCTGGTGGCCGACGGGGCTCTCGGCTCGCGCGGGGCGGCCATGAAGCAGCCCTACTCCGACGAACCTTCCAACCGTGGGTTGCTCATCCTCAAGCAGGAAGAGATCGCGCGCGTGGCGCGGCAGGCCGTGGAGCGCGGCTTTCAGGTCAACACACACGCCATCGGCGATCTCGCCAACCGGGCCACGCTCGATGCGTATGCCGAAGCCCTCGGCGGCCCCAACGACCGCCGCTTCCGCGTCGAGCACGCGCAGATTGTCTCGCTCGAAGACATCCCTCTGTTTCAGAGGTTCGGCATCGTCGCCAGCATCCAGGCCACACACGCCACCAGCGACATGCGCTGGGCCGAACAGCGCGTCGGGCCGAAGCGCGTCCTGGGCGCCTATCCCTGGCAGCGCTTTCTCAAGGCGGGGGTGCGCATCGCCAACGGGTCCGACTTCCCCGTCGAGGAACCCAACCCGCTACTCGGCTTCTATGCCTCGGTCACGCGCCAGGATGCGCAAGGCGAGCCGAAGGGCGGCTGGATGCCCGATCAGGTCCTTTCCCGCCAGAAGGCGCTCGAAAGCTGGACCAGGGACGGCGCCTACGCTGCTTTCGAGGAGCATGCCAAAGGAACATTGGAGCCGAACAAACTGGCCGACTTCCTCGTCCTATCGAAAGACATCGTGCAAGTGCCGGCCGCCGAGATTCCGCGGACCCGAGTCCTGATGACCGTAACCGGCGGCCGCATCGTGCATACCGCCTTGCCATGATCGTACTTGCCTTATTGCTGGCCGTTGCGCCCACCGCCATCATCGACCGCAGTATCCGAGTGCCGCCTACGGAGACGCGGGCGCTGCACTTTTCCATCCGCAACCGTCCGGCCACGCTCGAAGTGGAGTTCCGCTCGCCGCAATCCGGACCGCCCGTGCGCCTCATCGTGATGGCACAGGCCGATGAAAGCCGCTTCCGCGCCGGCCGCCAGGTGCAGCTCTTCGCCGCCACCCCGTTCGACCGCGGCGGATCGCTGCGATCCTACATCGCCACTCCGGGGGAGTATGTGGTGGTGGTGGACAATCGCGCCGAGCGCCACGCCACAGCGAACGTGGCCTTGAAAGGAACGCTAGTCTACGACATGGCTCCGCGCGATGCCCGCTACCTTACGCCGCGGGTTCGCTGGATGGTGGTGAGTTCGAGTCTGCTGTTCTTCTTCGCCGTGGCCTGGTTCGCCGGCCGCCGCCTGCACGCCGCTATGCTTGGGCAAAGAACGCCCGGGCCGCGGCCACCGTTCGATTGAGGCTGCAGGCCCGCAAGCGGTGTGCTCCCGCGCGCCCTCCATTGACGACGGACCACCGCCGCCGGCTCCCCGGCAGACCGTTACCTTTGCGAGAAGATGGCTCACGCCGGCGCTCGATGGACACCGCTGGCCCGCATGAGCCGCGATCCCTGACAGTCCCCTATGCTTGGGCAAAGAACGCCCGGGCCGCGGCCACCGTGTGGTTGATGTCGTCGTCGGTGTGCGCCGCCGAAAGGAACGCCGCCTCGAACTGCGAGGGCGCGAGGTAGACGCCGTGCTCGAGCATCCAGTGGAAGAACCTGGCGTAAGCCGCCTTGTCCGACTTCGCCGCCGTGTCCCAATCGATGACCGGGCTCCCGGTAAAGAACCACGTGAACATCGACCCGACACGGTTCACCGTGATGCCCTTGGGCGGGTTGGCGCAGAGCATCGCCGCGCGCCGCTCCAGGTCGCTGTAGATTTCCGGATGCGCGGCCAGATGGCGCAGCATGGCCAGCCCCGCGCTCACCGCCATCGGATTGCCCGACAGCGTCCCGGCCTGATAAACCGGCCCGACAGGAGCGACCTTCGACATGATGCCGGCACGCCCGCCGTAGGCCGCAATCGGCAGTCCGCCGCCGATCACCTTGCCCAACGTGGTCAGATCGGGCTCGATCCCATAGAGCGACTGCGCCCCGCCGAAGGCCACACGGAACCCGGTCATTACTTCGTCGAAGATGAAGAGCGCCCCGTGCTTCGCGGTGAGCGCGCGGATCGCTTGGAGAAAGCCGGGCAGCGGGGGCACACAGCCCATGTTTCCCACCACCGGCTCAATGATCACCGCGGCGATCTGGTCTCCGTGCGCGGCGAAGGCCTGCTCCAGAGCCTCGATGCTGTTATAGGGCAGGGCGATGGTGGTGGCCGCGAAACTGGCCGGCACACCCACCGTATCGGAGATGGCCAGCGTCGCCATGCCCGAGCCCGCCTTCACCAGCAGGCTGTCCACGTGGCCGTGATAGCAGCCCTCGAACTTGATGGTCAGATCGCGTCCCGTGAACCCGCGCGCCACGCGCAGCGCGCTCATCGTCGCTTCGGTGCCGGAGTTCACCAGCCGCACCATCTCCATCGAAGGGACGGCGCCGCGGATCAGCTCCGCCAGTTCGATCTCGCGTTCCGTCGGCGCTCCGAAGCTGGTGCCGACATCGAGCACGGCGCGCAACGCCTCGATCACCTCGGGGAAGCGGTGGCCCAACAGCAGCGGACCCCAGGAGCCCACATAGTCGATGTAGCTGTTGCCGTCTTCGTCGATGAGGCGCGCGCCTTCTCCGCGGCGGATGAAGCGCGGCGTGCCGCCTACTCCGCGAAAGGCCCGCACGGGCGAATTCACGCCGCCTGGAATCGTCTTCTTGGCGCGCTCAAACAATGCTTCCGAACGTTCTGTCTTCATGCCCTCTGATCACCCGGCACAATTCGTTGCACCATAAAGCTCATCATGATCTCCTGCAGCGTGCCGTTGAGATTGCGCAGCAGCCGGTGGCGCAACGTGAGGTACGGCTGCGTGCCCGCAAACAGGTCCTGCATCAGTTCCTGGAACCGCGGACTGCGCCGCATGAACTCGACCATGCGGGTGGGGACGGCGCGGAACAGGAAGCGGCCTAAGAAGACGCGCTGGGCGATGCAGGCGCCGAACGCCAGGTCCTCGCCGAAGTCGTGATGCAGATCGCGGCGGTAGACCGAAGAGATCTCGTGCACGGGATGGGTGTCGCGCACGATGGCATCGGTGGCCAGGTCGGCCGATCGCATGGCGTAGTAGAGGCCTTCGCCGGTGATGGGATCCACCAGGCCGCCGGCGTCGCCGACCGCCATCCATCCATCGCCCGCCAGGCGGTTGCTCTTCCAGGCCGGCACTTCGAGCGAGGGCAGCAGATGGCTGTAGAACTGCGCCTTGGCGTAGTCGATGCTCTTCTCGCGCATGTAAGCTTCGAGCCGGGCGCGGAGCCGGTGGGCCGGCTCGCCTTTGCCGCAGATGCCCACCGAAAGATGGCCCTGCCGCGGGAACACCCAGATGTAGCCCTCCAGGCCGGGCAGGAACTGAATATCCACATGGCTGCGGTTCTCGGGAACGTAGTAGCCGAGGGCGATCATCGTGTCGGCGGGCCGCAACTGCGTGCCCACGTCGCGCAGCGGATTGCGCGCGCCGGTGGCGACGATGCAGTAATCGGCTTCCAGTTCGCCGTGGCGCGTCTTCAGCCGCCAGCGCTTGTCCTGGCGCTCAAGCCCCAGCACACGCGTCTTCTCCACTTTGGCGCCGGCGCCTTCGGCGCGCTTGAGCAGCAGGTTGTTGAGGTCGTAGCGGGAGTAGATGAGCAGGGGTTGGCGCAGGTTCATGCGGGCCGCGCCGGCCTGGGGAGCGGCGATGTAGGTCTCGGTCACGATCTGCTTGGGCGTGTCGTTGTCGCGCAGGAACGGATAGCGCTCGTAGGCCTTGTAGGTGATGCCTCCGCCGCAAGGCTTCTCCCAGGCGAGCTTCTCGTCGAGGATGTAGGTTTCCAAGCCGGCCTGAGCCAGCTTGTGGGCGGCGAAAGCCCCTGCCGGCCCGCCGCCTAAGACGGCGACGCGCTTCATTTTTTCTCTCCGGCCTTTTCCGCGGAATCAGGGGTGGTGGGCGGATGACCCGGAGGCATGGCGGGCATCCCACCTTGCGGCGCGGCCTGTCCGGGCGCGGCCTGTCCCGGCCCGCCGTGATCGGACATGCCGGAGCGGCCCTTCACCGTCCACTTGCCGTCCTTCTGTTCCAGCACATACTTCATCTGCATGAGGTTGGATGCGTCGGTGGAGCCCTTGGCTTTGAAAGTTACCTGGGCATCGGCTTCGTTGCCGCGGAAGGTGACCGAGGTGACCTCGATGTCCATGCTGTCCACGCTGATGCCGGAGCGGCCGGCCAGGTAATCCACGAGCGCCTTTTGAACGCTGGTTTTATCCTGTGCGGGAGGCTTGGAGCAGCCCACAAGGGCGAGTAGAAGAGTAGCGGTAAGAAGAAGTTGCTTTGGCACTCTAAGATTATAAACGTTGGCAGGGCCTTACAATAAAGGGATGAGGCTTGGCCTGATCTGGGCGTTGTCCGCCGCGCTGTTGGGCGCGCAGAACGCGCCGCTCGACAATCTGCTGCTGCGTCTGGCCGAGGAGTCCGAGGCATTCGGCCGCTCGGCGGCGAAGGTCATCGGGCAGGAGGATTTGGAACTGGTCGCGGCGCAGCCTCCGCCGCGCTTCGTGCGCCGCGATGCGCCGCCGCCGGCGCCCAAGTTCCGCACGCGCAAGCTGGTTTCCGAATACGGCTTCACGATGTTCGAGAACGATCCGAACCTGCATGAACTGCGGCAGGTGCTGAGCGTGGACGGACGCACGGTGAAGGCTCGCGGCAAGCTGCGCGAGACGCTGGCGATGGGCATGCAAGGCGAAGCCGACCGGGCCAAGAAGAACCTGCTCAAGGAATTCGAGCGCTACGGACTGAAGGAAGCGGCCAACGTCGACTTCGGACAGGCGCTGCTGATGTTCGCCAAGCGGGCGCAGGAGAACTTCCAGTTCCGGATGATCCGCAACGAATTCGTGGGCGCCGACCGCGTATCGGTGATCGCCTACGAACAGAAGGAGACGGGCGAGGCTGCGATGACGGTGTTCGAAGGCAAGCAGGTGGTGCGCCACAAGTTCCAGGGTCTGGTCTACGTGCGCGAACCGGACGGGCTGCCGCTGAAGCTAACCATCGACGCCACGCGCAGCGAGAAGGGCATGGTGCTGGAGCACAAGGCATCGGTGGAGTACGCGCTGAGCCCGCACGGCTTCATGCTGCCGGCGGCGGTCACCTACACGGAGACGGTGAACGGGAAGATGACGCTCGAGAGCCGTGCCCGCTACACGGACTTCAAGATGTTCGGGGCGAGCAGCGAGCTGAAGTTCACCTTCGAGGACCCGCCCGCCGCCACACCTCCGCCGGCTACGAAGAAATGAAACCGCACATCGTCTATCTGCACGGCTTCGCATCGGGGCCTGGCTCAAAGAAGGCCCAGTATTTCGCCCGGCGGTTCGCCGCCGAAGGGATTGCCGTCGACATCCCCGACCTGGCCGAAGGGCGCTTTGAAACGTTGACGCTGACCGGACAACTGGGCGTCATCGAAAGAACAGCGGCGGGCAGAAATGTTTCGCTCATCGGATCGAGCCTGGGCGGATACCTGGCGGCGCTGTATGCGGCGCGGCACACGGCCGAGGTGGAGCGCGTGGTGCTGCTGGCGCCGGGCTTCGGCTTCGCCGAGCGGTGGCCCGTCTCGCTGGGCGAAGAGAAGTGGCGGCGCTGGCAACGGGAAGGCGCGATGCCGTTCTACCATTACGGGGAAGGCCGCGAGATGATGCTCCACTACGATCTGATCCGCGACGGGGTGCTGTATGAAGCTTATCCCGAGGTGCGGCAGCCTTGCCTGATCTTTCACGGGCGGAACGATACGGTGGTGCCGGCGGCGTGGTCCGAGGAGTTCGCAATGGGCAAGCCCAATGTGGAACTGCATGTGGAGGACTCCGACCACGAGTTGCTGAACATCCTGGAACCGATGTGGGCGCGCGTGCGCGAGTTCCTCATTCAACCTTGAAGGGGAACTTCTCCTCGAAGGTCCGCCCGCCGGCGAGGTCGCGGACTTGAAGAACGACGGGGTATTCGCCGGCGCTGAGTCCTTGCAGGCGGAGGTTGAGGATGCCGTTGACGAAGCGTTTGGGATAGAAGGACGACTCATCGAAGACGGCGGCTTTCGGTTCCTCATAGAGCAGCTTTCCGGAAGGGCGGAAGACCTTCAATCCGTATTCGACCTGGATGCGGTTGCCGGCGGCGAGTTGAAAGCCGGTGATCTCGAAGCGGGCCCACAGCTCATCGCCGGGGCGATAGGCGGGGACAGCCAGGGCGGGTCCGTCTTCTTCCGAGCGCAGGTAACGGAAGTTGCGGACCACGAGTGTCTTGCTGGGCTCGACGGCTTTGCCGCGAATGGAGAAGCGCAGTTCCTTGGAGGTCTCGGCGCCGGCGAGCTTGTCCTGCAGCTTGACGCGAAGCAGGCAGTTCTCACAGAGGGCAGTGTCGGGGGTGACGAATTGCAGGCGGACCTTGGGCTTCCAATCCTTGTCTTCCGGGGCGAGTTCGGTTTCGAGCGGCTTCGATTCCTTCTTCACCAACGCGACGCCGTTCTCATCGAGGGCTTCCATCTCGTAGGACAGGGAGATGGTCTCTTTCTCGGTCTTGGTGTAACCGCTGAACTGGCAACTGAAGAAGAGGGTCTCGCCGGCGACGTAGGCAGGCTTGCCGGGCATTGCGGGCCCGTCTTCAAACTGAGACAGGACCAGGGAAACGACATCGAGCTTTTGGGCGCCGGCGCGGGGCGTCAGAAAGAGAGCGGCAAGGAATACGGCGGCCTTCACTGCTTGGCGCCGGGCGCGGTGGGGAGCGCCGGAGGTTCGGACAACACGGGGTCGGACTCCAGTTGGAGCGGGATATCGATGTAGGCGACCTGTTCGTTCTCGGCGTCGCCGCCGTCGGTGATCTGGAGCTTGTAGCTGGCGGGCGGGACGTCGAAGAGCAGAGCGCCCTCGCGGGTCTCGACGCCATTCAAGAGACGGAGAAAGCCCATCCAGCCTTCCACGCCCTCGCCGTTGTCGAGTTCGCGGTGTTCCTTGCCGGTGCCGTCGAAGACGGTCAACAGAGGCACACCGGCCTGCTCCGTGCTGCTATTGGTGATGGTGACGCGGACGACGAGGAAGCGGTGCTCCGGGACGCGTGCGGAGGGGCCGTCGCCGAGGTTGGTTTTCCATTGCGCTTCGGTGACGTTGTAGATGAGCTTGCCGACGGTGGCTCGTTCGCCCATGCGGAAGGTCATGCCACCGAGGCCTCCCTTACGGCCTTTGCAAGACATGCCCAACAACGTGGCGCCGGCGAGGGCAAGGAACTGGCGGCGCGGTTGAATCACCGTAGACTTCTGTTTCATGCTGATAATTCACCCGTGATTATGAAGCTTTTTCAGTATCGATTGCAAGGATGCCGGCCGTTTCGGATGGCAGCCGCTTTTATTGCGGCGGGGCTTTTGTGCGCGCAACAGAAGCATCCCATCACGAACCGCAACATTGCCGATGTGATGGGCTTCGGCGGAGCGCCCTGGCTGGAGCGGGCCGAACGCGAGGCCGAAGAAGCGCCGGAGAAGGCGCTGGACGCGATCGGCATCGAGCCAGGGATGACGATCGCCGACGTGGGCTGCGGCACGGGATACTTCACGCGGCGAATGGCGAAGCGCACCGGCCCTGGGGGGAAAGTGTACGGCGTGGACATTCAGCCGCGGATGATCGAATCGCTGCGGCGCAACATGCAGCAGGAAGGGATCGGCAACGTCGAGGCCGTGCTGAGCAAGGCCGGCGATCCGATGCTGCCGCGAGGGGCGATCGACCTGATCCTGATGGTGGATGTGTATCACGAGTTCGCCACGCCGCAGGCGATGCTGGCGAAGATGCGGGAGGCGCTGAAGCCGACGGGGCGGATGGTGCTGCTCGAGTACCGCAAGGAGGATCCGAACGTGCCCATTCGATTCGAGCACAAGATGACGGTGGAAGAGGCGAAGGCCGAGATTGAAGCGGAAGGCTTCCGGCTGGAGAAGGTGATCTCGACGCTGCCGCGGCAGCACATTCTGGTGTTCACGCCGGCCAAGCGGAGGCTGCAATGAGCGCGCGGGGAGCGGTGTCGCCATCCGAGCATTCCACGTATCGGGATGCGAAGACCGGGGCGCTGATTCATCGGATGACGGCGCAGGCTTGCATCAATCACGCCACGTACTTTCTGCAAAGCTCGTTCACGCCGGATGACCGGACGCTGCTGTTCACGTCGTACCGCACGGGTTCGGCGCAATTGTTCGAGGCGGGATTCCCGGACGGCGAGATCCGGCAGTTGACGGACGGGGGGGCGATCCATCCCTTCTCGGCGGCGTTTCATCCATCGGGGGAGAGCATCTATTTCGTGCGCGGCGGGGCGATTTGCGAGCTCGACCGGCGCAGTTTGCGGGAGCGGGCGATTGTGGAGTTCGCGGGGGCGCAACTGGGCGAAGTCTCGCCGGACCGGAAGGGCGAGTGGATCACGGCGGCGTGCAAGCAGGGGGCGCAGAGCGGGCTGGTGTGCGGCCATGCGAGCGGCGAAGGGTGGACGTTCATTCCCTTCCCGCGCACGGTGATCCATCCGCAGATGCATCCGCTGGACCCGGAATGGATCGAGTTCGCGGGCGATCCGGCGCCGCGCATGCACCGGGTGCGGCGCGACGGCACGGGCCTCGAATGCCTGCATCGGCACGGCAACGACGAGTTCGTGGTGCATGAGACGTTTCTGGGGGACACGGGCGATCTGGTGTTCACCGTCTGGCCGCGGGCGCTGTGCCGGATGCGATGGGATACGCGGGAGATCACGACGATCGCCGGGATGAACGCATGGCACATCACGCCGAACCGGGCGGGCACGCTGGTGCTGTGCGATACGAATCATCCGGACAACGGGCTGTTCCTGATCGATGTGGCGACGGGAGCGGCGAAGCCTGTGTGCCTGTCGGAATCGAGCAACGGCGGCTCGCAATGGAAGACCTCGCGCTATGCGCTGAAGGAAGATTTCGACCGCGCCCGCAGCGCCACGCAGCAAGGTGCGCTGAGTTGGATGGAGGTGGCTACCGACACGGTCTACGGACCGCAGTGGACGCACCCGCACCCGTCGTTCTCTTCGAGCGAGCGGATGGTGGTGTTTGCCAGCGACCGGAGCGGGCATCCGCAGGTGTACGTGGCGGAGCTATTCGAATAGCGTTTCGGCCTTGACGATGCTGGTGTTGGCGGCGGGGATGCCGAGCTTGAGCCGCTCCACGACTTTGTCTTCCTGAAGGATCTCCTCGGGTTTGGGGGAGTTGTACTTCATGGGGGAGAGGGCGTCGGAGACGATGGCATCGCGCAGTTGGGCGGTGTTCCGGCCGACCATGACGATGACCATGTTCCGCGGCGTCCAGTGTTTGCGGATGGCGCGGTTGACGTCGTCGCGGGTGAGTTTGGCGAGGGCCGCTTTGAGGTAGGCGTTGTAATCGGGGATGCCGTAGAACTGGCTGTCGATGGCGTAGCCCAACTCGGCGCGCTTGGTCTTGGTGAGCAGGTTGACGTACTTGGAGAGGAAGTTGCGGGTCTGGGCGACCTCGTCTTCGCTCATGCCTTCGCGGACGATGCGTTCGAACTCGAAGATGCCGAGGCGCAAGGCGAAGTGGGCGGTTTCGGGCTGGACGGGACGGATCCAGATCTGGAAGATCTGCTGGCGGCGAGCGAGATTGGGTTCGGGCTCAAAGCGGTACATGCCTTCGGGGAAGTATTCGATGTAGGCGTAGTCGCCGTAGTTGAGGCCGCGCTGTTCGCGCATGCGGTCAAAGAGGCGCACACCGGAGTTGCGGTGCTGTCCGAGCCAGCTCTGGGCGACGAGGAGGGGAACAAAGTCCGGGTCGCCGCGTTTGACGGTCATGGGGAAGCCGAGACTGACGGCCACCGAGCGCGTCTGCTTTTCCACCATCACGAGATGGCGTCCCTTGAGTGGGGCGGGCGGGGGAAGTTTCGGCGCGGCCGGCGTGCCTTTCGGCAGAGCGGCGAAGTCCTTTTCCATGCGGGCGACGAAGTCCGAAGGGTAGCCGCCGGCGACGGCGATGGTGAGATTGGCGGCGGTGTAGCGGGCGCGATAGAAGGCCTGAAGATCGGCGAGCGTGATGGATTGAATGGCGGCGGCGCGGCCGAGGTTGTGGTGCTGGTAGGGGTGGCCTTTGTAGAGGGTGGCGTAGAGCACCTCTTTGCCCAGTTCTTCATCGTTGTTGCCGCGGAGGCCGATGCGGAGGGCGTTGGTCATGTCGTCTTTCAAGCGGCGCAGGTCGTCTTCGCGCCAGCCGGGTTCGAGCAGGGCCTCGCGCAGGATGGCGTAGAACTTGTCGAGATTGTCGACGTGCGTTTCGGCGGAGAAGGTGGTCATCTCTTTGTCCACATACCAGCCGATGGAGGCGGCCATGGGGAAGAGAGCATCGATGCGCTGCTGGTAGGTCATGCGCTTCGATCCGCCGTCGGCGAGCATGGCGGCGGTCAAGGAGGCAATGCCCTCTTTGCCCTTTGGGTCGGAGGCCGCGCCGGTTTGAAACACGATGCGGAAGGTAATCAAAGGGGACTTGCCGGGCTGGGCGACGGTCTTTCCGGCAATCAAGGAAGCGGCGGTAACCAGAGCCATGAGTGTGGTCCGTAGAGTCATGCGAGGATCCTGTTGGTATCGAGGACGGGGAACAGCGAAGCTTCGCGCAGGCCGTTGGGAGTGAGGACTCCGATTGGGATGTCGAGGATCTGGTTTTCCTGGCGTGGCTGTTCGAGTTCGATGCGAAGGTAGTTGTGGGTGAGCGCTGTGCGTCCGCCATCCATGGTGACGGCGCTGAGGGACTTGCCGAGGAAGGTGCGGCGGAAGGCGGCGTTCTTGGCGGCGGCAAGATCGCGCAGCACCTTGTTGCGCTGCTTGCGGACGGGCATGGGAACTTGTCCCTCCATGGCGGCAGCTTCGGTGCCGGGGCGTTCGGAATAAGTGAAGACGTGGAGGTAGGTGAAGGGCAGGCTTTCGATGAAGCGGCGGCTTTCCTCGAATTCCGCGGCGGTTTCACCGGTGAAGCCGACCATGACGTCGGCGCCGATGGCGGCGTCGGGCATCCATTCGCGGGCCTTGCGGATGCGGTCTTCGTAGTGGCGTGGGCGGTATTTGCGGCGCATGCGGCGGAGGACGGTGTCGGAGCCCGATTGGAGCGGCGCGTGGACGTGGCGGGCGATGCGGGGGGAATCGGCCATGAGGCGGAGCAGGTCGTCGGAGAAGTCCATCGGTTCCACGGAGGACAAGCGGAGGCGGGCGACGTCCGTTTCGCTGAGCAGCAGGCGGACGAGATCGGCGAGGCGCATGCGGCCCTCGAGATCGCGGCCCCAGCGGCCGAGATTGATGCCGCTGAGGACGATCTCTTTGTAGCGGACGGCGAGCTGGCGGACTTGGGAGACGGCGCTTTCGATGGAAGCGCTGCGGCTGCGTCCGCGCACGGAGGGAATAATACAAAACGAGCAGCGATTGTTGCAGCCATCTTGAATCTTGAGATTGGGACGGGAGCGGTCGCCGGCGGCATCTTCCACCGGGGCGGTGAGCAGTTCCTGTTGGGCGAAGATGTCGCCGACATGGATCTGGCCGTGATAAGGAGCGTTGGCGGCGACGAGATCGGGGATGCGGATCTTGTGCGAATTGCCGACCACCCAATGGACGCCGGGGAGGGCGGCGAGTTGTTCGGGAGCGCGCTGGGCGTAGCAGCCGGTGACGAGGATGCGCGCCTCGGGGTTTTCGCGATGGACGCGGCGCGTGACCTGGCGGACTTCATCGTCGGCGGTGGCGGTGACGGTGCAAGTGTTGAGAATGACGAGGTCGGCATCGGCGTTGGCGGCAACGGGTTCGAGGCCCTGCTTGCGGAGCATGCCTTCGAGCGCGGCGCCATCGGCCTGCGTGGCGCGGCAACCGAAGTTATGAACGAGGAACTTGCGCATGCCTATTTCTTGGTTGCCAAAGTCACGGTGGTGCGTTCGTTTTCGATGAAGTATTTGCGGGCGACGCGTTGGATTTCGGCGGGCGTGACCTCGGCATAGCGGGCGAAGATGCGGTTGATGGTTTCCGGCGTGCGGCGCAACGAGATGTAGTGGGCGAGGGTGTCGGCGATGGCTTCGCTGTTGTTGAGTTTGAGGGCGAAGGAGTAACGGAGGTTCTGCTTCACGGATTCGAGCTTGGCAGGCGGCACGGCGGTGGTGCGGAAGCGATCGAGCGCGGCGAGCAGTTCCTTTTCGACGCGGGGGACATCCTCGACTTTCTTCACGCGAGCGGTGACTTGAAAGAGGTTGGGATCCATGTTGTCGAAGTTGCCGGCGCCGAGCATGTCGGCGATTTGCTCTTCGATGACGAGTTTGCGGTAGAGTTCGGAGTTTTGAGAGAAGCCGAGTTGGGCGATGAGGTCGAGGGCGGCGTGGTCGGTGGCGTCATCCATGTAGCCGGAGTTGCGGTGGGCGACGACGATCATGGGGAGCGTTTCGGTGGGCCAATCGACATGGGCGCGGCGCGGCTTGCCGTGGGCCGGTTCGGCGGGGATTTCGGCCTTGTAGGCGCCGCGTGGCCACTGGCCCCAGTACTTTTCGACGGCGGGCTTGACAGCGGCGTCGTCCACATCGCCGGCGACGATGACGGTGGTGTATTCGGGGCGATACCAGCGGTCAAAGAACACCTTGCTGTAGGCGTACTGGTTGGGCATGTCTTCGATGTCTTTGAGGAAGCCGATGGTGGTGTGCTTGTAGGTGTGGCGGTCGAAGGCGGTGTTGTAGAGGACCTCGTTCATCTTCTCGGAGGGGTCGGCGCTGGACTTGTTGTATTCGCCGAGCACGGCGAGGGCTTCGGTGCGGAAGACATCTTCGGGGTAGGAGAGGTTCCGGAAGCGGTCGGCTTCGAGGCGGAGCATAAGGTCGAGGTCTTCTTTGGAGAAGGTGGTGTGGTAGATGGTGCGGTCGTCCCAGGTGGAGGCGTTGGAGGAGGCGCCCATCTGCTTCAAGTGCTTTTCGTAGACATCGGGGGGAGTGTTCTTCGTACCGCGGAACATGACGTGTTCGAAGAAGTGGGCGAAGCCGGATTTGCCGGGCTCGATTTCGTTGCGCGAACCGGTCTGCACGACGATGTACAAGGCGACGACATTGGGGTAGTCGGTGGGGACGGTGATGAGCCGGAGGCCGTTGGAAAAGTCGTGCTGGCGATAGGCGTAGGGAAAGGCTTTGGGCTGAGGTTCGGCGGCGGTGAGAAGCATAGAAATCCCGCAGAGTGCGAAGGGTAGGAACCGCATGGGTGTGCTCTTCTCTAGTGTAACCGGAAGCCGAACCAGCGCCGTTTGGCGTGGTGCTGCTTGTGGCTGCGCTTGCGGGCGAAGCTGAGTGCGGCGGCTTGGAGGGCGCCGGCGTCGAGGGCGGCGAGGGAGGCTGCTTGTTCTTCGGTGAGGCCGGCGGCGCGGGCTTCGCCGAGGCGGTCGCGGAGGAAGCGGGCGCGAGCGGCTTCGTCGGTGTAGAGGCGGGCGAGGAAGGCTTCAAACTCGGGCGTGCTCATAGGCGGCCTTTCTTCCTTCGGCGACGGCGAGGCGGGCGCGATCAAGTTGGGCGAGCAGAGCGCCGATGGGGGGGTAGGCGCCGTCACGCTCGAGGATAACGGTCAAGGGTTGGGGGGCGTGTTCGGCGACGAAGCGGAGGAGTTCGTAGACGGGGCCGGGGACGTCGTGAAGATGATCGTCGAGGATGCGATTGCCGATCCACTTGCCTCCGGCGAGGTGGATGAAGCGAACATGCTGGAGGGGAATTGTTTCGAGGAGTGAGCGGGCGTCGTAGCCGAAGTTGACGGCGTTCGAGTAGACGTT
The DNA here is from genome assembly GCA_016789755.1 of Bryobacterales bacterium. GTDB lineage: Bacteria > Acidobacteriota > Terriglobia > Bryobacterales > Bryobacteraceae > CADEFT01. Next base: position 18,743 of record JAEUQG010000335.1, read on the forward strand.
GTGGAGATCGAGGAGCAAGCCGCCGGGGGAATGCGAAGCGATGGAGGCGAGCCACGCGGCTTCGGCGATGGTGCTGCCGGGCGGATCGATGAGGGAGGCGACGTTCTCCATGGCGGGGGCGGCGCCGACGGCGTGCGCGGCGCGGTGGATGTTGGCGAGAGTGGCATCGATGGAGGCGGCGTTGCGCGGAGGGGAGGCCATGTGTCCGATTTCGATGCCGCCGGCGCGGACGAAGGCGAGATGCTCCGACCAGGCTTGGGGGCGCACGGCGTCGCAGAGGCGGGCCATGACGGCGAGGCGCTTTTCGTCGACGGCGATGGTGCTGGCCATCCCCAGGCTGACGGCATGAAGCAGGACGGGATGTTGCGCGGCGAGGTCGCGGAGGGCGCGGAGTTTCTTCGCGGAGGCGTGGAAATAGTCGTCGGCGATGACCTCGAGGACATCGATGCGATGGAGGTTGGAGAGGATGCCGGCGGCGAGGTCGTCGCGCCAGCCGAGCCCGAAACGGTCGGCCATGCGTCTAGCTCCCACAGCCGCCGCAGCCGCCGCCGCAGCCGCCGCCACAAGAAGAACCGCAAGACGATCCGCTGTCGCTGCCGCCGTCGGCGGAGGAGGTATTGGCGGGATAGAGCAGAGGGCGTTGGGGCATGGCCGCGGCGGGGATGGCCATGACTCCGAAGGCGGCGGCGAGGAGCATGAGTTCCTGTGTGTGCTGATTGGGGCGGAGGGTTTCGGCGCGGTCTTTGAGGCGGTCGAGGAGGGTGCGGAGGTGTTCGAGCGTGCGTTTGCCGCGCGCGGTGAGTCGCGGGTTGCAGACGGCGAAGGCAACGATGAGGCTGACGACCATGAAGACGATGAGGAGGATGATGTTGGTGCGTCCGCGGGCCAGGGCGATGGCGATCTTGGCGAGGGCAAACAGGGAGAGGGCGATGCAGACGAAGGCGGCGTCCCGGAGCCGGGCGGCTTTTTGCGTTGCATCGGGGAGCAAACCTTGTTTTACGAGGTGGGTTTCGTAGCCATCGAGAGAGGCGTCTGTAGAGCGCAGCTTGCGTGCGTCCTGAGCCTGGCGCGGAGAGGCGACTTCCTGGAGCAAGGCTTTTTCGAGCGGATGATGGACGCCGGCATCGGTGCGTTTCAACATCTGGCCGTTCTCGACGACGATGCGCTGACGGTCGATGAGGGAGATCATCGCGGTTTCGACGGCGCCTTCGCGCCCGCCGCGGAGGTAGGCGATGAGGTAGGGGTCCTCGAGCTTCGGCAGGGGACGGGTATCGGCGCCTTCGCGCCGGCGGCGATTGAGGTAGGCGGCGAGGATGGCAGTGACAGAGACGGCGATGTAAAGGACGAGGAACTCCGGGCCTCGCAGATCGAAGGGGTTCATTGAAGCGACTCCAGGCGGCGGCGCAAGGCGGTGGCGAGAGCCAGGAGATGGGCGACGACACCGGCGGGGGCGGGGGATGGGGGAAGGCCTTGCTCGCGCAAGGCGGAGAAGTAATCGGGGAGGTAGTGCCATTCGGGAACGCCGAGGGCGGCGACGATGGCGGCGAAGGCGTGTTTGGGGGAAGCGGCGGGGGTGTTTTCGATTTCGGAGATGGCGGCGGCGCAGGTGCGGAGGGGGCCGACGGTGTCGGCGATGGCGGAGGCCAATTGGTCGGGGTGGGAGGCGAGGAGGGTGTAGCGTTCGCGCAGGCGCATGGCGAGGTTGAGCAGCACCTGGCGGGTGCGGAGGATCTCATCTTCGCGGCGGACGCGGCATTCGGCGAACGGGTCGGGGCCGCAGAGAGTGAAGTGGCGGCGTTGGATGTCGGCGAATTTCTGGGCGAAGCACTGGAAGGCGGCGGGGATTTCGGCTTCGACGAGAAACATGGTCTGGAGGGCGGCGGCGGCTCGGGCGAGGGAGAGAGCGGGGTTGAGTTGGGCGGCTTGTGAGGGGGAGAAGTCGCGCAGCACGAGGATGAGGTTGATGTCGGAATCGCGGCGGAGGCGGCCTTCGGCGGCGCTGCCGAAGAGGACGGCGGAGCGGAGGTTATCGCCGAGGGCGTGGCGGGCTGAGGCGACAAAATCGCGCAAAATGTTCTCGGTTTGGGCGGGGAGGCCGGGAGGCAGTTGGATGGGGCCGGACATGGTTCTATCAATTCTAAGCAACGGTGGCGGGAAGCGGGACTAATTTATATCGCAAAGTACTTGACAAGAATAAATCAGGGCCGTATGATACGAGCATGCTTCCGGCACGGCCCGCCAAGCCAGTTCCCATCCAGCAGCACGCCATCGACAACCTGCGATACATCCGGGAGACGATGGAGCGGGCTTCGAGTTTCACGGCGGTGCCGGGATACGGGGGCATTGCGGTGGGGGTGACGGCGCTGGGGGCGGGATTGATTGCGCACATGCAACCGGACGCGGCGCGGTGGCTGGCGGTGTGGATTGCGGAAGCGATTCTGGCGATCGCGATCGGGGCGGTGAGCATGCGGCGGAAGGCGGCGGCGGGAGGCCATAGCGTGACGTCGGCGCCGGCGCGGAAGTTTGTGCTGAGTTTTGTGCCGCCGTTGTTTGCGGGCGCCGTGCTGACGGCGACGTTGTTTCCGGCGGGACACGCGGCGCTGCTTCCGGGGCTGTGGCTGTTGCTGTACGGGACGGGGGTGATGACGGCGGGGGCGTTCAGCATACCGGTGGTGCCGGCGATGGGCGCGAGTTTCGCGGGGTTGGGGGCGGCATGCCTGTTTGCGCCTCCGGGTTGGAACGATTTTTTTCTGCTTGCAGGCTTCGGCGTGTTGCACGTCGTCTATGGAATTGTCATTGCCAGGAGGTACGGTGGCTAAACAAAACCTTGCCCGCAAACCCGATGCCGGCGCGGGGCGGCGGATGGCGGCTCCGGCGCCGCATGTGCCGGAGTTGGACCGGCTGATTCATGAGCGGATCCGGCTGGCGATTGTGAGCGCGCTGGCGGCGAACGATTCGCTGACGTTCACGGAGCTGAAGAAGCTGCTGGACACGACGGACGGGAATCTGAGCATCCATTCGCGGAAGCTGGAGGACGCCGGCTACATTGCCTGCGAGAAATATTTCGAGGGGCGGGTGCCGAAGACGGAGTTTCGTCTGACGCCGGCGGGGCGGAAAGCACTGCATCAATATCTGGACCACATGGAGGCGCTGATCAAAGCGATGCGCGATCCGCACCTCTAGGGTGGATCGTCTCTTTTTTTGACCCGACACTTTATGTCACAAAGAACTTCCAATCAGATAGCGATACCGGCGCATGTCGCCATTATCATGGACGGCAACGGGCGGTGGGCGACGGCGCGGTCGCTGCCGCGGGCGGCGGGGCACCGGCAGGGGGCGCAGGCGGTGCGGCGGACGGTGACGGCGGCGTGCCGGCTGGGCGTATCGACGTTGACGCTGTACGCATTTTCCTCGGACAACTGGAAGCGTCCGGGGGCGGAGGTGTCTGCGCTGATGATGTTGTTCCGGCGCTATCTGGTGCAGGAAATCGAGCAATGCCGGCGCGAGGGCATCCGCCTGAGCGTGATCGGCAGAAGAGACCGGTTGCCGGCCGATCTGATCCCATTGATCGAATCCGCCGAGCAATCCACGTCGGCCGGCAACCGGCTTCATCTGCGGCTGGCCGTGGACTATTCCTCGCGCGATGCGATACTGGCGGCGGCGGAGAAGGCGCGCACGCGCGAGGAGATGGGGGCGCTGCTGGGTCCGGATGTGGATTTGCTGATCCGGACGGCGGGGGAGCAGCGGCTGAGCGACTACCTGCTGTGGGAGTGCGCGTATGCGGAGTTTCATTTCACGGGGCAGTTGTGGCCGGATTTCAACCAGGCGTCGCTGGAGGCGGCGATCGGGGATTTTCAGAACCGGGTGCGGCGGTTCGGGGCGGTCATTCATCCGAAACCTGCGGCGTAAGCGTAAGGGCTATACTGCCCTTGATGACGCGTACACGAATCGCACTTTTTGTTTTGGCCGCCACGGCTGTGGGGGCGGCGGTGAAATCGGATCTGACGGCGCTGCTGTCTTCGACGGCGACGGCGGGCAAGCAAGCGAACGAAGCCTACCTGGTGGCGTCGGCGCAACTGGTGCGGCCGTGGTTGTTGAAGTCGCGCATTGCGGGGCGTCCGGCGGATCTGGCGGTGCATGGGAGCGGGGCGTTCGCGGCGGTGCTGAACGGGACAAGCGTGGTGACGGTGGATCTGGCGAGCGGGCGGGAGATCAGCCGGGTGAGCACGAAGACGACATCGTATGTGGGGATTGCGTTCCGGCCGAACGCGAATGAACTGTGGGCGAGCGAAGCGACTAGAAACGGGCCCGATGCGCTGCTGCGCATTCCGCACTCGGCGGAGGGGAAACTGGGGGCGGTGGAGCGCATGGAGTTGCAGGGGCATCCGATTCCGGCGGGGCTGGTATTCAGCCGAGACGGCAGCAAGCTCTACGCGGCGCTGCATCACACGAACGAAATTGTCACGGTGGATCCGGGGACGAAGCAGATCACGGCGCGATGGAGTTCGGATCTGGCGCCGTTTGCGCTGGCGCTGAACACGGCGGGGACGACGCTGTATGTTTCGAGCCGGGGCGGGGCGCCGAACGCGGCGGCGAAGCAAGCGCCGAGCGGAGCGGTGTCATTGCCGACGGATGAAGCGGGGTCGGTGTTACCGGGCACGCTGCAGATTTTCGACACGGCGACGGGGAAGGGGCAATCGGTGGGCGCGGGGCTGGCTCCGGCGGGCGTTGCGCTGAGCGCGGATGGGAGCACGGTGGCGGTGGCGAATGCGCATTCGGACACGGTGTCGGTATTCGATACGAAGACGAAGTCGATGGCGCAGGTGGCGATCGATGCATCGTCGAAGCTGCCGGGGATACTGCCGAACTCGCTCGATTTTTCGCCTGACGGCAAGCGGCTGTATGTGGCGTGCGGAGGAGAGAACGCGGTGGCGGTGCTGGCGCGGAGCAAATCGGGATGGAAGCTGGAAGGGAAATTCCCGACGGGGTGGTTTCCGACTGCGGTCAAGGTGGATGCGGGGAACCGGGTGCACGTGGCGAGCGTGAAGGGGACGGGCAACGACGAGCAATCGCCGGGCAGGCACAGCAGCCTGGCATATGAGGGGTCTCTGTCGTCGGTGAGCGCGCCGGCGGCGTCGCAACTGAAGGCGGGGACGCGGGAGGTGCAGTACACGGCGAATCCGCGATTTGCTCCGCACGGGGGCGTAGCCGATTTGACGAAGCTGGGGATCCGGCACGTGTTTTTTCTGATCAAGGAAAACCGGACGTACGATCAGGTATTTTCGGATATCGAGAAGGGGAATCGCGATGCGTCGCTGCTGATGTACGGGCGGGAGGTGACGCCGAATCATCACGCGCTGGCGGAGAAATACGTGTTGCTGGACAACTACTATTCGAGCGGGGCGATCAGTTTTGAAGGGCATCAGTGGCTGATGATGGGCTTTGTGAGCGATCACGTGGAGCGGGCCTTGCAAGCGGCTCCGCGGGGGTATGCGTGGAATATGGGGGATTCGCTGACGGTGTCGCCGGCGGGGTTTTTCTGGCAGGACAAGCGCAAGCCGCTGAGCGTGCGGCTGCTCGGTCCGTTGTCGGAACCGGCGACGCCGGGTCCGGACGGGCTGATGCGGGACATCAACGAAACGCAAATGCTGAAGTGGCGGGAATACTGGGAGCACTACAAGAACGGGACGTGGACGCAGGTGATCGGATCGCGGGTGGTAGTTCCTTCGCTGCGGCCGGTTTTCGATGAGAAATTTCCGCCGTCGAGCATGAAGGTGCCGGATCAGATCCGGGCGGCGGCGTTTGCGGAGCGGATGGATGGGTGGGAGAAGACGACGGCTCCGGATTTGACGATTGTGACGATGACGAGCGATCACACGGAGGGGAGGAACCCGGCGGCGCCGCGGCCGCGGTCGATGGTGGCGGACAACGATTGGGCGTTAGGGAAGATGGTGGAGCGGATCAGCCGGTCGCGGTTTTGGGCGAACAGCCTGATTCTGGTGGTGGAGGACGATGCGCAGAACGGAGTGGATCACGTATCGGGGCGGCGGACGGTAGCGCTGGCGATCGGGCCGCATGTGCGGCGGAAGGCGCTCGATTCGAATTACTACACGCACATCAACATGGTGCGGACGATTCAGGATGTTTTCGGGCTGGAGCCGCGGACGCGGTTCTTGAAGAACGCGCGGGCGATGAACAGCGTGTTCACGGCGGAGGCGGATTTGAGTGCTTACAAGGCGCTGGAGCCGGCGGTGGCGCTGGATGACATGAACCCGCCGCTGACGGCGGTGAAGGGCAAGGAGAAGTGGGCGGCGGCGGAGAGCGCGAAGATGAATTGGGACGATGTGGACGATGTGCCATCGGAGGTATTGAACCGGATACTGTGGTGGGATGCGAAGGGCTTCGACACGCCGTACCCATCGCTCAAGGAAACGAAGTGAGGGGGAACGCGTTCGGGCTGTTGCTGGCGCCGGTTGTGCTGGCGGCGATGCAGACGCCTCGGGATCTGCAACTCGAATGGGAGCGGATTGAGCCGCAAACGGCGGCGGGGTCGAAGCGGTGGGCGCTGGTGGCAGGCATTTCCGGCTACAAGAATCTGCCGGGTCCAGCGCAGTTGCGCTATGCGCACAAGGACGCCGAGGAGTTTGCGCGGTTCCTGCGATCGCCGCAAGCGGGGGCGCTGGGGGCGGCACAGGTACGGTTGTTGACGGAACAGCGGGCGACGATCGGGGCGCTGCGCAGCGCGCTGCAGGAATGGCTGCCGATGGCGGCGGGGCCGCGCGATGTGGTGTACATCTACTTTGCCGGACATGGAGTGATAGGGGAGCGCAACGAGCCGTATTTCCTCGGGCACGATTCCGATCCTCAGAATCTGCACGCGACGGCGCTTTCGTTTCGCGAGTTGAACGAGGCGATTGCGACGCGGATTCGGGCGCAGGCGGTGATTCTGATTGCCGATGCCTGTCATGCGGGCGAAGTGGGTTGGGCGGCATCGAACAGCGCGCCGCTGGCGGGTGCGGCGTTGGAATCGCTGGCGGTCCCGGACCGGATGTTTTTCAAGCTGCTGGCGTCGCGGAGCACGGAGCGGAGCTATGAGGACGCGCGCTGGGGCGGGGGCCACGGCGTGTTCACTTATTCCTTGTTGCGCGGGCTGCAGGGGGAAGCGGATCGCGAGCGGGATGGCTTTGTGCGCGTGTCGGAGCTGGCGGAGTTTGTGGGGAAAGAGGTGAACGAGCAAACGGGTGGGCGGCAGAATCCGCGGGTGGCGGGGAATTTCGAGCCCCGGATGGCGCTGGCGGCGGTTGGGCGGGGGACGGCGGTGGCGCGCGATGCGGCGACATTGGAAGTGGTGGGGCCGGCGGGGACTCCCATTTATGTGGACGATGTGTTTCGCGGGGTGATTCGTCCGGCGGGGCGGCTGACGGTGGATACGCTGACGGTGGGGGCGCACAAACTGGCGGCCGATCTTGCGATTGGGTACACGGTGGAGCAGCCGCTGGCGATTGGGGCGAACACGACCATCGATATCGGAAGGCTGCCTGGAGTTGCGTATGCGCGACTGCTGGACCATTTGGCGGGCGGGCGGATGGAGGAGGGACTGGAGTTGTTTCGAGGGGAGAGTTGGGACGGGCAGTACAAGGCGGCGGCGACAGCGGCGGTGGCAACGGCGTTGGAGGACCAGGGGCAGGCATGCGTCAACGATTATGTGCAGTCGGACAGCATTGCGCTGAAACGTCCGATGCTGGCGCGGGCGGTGGGGGCGTACCGGATGTTGCAGAAGATTCGTCCGGGGGACCGGTCTTTGCAGGCGAAGATTCATTTTTGCGAGGCGCGGGGGCAGATTGCGGCGGGGGAGTTCGAGGCGGCGGAGAAGAATCTGCGAGCTTCGATTGCCATCGAGAACAATTTTGCGTGTTCGTACAATGCACTGGGGGTGGCGCTGGGGCGGATGGGACGCTCGGCGGAGGCGCGGGCGGCATTCGATAAAGCCGGCGAGTTGACACCGCAGTGGGGATTGCCGTTTTTTCAGATCGGGCAGACGCTGCTGAACGCGGGGCAGGCGGGTCCGGCGCTGGCGTATCTGGAGAAGGCGGTGAAGCTGTATCCGAGATCGAATCTGGCGCGGTGGACGCTGCTGCGGGCGTATCGTCTGGCGGGTCAGGCGGGGGAGTTTGAGCGCACGGCGCAGGAGATGATGGCGGCGGACGCGAATTATGCTCCGGTGTATCTGGAGTTGGGGGAGTATTTCGAGGCGAGGAAGGATTTCGCGCGGGCGGCGCAGGCCTTCGATGCGTATTTGCTGCTGGCTCCGAATTTTTCCGATAGCGGGCAGGTGCGGCAGCGGGCGCAGCGGAGCCGGTCGCTGACGGGGAGGCAGGCGCCGTCGTTGCTTAAGAAGAAGTAGTGTAGACGGCCTCGACCTCGGCGATCTCTTCGGGCGAGAGGCGGAAGCCGGCGGCGCCGATGACGCCATCGACCTGAGCGGCGTTGCGCATGCCGACGATGGCGGCGGTGACGGCGGGATGGCGGAGGACCCAGGCGATGGCGGCCTGGCCGGTAGTGCGGCCGTGGCGGGCGGCGATGGCGCCGAGGACTCCGGCGAGCTTCAGGTTGCGGGTCAATTGCGGTTCCTGGAAGGCGGGATTGCGGCGGCGCCAATCGTCTTCGGGGAGCGAGAGGGCGCGCTCGCGGGTCATGGCGCCGCTGAGCAAGCCGGCTTTCATGGGGGAATAGACGATGGTTCCGATGCCGGTGGCGAGAGCGTGAGGCAGGATCTCGGTTTCGACCTCGCGGCTGACGAGGGAATAGGGAGGTTGGAGGGAAGTGACGGGGCCGAGGGCCTGGGCGCGCTTCATCTGGGCGGCGCTGAAGTTGGAGACGCCGATCCAGCGCACCTTGCCTTCGGCTTGCAGTTGGAGCAAGGTGGACCAACCCTCCTCGACGTCTTCGTCGGGCTCGGGCCAGTGGATCTGATAGAGGTCGATGACATCGACGTTGAGGCGGCGGAGGCTGGCCTCGCATTCGCGGCGGACAGAATCGGCTTTGAGGGACTTGGCGATCTGGCGGGTGGAGTCATCCCAGATGCGGGCGCACTTGGTGAAGACGTAGGGCTTGTTGGCGCGGCCGGCGATGGCCTTGCCCACCACTTCTTCGGAATGGCCGAGTCCGTAGACGGCGGCGGTGTCGATCCAATTGACGCCGTAATCGAGGGCTTTGTGGATGGCGGCAATGGAGTCGGAGTCTTCCTGGGCGCTCCAGGAGAAGGCCCAGCCGGCGCCGCCCATGGCCCAGGCGCCGATGCCGATGGGGGTAATTTCGAGGTCGCTATTGCCTAACTTACGCTTCTGCATTTAAGCCTTCCACTTGTAGAAATAGAACAGCAGGGGAGTTTTGCCGGTGTTGACGATGCCGTGCGATTTGTTGGCGGCGCAGTACATCATGGCGCCGGGGCCGACCTTGGTGGTTTTGCCGTCGAGGAAGATTTCGCCGGCGCCTTCGGTGATGACCATGAACTCCTCTTCGGGGTGCTGATGGGGCGGGTGGGGAGTCATGCCGGGCTTGAGGCGGAGACTGCCGGCGGTCATGGAACGGATCTGATCGGTGGCGCCATCGAAATAGATGCGGAGATCGCCGAAGGGCTCTTTGGTGAGCTTGGCCTGGGATTCGGGCATCGTGAAGTTGGGGATGCGGGGGGCAGCGGGAGCGGCGAACATCGCCGGCACGGCGGCCATTGTTTGAAGAAAACCACGTCGTTTGGCCATAAGGTTCGATTGTAACAGCGGTCCGGGATGGCATACTCGTAATCGTGGAACGAATCCCCTTGGTTTTCGAGCGGCCGGCGGAGGCGGAGCAACTGGAGCGCGGACGGGCGCTGGTGGAGCGGTTCGGGCGGAGGCGGTCGGTGCGGGCGTTTTCCGCCGATCCGGTGCCGTGGGAATTGATTGAGAGCGCGATACGGGCGGCGGGGAGCGCACCGAGCGGGGCCAATCAGCAACCGTGGCGGTTTGTCGCGGTGCGCGATGCGGAGTTGAAGCGGCAGATCCGGGAGGCGGCGGAAACGGAGGAGCGGGAGAACTACGAGCGGCGTTTTCCGGAGGAGTGGAAAGAGGCACTGGAGCCGTTCGGCACGGACTGGCACAAGGAGTATCTGGAGATGGCGCCATGGCTGATTGCGATTTTCCGCATCGACTACGGGCTGAACCAAGGGCGGAAGGTGAAGCATTACTATGTGCAGGAGTCGGTGGGGATCGCGACGGGATTTCTGATTGCGGCGCTGCACGAGATGGGGCTGGCGACGCTGGTGCACACGCCGAATCCAATGGGATTTCTGACGCGTTTGTTGGACCGTCCGGTGAACGAGCGGCCGTTCTTGCTGCTGCCGGTAGGATACCCGGCGGAGGCAGTAACGGTGCCGGCGATTGAGAAGAAGGGGTTGGAGGAAATCTGCATCCTACGGTAGCCGCCTCTCCTGTGTTACCTTTTGAAATTGACCTATGGCGTTTGAATCCGACAAGACTATGTTCGAGGTGTATCGTGACGGCACGTACACGGGGAAGTTCCGTGTCGTTTACTTCACGGAGTTGCAGGACCACAACAAGGAAAGCGAAATCAACCACGCCATGGCGGGGGAGCACTTCTTCGATGGGTTCATCAAGAACTTCGGGAAGGAAGAGGCCAAGGAGATAATCGGGGTATTGCTGGAGCGCATGAACAACGGCGAAGCGCTGACGACGGGCGATTTCGTCAAAGCGCTGGGCGATCATCTTTCCGCGTAGGGCCGCCGTTGCAGATCACACGATTTCTTTCCCTCAACGAGAACCAGTTTCTGGGATGCGTGAGCGCGTTTGCCGATACGCTTGCGGGTGAGTTGAACTCGGCGCTGGCCTTTTTGCGGCGGATGGAGAACCGGCGGAAGGGATCGGCATTCGCCTTCGAGATGCAACTGGACAAGCACCGTTACGGGGCGATGATTGTGTTGGAGCGGTGGGCGGATTTCACGCGGGCGTTCGCGGGCCACGTGGAATTGGGGACGCATCAGCCGCTGTTCGATGAAGCGGCGGAGCGGGCGAGGCAGGCGCAACGGATTCTGGAGCAGGCGAACGGGCTGGTGGACAGCGGGGACAGCTATTCGAGCGAGGTGGTGGAGGCGTGCGCGATGGCGTACCGGACGATCGAGTTCACGTTCCAGCAGGAGCGCAAGGCGGCGGATCAGGCGGTGGCGCTGGGGCCGATGCTGGCGGAGGAGTTCAAGGAGTACCGGCGGGTGTTTCTGGCGGACCTTTCAGAGCGGTGAGAGGGGTTCACCATGCTTCTGCTGGGATCGGCAGGTCACTGGGTTTGAGATTCACCCAACGGAGGATGTTGAGGTTTCTGATTGTTTGGGCCACTTCCTCGGCTTCGAGGGGCGGCTGGCGCTTGATCTTCCAGGCGAGTACGGCCTGGAGCACATCGTTTTCCGAGAGTGCCGCAACCTGGAGGTGGCCGAGAGTTCGTGCCATGAAGAACACAGAGGCAGCGATCTCCGCTTGATCCGTGCGCACTCTCATGAAGAGGTCCGCTACATGATCGATCGTCTCGTTCCACGACTCCAGTTCACGCTGGAAAGCCGTT
>JAEUQG010000356.1 GCA_016789755.1 Bryobacterales bacterium
CGACAACGCCATCTCCGCCAGATCGAGCCGCGCGATCTCCGGCACATCCCGCTGGTGACGCCGCAGAAAATCTTCTTCGGGATAGAGCCGCACCACCACTCCAGGGCCTGTTCGGGCCGCACGGCCGGCGCGTTGGATCGCCGATGCCTGGCTGATCTTCTTTACGCTGAGCAGCGGCAATCCGCTCCAAGGCGAATGCGATGCCACGCGCGCCAGACCCGTGTCCACTACGGCTCTCACTCCTTCAATCGTTACGGAACTCTCGGCTACGTTCGTGGACAGAATCACCTTGCGCCGCCCTGCCGGTTGCACGGCGCGATCCTGTTCTTCCGGCGAGAGGTCGCCGTGCAACGGCGCCAGCAACAGATCCCAACGCCGGGCCGCCGGTTCCAGGGCCCGCAGAGAGCGCTGGATTTCCGCCGCGCCGGGGAGAAACACCAGCACGTCGCCCGGTACGTTCTTCGTCAGCAATCCTTCCACTGCGCCCTGCACCTGCTGCTCCAGCGCATCCGAGGAATGCGGCCGGTACTGCACGCTCATCTCAAACAGCCGGCCCTCACTGCGTAACGCCGGGCATCCGCCGAGAAACATGGCGATGGGAGAGGCATCCAGCGTGGCGGACATGACCACGATTTTCAGATCGCGCCGCGGCCCCGATTGCAAACGGCGTAACAGAGCCAGGGCCAGGTCGGTATCCAGATGGCGCTCGTGGAACTCATCGAGCACCACCGCATCCACCCCGCGAAGCAAGGGGCTGGAAACGATCTTCCGCGTCAGCACGCCTTCGGTGAGGAAGCGCAGCCGCGTGCGCGGCCCGGCCACTTGTTCGAACCTGACCTGATAGCCGACTGTCTCCCCCAGTTCCTCGCCGCGTTCCGCCGCCACTCGCCGTGCCGCCAGCCGCGCGGCCAACCGTCGAGGCTCAAGCACCCATACTTCACCTTTCACCGCATCCAACAGCGCCGGAGGCACGCGCGTCGTTTTTCCGGCCCCCGGCGGCGCCTCCAACACCAGACAGCTATGCTCGCGCAGCGCGGCGGCAATCTGTGGAAGCAGGGAATCTACCGGGAGGAAGGTCAAGCTAGTATTATAAAAACCGCCTATGCACCGACGCGAATTCTCCGCATCGCTTCTTGCTTCCGCCATCCCGGCCACAGCCGCGCCGAACTACCGTATCGTCGATTCCCACGTGCACGTCTGGAAGAAGGACCCCCGTTTTCCCTGGGCGCCGGAAACGAAGACTCCGCCGGAGAAGGATGCCAGTGCGGAGATGCTGCTCCAACTGATGAAGCAGCACCACGTGGAGCGTACGGTGATCATCCAGGTGATTCACTACCGCTGGGACAACTCCTATCTCGCTTCCGTGCTGAAACAGTACCCGAAGATGTTTCATGGCGTCGCCCGAGTCAACCCGGAAGATCCGGCGGCCCCCGATCATTTGTCAAAGCTCGTCACGGAACAGCGGTTTCGAGGAGTGCGCCTCAGTCCGAATGCGACAGCCGCCGGCGATTGGATTCAGGGGCCGCTGATGCCGCCCCTGTGGAAGCGTTGTCAGGAATTGAAGGCGCCCATGACGCTGCTCATGCCGGTGACACGTTGCCCCGATGTGTCCGGCTTGATCGAAAAGCACCCGGATCTGACGGTCGTCATCGATCACATGGCCGACAGCCCCATCGGCAAACCGCGGGAACTGGACAAACTCATCGAACTGAAACGCTACCCCAGGGTGTTCGTGAAGATCTCGCACACATGGTCGTTGTCGAAGCAGGAGTTTCCCTGGCGTGACACGCACGATCAAGTCCGCCGCCTCTACGACGCGTTCGGACCGAGGCGCCTGATGTGGGGCACAGACTGGCCGGTGAGCGAACACCGCGCGCGCTATGAGCAGACGCTGGCGGTGGTGCGCGACGAGATGAAGTTCCTCAACGAGGAAGACAAGAGTTGGATGCTCTCGAAGACCGTCGAACGTGTCTGGCCCTTCCGGTAAGCCACCATGCCTGCTCCCATCCCGCGTGGCGAAACATTCGAGGCCGAAAATGTTCGCGGCTACCTGCACATGCCGGACGCAGCCGGCGGTGCTGCAATCGTCCTTGCCCATGGCGCCGGCTCCAACGCCGATGCCCCGCAGCTTGTTCAGTCCGCGGCCGCCTTCCGCGAAGCCGGGCTGATCGCCCTGCGCATTCACTTGCCCTTCCGGCTCTTGCGCAAAGGGCCGCCCCACCCTTCCACTGCCGCGCTCGATCGCCAGGGATTGCGCGACGCCGTCACGGCAGTCCGCCGGCTCGGCGCAGCACGAGTCCTTCTCGCCGGCCATTCCTACGGCGGGCGCCAGGCAAGCATGCTTCTGGCGGAGGACCCCTCCGTGGCGGAAGCACTGCTGCTGCTGAGTTATCCGTTGCATCCTCCCGATAAGCCGCTGCAGCAGCGCACGGCGCACTTTCCGGACTTGCGTACCCCTACGCTGTTCGTTCATGGAACGAAGGACCCCTTCGGCACGATCGAGGAACTGACCGCGGCCATTGCTGCGATTCCCGGGCCGGCCGGGTTGCTCCAAGTTGTGGGCGCCGGGCACGATCTGCGCAAACTGCCGCTTGCCGAAGTCGTCTCCCGCGCTTTGCCGCTGCTACATTAAAAAAATGCCGACAATTCTGCTGCTGCTGGGCTCCAACCTGTTCATGACTATCGCCTGGTACGGACACTTGAAACACCGCAGCACCGATTTGTGGCGGGTCATTCTCATCAGTTGGCTGATCGCTCTGCCTGAGTATTGCCTGCAGGTTCCCGGCAACCGCTTCGGTTACGGCAAGTTCACGGCCTATCAGTTGAAGATCCTCCAGGAAGTCATCACCCTCTGCGTCTTTGTCGGGTTCGCATACTTCTATCTCGGCGAATCGTTGCGCTGGAATTATGTGCTTGCGTTTCTGTGCATGCTGGCGGCGGTGGTATTTGCGTTCTGGGGCAAGAACTGATCCGCTTTCAATCGCAATTGTAAGGCAAAAGATTTCTTCTTCATTTTCTGTATTCCACTTCTCTATTTCTATTTCTCCGTGGCCGATGTGCCGATCTGATTCGTGGGATAGCTCGCATCCATTCCGCGTACTAGCCCGACAAAGACGAAATGAGTTCAAACAGCACAATCGCTCCAGGCGCTGGATACCGCCTGATGAGACTAATCGTACTGACCAGCATGATGGCGTTGACCGTTCATGCTGCGTCTTTCATGCATGTGAATAACGGAGTTTGGAGCAGCGGGTTCTCGACGGCGGGGACGCTGCTGGCTGCAAACGTGCCGGCCACCGTTGACCCGCACTTCCGCTTGTTGTCCACGCCGGCCGGTTGTGCCGGGCCAACCTGCACACAGGATGGCGGGGCTCCGTTCGGCACCAATAGCTATGTCGTGCAGGACCCGGGCGGGCAATATCCGTTCAATGGGACATGGCTGAGTAACAATGCGAACTCCCTATGGCTGGGGCCGCGCAGCAACCAATTCAATCCGCAGGTATGGGGAACGGCGCCGAACGTCGAGGTCTTTGCCAGTTCCACTGACTTCTATGTCTATCGCATGGTGTTCAATTTTTCGGCGCTGGCTCTGTTGCACAATACGGCCAATATCCAGTTGGCATGGCTGAGCGATAACAGCAGCACCACCGATGGTCTGCTGCAGTCGCACATCCGGCTGTGCGGTATCGCCGCGGCGACGGACCCTGTTTGCAGCGCCTCCACCGCGATCGGTTCCTCCAGCAACACGGGGCAGAATTCGCTTTCACTGACACCGGTGTCCATTGTCCATGGTGCAAACAACGCCAATTTCTCTTCGGGGTTGAACGCTTTGGACTTCATCGTGTACAACCAGGTGATTCCTTTTGGAGGGAACCCTTCGGGAATGAGAGTGCACCTGCTATCGGCCGATGCGGACCCGAATCCGACACCGCCGATTCCGGAACCGGCGTCGTTGCTGCTGATCAGCACTGGGCTGATTGTGGCTGGGTTGTACCGCCGCCGCACGACTTGCTAGAGCAGGCAACATATCCGTGGGGGCCTTGAAAAGCCCCTGCGGGAGAACACTCAACTGCCCAGACAAATCACCTTGCCGTCCTGGGTTGCGATCACGACGCGGCCTTCGGACAACGCAGGGCTAGCCGAGACGGGGCCGCCGGCTTCGAACTCGAACAGCTTGGTTCCCTTGGCCGCGTCCAGCACATAGAGCCGGCCGTCGTTGGAGCCGATGAAGACTTTGCCGGCACTCACGGCGGGCGACGATTCCACGCGAGCACGCGTGGTGAACTCCCACAGAACCTTGCCCGACTTCGGGTCCATGGCGCGGACGATCTTGTCGCGCCCGCCAAGAATCACCCTGCCGTCTGCCACAGCGGCCGACGAATAGAAGGGGAACTTGCGAACCGGATGCTCATAGCGCCAGGCGATCTTGCGGGCCTTTCGGTCCAACGCCAGGATTTCGTTGGCGTAAGTCCCGACAAAGAACACGTCTCCGAGAATGGCCGGCGAGGCGCCCATGTACGATCCGGTTTTGATTTGGTACATCTCCTTGCCGTCTTTGATGTTGATGGCCCGGAACACGCCGTCACAGCCGGAAACATAAGCGAGTCCATCCTGCACGGCCGGGGTTGCGTGGACGGGGCCATCGGTGTGGAACGACCAGAGTTGTTTGCCGGTCTTCAGGTCGAGCCCGTAGAGGTTGCCGTCATACGACCCGATCAACACACGGTCTCCAACCACTACCGGAGACGACTTGATCTCGCTTCCCGTGGCGTAGGTCCAGGCGGGCCTCCCATCCGCGGCATGAACCGCATGCACGACACCGCCCAGATCGCCGATAAGCACCAATCCCCCGTTTACGGCGGGTGTCGATTCGCCCACCGCTTCCTTGGTCTTGTACTTCCACTTCGGCTTACCGGTCGCCAGGTCCAGAGCGAGCAGTTCCTGAGTCGAAGATCCGATGTAGACCACGCCGCCCTCGATGGCTGCCGACGACTCGATGACATCCCCGGCCTCGTACGTCCAGAGCACTTTCAATTGCGCGGGTACATTCGCGGTGCTTACCCCGGTCAGCGACGGGTTGCCCCGGAACTGCGGCCATTGGGCGAGCATCGGCCAAACCAAGACGAACAGAACTACCAGGCGCATTCGTACACCTCCCGAGCCCCCGCAGCATCGAGCGGGCGCGGATTAAACCTTCCCGTCCATTGATGCGACGCAGCCTCACTCAGTTGCGCGAAATCCGATTCTTCCACGCCCGCGTCGCGCAACCGGCGCGGCAACCCTGCCGCCAGCGCCAGTTCCTCCAGCCGTTCCGGCAGGGAGGAATGCAGTTCCCTGTATGATCCATGCACAGCCGCCGCATTCCACCGCACCACATGAGCCAGCAGCAGTGCGATGGCCGTCCCGTGCGTTGTCCCATAGCGTGCGGTCAGCGGATTGGCGCAGGCGTGAGTAGCCCCTAGCATCGAATTCTCGATCGCCATTCCCGCCAGATGAGAGCCCAGCAGCATCTTGCCCATAGCCTCCAGGTCATCGGCGGCTGTCACCACGCGCTCGAAGCTGGACTCCATCAGACGCCAGGCTTGCATGGCGAAGCTCAGCGAAATGGGATTCCGTTTCGTGGTGACCCAGGTTTCCACGGCGTGGCTGAGGGCGTCGTACCCAGCGGTGGCCTTCACCGCGGCGGGCGCCGTCAGGCACAATTCCGGATCGAGCAATGCGATGCGGAACGCCGCCTGCGGATCGCCGCATGCCATCTTGACATGCGTTTCGGCGTCGCTGATTAAGGCGTACGTCTGCGCCTCGCTGCCGGTGCCCGCCGTTGTCGGCACGCCGATCATCGGCAGCATTGGCTTGGTGGCTTTGCCCCAACCCCAATAACCCTTCATGTTGCCGCCGTTGGTCAGCACGAAGTTGATTCCCTTGGCGCAATCCATCGAACTGCCGCCGCCCAGCCCGACGATCGAATCCACATGATGCGGGCGCGCAAAGGCGCGGCCCTCGTCCACCATCTTCGTGTCGGGGTTGGCATCGAAGCCGTGAAAGGGATAGACGTGAATGCCCTCCGCCTCCAGTTGCCGCACCGCCGCATCGACATAGCCGGCCGCGCGCACACCCTGGTCGGCCACCAACAGCGAACGGTGGAATCCGAGTTCCTTCGCCAGCCTCCCCAGATCCCGGAACTTCCCGGCCCCATAAAGCACGCGTGTGCGCGGAAGATAATCCAGTTCCGCTTGCATTCTTACTCCGTCGTTCTACCTTTCCCGCTGCGCGCCTGTTTCGCGATTTCCTTCACTTCGGCCAAGAGCTTCGGCGCGTGATAGACATAGCCGTCTTTGATGGTCCACTCGATGCCGCGCCGCAGCGGACTCAACAGCTTCAGATTCTCCAACGGATTGCCGTTCACAATCAGCAGATCCGCCGTCCAGCCGGCGCGCACGCGGCCGAGCGTTCGCTCCTGACCCAACATCTTCGCGCCGTTCACCGTGGCATGCTGAACGACCTGTAGCGGATGGAACCCCGCCTCCTGGTGCAACTCCAATTCACGCAGGAATCCGAACCCGTACATCTGATAGATGTAGCCGGCATCCTCGCCCGTGGTGACCGTGCCGCCCATACGCGCAAAATCTCTGACGGCCTTCATCCAGATCCGGTAGTTCTCTTTCCAATACACTTCGTCCGCCGTGCTCCAGTCGAAGAAGTACGACCCGTGGTTTTCCCGGCTTGGCTGGAAGAACTTCTCCAGAGCGGGGTGCAGATATTCGCGAAACTCCGGCTTCGTTTCGGCCCGCTGCAAATCCCGGCTGGCTTCGTAGATATTGAACGTCGGGTCCCAGGCGACACCGGCTTTCACCATCCCGGCGAGCACCTTTTCCAGCAAGGCTGGATCGGCCTCCCGCCACAGCCTGCCGGCGTAACGAAAACGGTGGACTTCGTCGGCGTAGTTGTAGTCAGGCGGGAAGTTCTGCACTCCGTCGCGCAGGGCGGCGTCAGGGATTCCATACCAATGTTCAATCGTGGCCGTGCGGTTGGCGATGTTGTCCCAGGCGTTGGTCTCCTCCACGCCCACATGGTGCGCCACGGGAAGCTGCAAGGCTCTGGCTTCCTCCATCATGGCGTTCATCGTGTCACGGTGAATTCCGACAATCTTGATGCCGTCGGCGCCCATTTGCTTGAGCTGGCGCACGCGGGCTCTCGATGCATCCGGATCGGCGGGCCGCCCGAAGAAGGGATACAGGAACAGGCGAGGCGCGGCGACACGGCCTTCGCGCGATGCCTCGCGCATCGCCTTCGTCCTTTCGAAATTGCTCCCTACATCGCGGACGGTAGTGATGCCGCTTGCCAGCCAGAGCTTGAACACATACTCGACGGGCATGGCCACGCCGCCGCGCTCGTCGTGGCTGTGGCCGTGCATGTTGATGAAGCCGGGGAGGACGTACTTGCCCTTGGCATCGATCTCCACGCCGCCCCGGCCCGCCGGACCGCCGACACTGCGGATGACGTTGTTCTCCACGACGATGTCGCGCGGGCCGGAGGCGGGCGTGCCGTTCCCCTCCAGCACCATCGCATTGCGGATGATCAATCTGGCGTATCGCCTGCCGTGTTCGGGCTGTTGCCCGTACAGGCAGAATGCGGCGGCCAGCGCCGCAATCAGGCGGCCAGCGTACATTACCTTTGCACCGCGCCGCCGCGGCCCATGATCGGCCAAACGTCGACGATCCGGTCGCCGTCGGCTACGTAGTAACGGTCATAGACGTTCGTGCTGGTGTCGAGGTTGGAGCAGTACAACTCCACCTTGTCGCCCAGCTTCAACCCGTCGCCGTCGTTCCATTTCAGGATGCCGTACTCCGCGCCCTGATTCTCCACCTTGATCTCCGGGCGTCCCTTCACTTCATCGGTGGGTTTCAGCATAGCCTTGTTCCCCGCGTCGATTGTCACCTGGCCGCGGTGATTGGCGCTCACCGCCGTGGTCAACACCGTCAGCGAAGTCTTAAAGTCCGAGTACTCTTTCGTGCCCGCCTTACTCCCCACGTACATGTACAGCGTGTCCATGAAGACGTAGGAGCCGGCTTGCAACTCCGTTAACCCGATTTCCTTGTCGATGTTGTAGGTGCCTGTGCTGCCGCCGGTGATGAGGGGAACATTCAATCCTGCCTTTTTGCAAAGCATCGCTGTTTCCACCACGGGTGCGATGTCCTTGACCGACTTCTCGCGGCGGGTCTCCCAACCCTTGGTATGCGAGGCGCCGCCGGAATAGCCCATGACGCCGCCGAACTTCAAGTTTTTCTTCGAGTCAATGCGTTTGGCCAGTTCCAGGCCGGGCTGTCCGGTGGCGTGGCCGGCGCGGGTCAGTCCGGAATAGAGGTCGATGAGAACGATCGGGCGTATGCCCGCCGTTGCCGCGGCCTCATCGAGCAGATCCACAGTGATCGGATCGTCGGCAACCATCATGAACGAAGGATCTTTCTTCGAGAGCAGGATTCCGCGCCAGATCTTGTTCTTCCCCGCGGGCTGGCAAGTGTAGAGTACGTTCTTGATGCCCGCCCCTACCATCAACTCCGCCTCGGCGATGGTCGCGCAGCAGATACCCAGCGATCCGAGAGCCACCTGCCGTTTGGCAACGTCTGTCGATTTGTGAATCTTGCAGTGCGCGCGCAGGTCGATTCCGGTGCGTTTGCAGTGCTCCGCCATTGTCTTCAGGTTCTGATCGAAAAGTGCTTTGTCCAATACCATGCACGGCGTGGGCAGGTCGTCTTTGAAAATACCGGTGAAGTCCTTGCGAGCGATCTTGGCTTCGATATCCGCGTAGCGGAAGGGACGTTTCGTCAAACCGGGAGTGCTCGCGGCAGATGCCCAGGCACTGCCGAAAGTGGTAGCTAGCATGGTTCGGCGGGTCATGCCGTTCATGATAACTCAGTCCGGCTGGGACGGTTCGGATCGGGCTACACCGGCCCCGTCGAAAGTGGCCATCTCGTGATAGATGCGGCAGGCGGTCTGGAAAAGTCCGATCAGTAATGCCGCGCCCGATCCCTCTCCTAGCCGCATGTCCAGGTCCAGGCAGGGACGCGCTCCCAATCGCTGCAACATGAGGCGATGGCCCTTTTCCGCGGACTGGTGCGAATAGAAGACGCAGCGCAGCGCGGCCGGGTCCAGAGCCTGCACCACCAATGCCGCGGCGCAACTGATGAATCCATCCAGCACCACCGGAAGCCGATGCCGTGCGCCGCCGAGGATCATCCCTGCGATAGCCAGGATCTCGAAGCCCCCGAAGGCGGTGGCGATATCCATCGGATCCCGCGAAGAGTGCAGCGCCAGTGCGCGCCGCAACACCTCCACTTTTTGCTGCACGACGGCCGCATCGGAGCCTGCGCCAGCTCCGGCTGCCTCTGCCGGATCGACTTCGCCATAGGCGCAAAGCAGGGCCGCCGCGGATGTCGAATTTCCGATGCCCATTTCCCCGCATGCCACAATGTCGAACCGTCGGGCCGCTTCCGCCGCCAATTGCGTGCCTACCTCCAATGCCTGCAACCCTTCGGCCCGCGACATGGCCGGCTGCCGGGCAAAGTTAGCGGTTCCGTTGGCGACCCTCCTTGAAAGAACACCTGCTACCGGCTCTCCGGCGATTCCGGCATCCACGACGTGTGGCTCAATTCCGTAGTGGCGGCACATCACGCTGATTGCCGCGCCGCCGCCAACGAAGTTCATGGCCATTTGCCGTGTCACTTCGCTTGGCCAGGCGCTCACCCCTTCGGCCACCACTCCGTGATCGCCGCAAAACAAATAGGCGCCCGCCCGAGGCGCCGGCGGCGGTTCCAACTCTCGAAGGCGGGCATAATCGAGGAGCATGTCCTCCATCCGCCCGAGACTCCCGGGAGGCTTGGTCAGGGAATCCAGATGCTTCTGCACACGCTCACAGATCATATGTCCGTATCTCGCAGTAGTCCTGTAGGAAGCCCTCGGGCCGCCGGCCTGTGAGCAACGAATCGAGCACCGCATGCAGACCCTGATGACCTACCGCAATGGCAGGGAACGGACCCTGGCGGATTCGAGTAAGCGCCCTCTCGGCGCGGGTAACAATCTCCTCCCAACGTTCCCCCCCGGGTGCGGGGATGCCGAACCAGTTGGTGAGCTTCTTTGCCGCCAACTCTGGCCATTCGTCCTCCACTTCACTCCAGCGCAGGCCCTCCCAGTCGCCCATGCCGATCTCGGACAAGTCCGCGAGAGTGACGCGCTCGATGGATTCCGGCAAACATGCGGCGGTTTCCTGCGCCCTGCGCAGAGGGCTGACGTAGCATACCGCTGCGTGCAGTTTCGGCAACGCATTGCGGGTCTGCGCCAAGCCGGCTTCGCTCAAGGCCGTGTTGAACCGTCCGAGCAAAACCCCCTTGCGCTCCGGTTCTCCGTGTCTTACCAGAAGCAATTGCGGCATGAAACAAATAGTAGAGCAAACGTTTCCGACACCAGGCACGTGGCGCCCAGGCAATCGCCATTGACTCCACCCAGCCGCGCATCGAACCAGCGATTCAAAACGGATGTGGACAGTCCTGCCGCTACCAGGATCGCGGCGCCGGCGGCAACACCGGGAAGAAAGGCAAATGCAACGCCGCTGGCGATGGCGAAGACGGCGGTGATGGAATCCAGGTCGCGCGAGAACGCCGCTCCCAATCCATCGCCCACCGGGCGCGAGACCCACGCTTGCGCTACCAGAGCGGCACGAGAGACAGCAAGGCAAGCCACCAAGTCCCTGACGCCATCGGCTGGCAGCCGGGTCAACGCCTGCCAGCGCATGGCCACTACGTAAACCAAGGCCAACGCGCCGAAGACCCCGATACGGCTGTCCTTGAGGATGGCGGTCATTTTCTCCCGCGACCGGTGGGCGCGTAAAGCATCTGCTACGTCCGCCAGGCCGTCTTCGTGCAACCCTCCGGTCACCAGCGCCAGGAAAGCTAGCACCAGCACGGCGGTGAGCGAAGACCCCAACGACGGCTCCAGCATTCGCAGCCACTGTCCGGCGAGCCATCCCAAACCAGCCCCTACGAGAGGGAAAAAGAGGGCGGAGCGACCGGGCGGCGCCGTTCGCCCCCGTATGGGCAGCACCGTAAGGAACTGAATCGCCCCCAGCAGCCGTCTCATCCCTTCACCTTCAGAGGGCAGCCGAAGGCCATCCAATACACGGCATCGGCCGCCTGCGCCATGCGCTGATTCATCCATCCGGCTTCATCGCGAAAGCGCCGCGCCAGGGCGTTTTCCGGTACGATTCCGCAGCCCACCTCATTGGTAACCAGGATCACAGGCCGCTCTACGCATGCCGCGACGACCGCCTCGCCGGCCGGACGAAGGTCCTCTACGCCTGCCAGTATCAGATTACTCACCCAAAGCGTGAGGCAATCGACGACGGCTGCATCGAATTTTCCGGCATGTTGCGTGATCGCTCCGGCCAAGTCCCGCGGCGCCTCGACGGTCTCAAAGCGGGGTCCACGTTCCAGGCGATGCATTTGCGCTCTGCTACACATTTCATCATCCAACAGCTCTGCCGTTGCGATGTAGAGCAGGCGGGAACCCTTTCCGGCAGCTAAATCGAGGGCGAACCGGGTCTTACCGCTGCGGCTGCCGCCCCCTACCAGAATCACTCGCGTCACACCTGAGGCGGGTGAACGCAGTCGTTCATCTTTTCCTGGAGCATCGGCTGGATCTGGATGCTCTGAGCAGACTCGAGAAGGCGGGACATGTCGGATTCCCCGCAGAGCAGATCCTTTAACGTTACTTTGCGCAGCACCCCATCCAGGACCTCCTGGACGGTAGTCCAGAGTACCCGTAGCGCGCAGTCGGTGGCGTGTGTGCAAACTTTGCCTAGTCCGGAGTGACGGTCGCAGAATTTGGGGCTGAAGAAGCGTCCGCCGAGCACGTCCATCACTGATCCGACGGTGATTTGGTCCGCCGGTTGAGCCAGAGTGTAGCCGCCCGCCTGGCCCCGAACGCTCGTTACGATTCCTCCTAACCGTAGAAGTCTCATCAACTTGGCGACGTTGGGAATGGACAAGCCTTCGGCCCGGCTGATTTCGGGGATACTGAGGCTCTCCCCATCCTGGAGCCGTGCCATATGGATCAGGCACCGAAGCCCGTACTCTTCTTGGGCGCTCAACTTCATTCCACTATTCTAGTGCATGTGAACGAAAACGTAAGGAATGAATCGGCCTTAGCGCGATTTGGCTGGGGCGGTGAAGCCGATTCCTACCGGACTGAGGGTGCCGGAAGGCTCCGGGGTCTCCTGCGGAGGGGCGATTTCCACCCGTTGTTCGGGCAGGTTGGTCTGCCACCAGGCCGCGGCGTCGTCGTCACTCCAGGCGAACTGGTTGCGCAGGCAACGAAGACGGCGACCCAATTCCTGCGCCGAGAAGATCCGCTTAGTGGGGTCCTTCTCGAGTAGTTGCATGACGATGTCTTCCAGGGCGGGGGGGATGGGCAATTCCGTCCTCTGGCTGGGCGGCACCGGCGGCTTTTGCACATGGGCGATGGCGAGGGCCGTTGGGTTCGTTTCGGTAAAAACCATCTGCCCGGTCAGGAGGAAGTAGGCAACGCACCCCAGGCTGTACAAATCGGCTCGGCCATCGATGGTCTGTTCGCCCATGGCGATCTCGGGTGAAAGATAGGCCGGCGTGCCGGTGGCGGTCCCTTCCATGGTGTGGACGGACATATCTTCCCGCATGAGAGTCTTTACCAGCCCGAAATCAAGCACTTTGGTGAAGTCGTACTCCAGGCCGAGACGGCAAAGGAAGATGTTTTTCGGCTTGATGTCGCGGTGGACCATGCCGGCGCGGTGCGCCTCTTCGAGCGACTGGCAGACCTGGGAGAGGATGCGGACGACACGGCCTGCGGGCATGGGGCCGTAGCGATCTATCAATGATTGTAAATCGATTCCGTCCAGCAGCTCCATTACGTAGTAGAAAGTGTTGTCTTTCGTCTTGCCGAAATCGAACAGGGCCACTGTGTGCGGGCTGCGCAGACTGGCCGTGGCTTTCGCTTCGCGCTCGAAGCGCCGTTGGATGACATGCTCCTGGCGTGCCGAGACACCGGCCAGAACTTCGGGCCGGATTAGCTTGATGGCCGCATCGCGGGCCAGCATCTTGTGCTTGGCACGCCAAACCTCGCCCATGCCACCCTTGCCGATCATGAAATCGAGAGTATAGCTGCCCAACTCTTCGGCCTTCTGTTGCGTCAACTGCATCTTGAACATGCGTTTGCTGAGGACGTACATCCAGACGGCCATTAAGAACATGGGGAACAGCCAGATCGCCAGCCGGTTCCAGGGGAGGGGGGCAAAGCCGTACAGCCGCAGGTTAATGGCGTAGGCGAACGGCCAGGACGCGGCACTCAACAAACCGGCGAGTCCTGCTTTCATCGGCGAGTTCGGCAACAGCAGGCCACACAGCGACAACCACACTGCAACCGAAGACAAGCCACGGACGGGTTCGTTCGGATTCCAGCCGAGCGAAGTTTCGAACATCGCGATAGCGAAGCTAACCGCAATCTGAAACACAATCCCAAGGTCGATCAGTGTTTCCTTTTTCACCAGACTGTAGCGGTTGACGGCGGTCAACCCGACGGCGAGCAGCATCAAGCCCAAGAGGGTAAGCCGCAGGGCCGGCTTATCCAACATGGCACTCATTTCCGGCTGCAACAGATTCTGCAGAGAGAACGTGACCACGGTGGTGACCGCGCACATGACGGAGATCCAGCACAGCCTCTCCGCCGCCTTCTGAACCATGGCGGGTGGGAGTTTGAAGGCCACAGGACTGGGGCTATCCATCCCGCTTGACGCTCTGGCAACCTGCATCGGATCCACCTCTTCTATCTCCTTACTAGATTACGCGAACTGGCGTTTGGTTTCAGATCAGGCAAAAGCCGACCGAACAATATTAATTACGGTTCATCCCCGGCGAGCGGTTCAACTTCTTGCAGGGCCGTAATGTGTCAAAATGATTACATATTTGTTACAGTCTCAGAGGTCCGCATTATGACATTTCGTAACCTGATTGTTTGTAGTATTTTAGCTGCGTTTTCGGCGTTCGCGCAGAACCCCGTGGTCTCCGGCCGCATCGTGGATTCGAGCGAAGCCGCGCTTCCCAACGCGAAAGTTGACATCGGCAACCGCGCCACTGCGGTTCGCACCACCACCACCACAAACAACGAGGGCTATTACGTCACGCCCCCGCTTCCGCCGGGAATTTACGATATCACGGCATCCGCCACCGGATTCAAGGAAGCCCGCATCGATGCCTTACGTCTGGAAATCGGGCAGGCCCGCACCATCAACATGACGCTGCAGCCGGGTGAGGTGAAGGAATCCATCACGGTCAGCGACACCGCTCCATTGCTTACCACGAGCCGCCCAGATCGCGGCACGGTGGTGGAGAACAAGTTTCTAATGTCGATTCCGCTGAACATCCGTAACCCCTATTTGCTGCTGGCAAATGTTCCGGGAGTGACGACGGGCCGTCTGGCCGGCGACAACACGGCGTCGCAATCGACAACGAACAACTTCCGGATCAATGGAGGACGGGGATCCACCAGCGAGATCCTGATTGACGGCGCGGCGAACACGGGCACGTACAACAACCAGGTTTCGGCGATGCCGCAACTCGACTCGATCCAGGAGTTCAAGGTCAACACATCGCCCTACGCGGCCGAGTTCGGACGCACAGGCGGCGGGGTAGTGAGCTTTTCCATCAAGTCCGGGACGAACGATCTGCATGGCACCTTTCATGAGTTCCTTCGCAACTCCGTGCTGGACGCCGCCGGGTTCAACTCCAATCGCGCGGGGCTGACGTCGAAGCCAACCTTCCAACGCAACCAGTTCGGGCTCACCAGCGGTGGTCCGGTGTTGCTCCCGAAACTGTACAACGGCAAGAGCCGCACGTTCTGGTTTTTCGCCTACGAGGGGCTGCGCCAGCGCAGTTTGAATCCGTACACGGGCACGGTACCCACGGAGTTGGAGCGGGTCGGGAACTTCTCGCAGTCGCGCGACACGAATGGATCTCCGTTTCTGCTCTACGATCCACGCACTACACAACTGGATCCGGATCGTCCCGCGGGCACGACACGCTATATTCGGACGCTGTTCCCAGGCAACATCATCCCCTCATCGATCCTCAACCCGATTGCGACCAACGTGCTGAAGTACTACCCAACCGCCACGCAACGCGGACTGGGCCAATCGGACATCAACAACTTTTTCGTAGCCGCGGCCAATGCTCTCGACGGGAACCGCGTGGACACGCGCGTGGATCATCAGATCAACGCCAAGCACACCGCTTTCGTCCGGTACAACTGGTTTCAGAACATCAATGCCCAGCCGTTGGTATTCGGCCACTTCGCCTCCCCCGTGGAGACGCCGAACCGTATTCCGGGGATCAATATTGTGGGCAACCACACCTGGACAATGGGTGCGGGAACGATCTTCCAGCATCACTTCTCGCTGGCGCAGAGCGAAACCAATCGCACCCCGCTGAGCATCGATTTCGACCAAACATCGCTCGGGTTGCCGCGCAGTCTGGTGGACGGCCAGCGGGTGAAATACTTCCCGCGTTTTTCGATCGGCGGGCTGACGCAACTGGGGGTTACGGGAACCGGTTACAACGCGGTGAAGTCACGGACGTGGCAATACAACGCCTCGGTGACGATGCTGCGAGGCAAACACACGTTCAAGATGGGCGCCGATTTCCGGCGCTTCCCGGTGTCGATTGACCAATCTTCGCCGTTGGCATTCAGTTCGTCGGGTTCCTTCACCGCGGGGCCGAATCCGCAAGCCGCAGCGGCGCGTACGGGGCGGGGGCTGGCAGATCTGATGCTTGGTATTGCGTCGGTGAGCTACCAGATCCGGCCATTGGAATTGCACCGTCATCCTTATTACGCGTTATTCTTCCAGGATGAATGGAAATTGAAGCCGCGCCTGACGCTGACTTTGGGCATGCGCTACTCACTTGAACTGCCCCGCACGGAAGACGCGAACCAGTATGTGTTCCTCGACATGGACTCGCCGAGTCCGCTGGAGGGGAAAGTGGCGGGATTGAGCGGGCTGCGCGGAGGTGTAGGCTTTGTGGGGGTGAATGGAGTTGGGCGCCGCACGCAACTGGCCGACCGCAACAACTGGGATCCGCGCATCGGCATCGCGTACGAACTGAACGAGCGGACTGCCATCCGATCCGGTTTTGGCGTGTTCACTTCGTCTATCGCTCCGAACACCGACGCCGCACTTGGCTTCTCTGCGACGACGAGCTCACTTGTGGCTCAGCCGGACGGTGTCACACCGCTCTACAACCTCTCTAATCCGCTGCCCGGCGGATTCATCCAACCGACAGGAAGCGCGCTTGGGCTTTCGACGAATCTCGGCCAGGGCATTTCAGGTCCGGTACGACAACAGCGATTGCCCTACCAGATGCAATGGTCGCTCGACGTGCAGCGTCAACTGCCGTGGCAGACGGTGGTGGAGGCCGGCTACGCGGGTTCGGCGGGAGTAGCGTTGCCGAGCGGCGTGCAATACAACCAACTGCCCGATCAGTATCTTTCCTTGGGCACGCAACTCAATGCGACGGTGGCCAATCCCTTCTTTGGGGTGATCACGGAGCCCACCTCGACACTGAGCCGGACTACTGTGCAGCGCGGCCAACTGCTGCGACCTTTCCCGCAGTTTACGGGAGCGTCGGCCAGCCAGGCGCCGGCCGGGCATTCCACATATCACGCGATGCAGATGCGCGTGGAGCGCCGGTTCGCGGATGGTCTGGCGCTGTTGTTCGCCTACACGCATTCGAAGCTGATCGACAATGTCGGCGACTTTGGCGGGTTCCTTGGACCCGGCGGCTTCGCCAACAACAACTGCTTCTCCTGCGACCGGTCAGTGTCCTTCTACGATATTCCGGATGTCGTGCGCCTCAGTTTGCGCTACGAACTTCCCTTCGGCGTCGGCAAGCCGCGCGTCAACAAAGGCGTGATGGCGCGGATCATCGGAGGGTGGTCCACTGGCGTATATTACACGTGGGACAACGGGACGCCGGTCCAGTTGACGAACCCCAACGATTCGAATTCGTTCGGCGGCAGCGCGCGTCCAGTGGCTACGGGACAACCGGCTGCGATCGACAATCGGAAGTTGGAAGACGGCGCGCCGTACTTCAATGCCGCGGCATTTGCGCGGGCGCCGCAGTTCACCTTCGGCAACGTGAGCCGCAACCTTTCCGATGTTCGCGCCCCCGGCAACAAGAACTGGGATTTGCTGATCGAGAAGCGTTTCAGTATCAATGAGCGGATGGCGCTCGATTTCCGCACTGAACTGTTCAACGCCTTCAACAACGTCGTGTTCAGTGGACCGCAAACGAGCATCACGTCCGCCGATTTCGGGCGCATCCGCCTGTTGCAGGCGAATGTGCCGCGGCAGATTCAGTTCGGGCTCCGGTTCAGCTACTGAGTCCATGTCATGAATCGCGGACCGTGCAGCGGGATTGTGCGGTCCGCGGCAGCTTCAGTATAGTCAGCGCATGGTCTCTGCGCGTGCGCGTCTGCTCTTGCCGTTGACAGCGATGGCTCGTGGAGAGCCGTTGTCTTTTCGCATCCAGCGGGAAATCCCGCTGCGACACGCGGGGCCCGACTTCTGCTGGTTTCATCCGCGTGTGGCGGCAATTCCGGGCGCAGGAAAGCAGGGAAAGCCCCGTATTGTCATGACGCTGTGCCGGCACCTGGATGCCGACGATCACTACTCCGGGCTGTGGTACATGGTCACGGACGATCTGGGCGTGACGTGGAAAGGCCCTTACGAAGTTGAGCACATGAAGGCGCGGCCGGAGACGGGGGGACTGCATTCGTCAGTCCACGATGTGACACCTGTATGGCATGGCAAGACAATGAGGGTGCTTGCCGTTGGAGGACGCACTCTCTATGACGCTGCCGGTAAACATGTCAGCGGCGAATTAGGAAAAGGCGGAACCGCCTACGCGGTCTACGACCCGAAGCCGGATCGGTGGTCGGCATGGAGTGCGCTGGAACTTCCCTCGGAGCGCATGTTTCAGAACTGCCGCAGTGCCTGCTCGCAACTACACGTCAAGCCGGACGGCACCGTGC
Organism: Bryobacterales bacterium; assembly: GCA_016789755.1. GTDB lineage: Bacteria > Acidobacteriota > Terriglobia > Bryobacterales > Bryobacteraceae > CADEFT01. The sequence goes on from JAEUQG010000356.1 coordinate 18,109, forward strand.
TGGTTCCTGTTTACTACCAAAAGGTGGGGACGCCGTTCTGGGCAATCACGGTGCTGGAATGCCGCTTCGACGGCGTGCGAATGCGTTACGTGCGGCATGGAACCATCCTAGAGGAGGATACGGATCGAGGTCTGGCTGAACCCTCCATCATTTTTCACGGCGGACGCTACTTCCTCACGATTCGACATGACAAGAGAGCGTATGTTGCCGACAGCCGCGATGGATTGTTCTACCAGCCGATGAAGCCATGGCGCTTCGATGACGGGGCGGATCTTGGGAGCATAAACACGCAGCAGCATTGGGTAAGGCACACCGATGGGTTATTTCTCTGCTACACGTCCTTGCGCGCCGGCAACCGCAATATTGCCCGAGGCCGGGCGCCGATCTACATCGCGCGTGTCGATACGGACAAGCTTCACGTCCTGCGTTCGACGGAACAGGTGCTGATTCCGAACCGAGGATTGATGCTCGGGAACTTCGGTGCGGCGGAAGTTACACGCGATGAATCCTGGGTCACGGACGCGGAGTTCCTCTGGTACAGTCACGGCTACAAGCCGACTGAGCAGGGCGGCAATGGGAGCGTGTGGGTGGCCCGCGTCATGTGGCCGGCGCCGAACCGAGTGTGAGACTCATGGGGAAACGTATGCCCTTCGCGCCAGCACACGAGCTTGCGGATAGCGTTTTCGCGCACCGTCGCTCAACTCCACTACAATGCTCCGTTGTTGGCCGGAGAGGCCGCTTGCCGGCGCAAAGTGCAGGCTGTAGCGTTGCCGCATCCTCTCCAGCATGCGGCGAAAGTCCTCACCGATGTGGTTCGCCTTCAGGACCTCGCCTCCTGTTTCCCGCGCCAGTTCCTTCAGGTCCACGCCGAACAATCGCATCCGCAGATTCATCGCTCCGTTGAGAAGCCGCGGTCCCTGGACTTGCAGCGAGTTCATCACGGCATCGGCCTCCCAGAGTTTTCGCAGGACATCCTGCTTGGGGTGGTACGACTCGCTCTGTCCATCGGAGACCAGGAGTATCGCCCGGCGGCGGCGGGAGCGCGCCAGATTGAGGAACTCCGCCGCGGCATGCTGCAATGCTCCGTGGATGTCGGTTCCGCCACCGAAGCCGCGGCCGCAGATTTCGGCGATCGTACTGGCGACTTGGGCGCGGTCCTCGGTGAACGGGGCGGCGGTTACCGCGTGCCGGGTGAAACGGATGACGGCAACACGGTCCTCATTGCGGAGCGTATTGAGTGCCGCTCTTGCCGCCGCGTTGACCTGGCCGATCGCTTTATCCATGCTGCCGCTGGTATCGAGAATAAGAATCACGTCCAGCGGGTCCTGCTCCAAGCCGAAGTAGAGAATCTCGCGAGGTTCTCCGTTATCGCGCACGGAGAAATCGGTCTTTGCCAAGTTCCGCACGATGTTGCCGCGATGGATGACCTGCGCATCCACGCGGACGAGCGAAACGTCTGCGCGGAACACGGCATCCTGGCCGAACAGCGTGGCGCATGCCCAGAACAGGAGGAACAGGTTCAATCCGGCAATACCTTCACCAGCAAGTTTTTGAACTCCATTTGTAACGGCGGTCCGCCGTGCAGTTGCAAGGCGATGAATCCTGAATCTTCTACCGGCTCATTTTCCACCCATTCCGCGCTCTTGACGCCGTTCAGTTCGAGGGTGATGCGATTGCCCCGAGCGGTGATCGTATATTCATTCCAATCGGACTTCCTGAGCGTGGCCAAGGCGGCTCCACTCGCGTTCACCAACACTTTCTTGCGCCGCGACTCATCGTACAAGCATCCCCAATACTGCTGGCCCATGTCGGCCTGGTAGCCGATGACCTCATGAGAGCCTTCCATCGGCTTGCTGCGGAACTGAATACCGGAATTCGCCTTGCCCGTCTCATCCGTCATGCGGAAGGTGACTTTCAGTACGAAATTCCTGTAGTGTTTCTTGGTACGGAGAAAATCGTTGTATTTGAGTCCCGGAGACTTGCCGATGATCACGCCCGCTTCGACGCGCCACAGCCCCGGCGTATCCACAATCCAGTCGTTGAGATTCTTTCCGTTGAACAACGGGCGGAATCCGTCCTGGGCAAACGCCGCAGAGGCGCATATCAGCAACAGGGCAAGTCTCATGATCCTGATTGTATGCGCGGCTGTGTGTTCGATGCAGGCGCAGGATTGGCCGCAATTGCGCGGACCCAACCGCGATGGAAGCTACGCCGGTCCAGGCCGCGTTCCCGTGGCGCAGCTTTGGAAGAAGGGCATCGGTCAGGGATTTGCCGCGCCGTCGGTTGCGCAGGGCAAACTGATCGTCTTTCACCGGGATGGCAACAAAGAACTGGTAGAGGCGTGGAATCCCGCCAATGGGGCAAAGATCTGGAGCTACGGCTATGCCACCGCCTACCGCGACGATTTCGGGTTCGATGAAGGACCCCGTGCTGCTCCCACGATCGACAACGGCAAGGTCTACACATTCGGGGCCGAGGGCCAGTTGCATTGCGTGAATCTGGCTGATGGAAAGAGGATCTGGAGCGAAGATACGCACCGGCGCTTCCGTGTGCGGAAAGGTTACTTCGGAGCGGCCAGCGCGCCCATCGTGGAAAACGGGAAGGTGTTGGTGAACATCGGTGGGCCTGAGGCAGGCATTGTGGCCTTCGATGCGCAGACGGGCAAACCTGCCTATCAGATTACAAGCGACGAAGCGGGGTATTCGTCGCCCGTTGCGGCCATGGTGGGCGGCCTTCGCCGCGTGCTGTTTCTGACACGCGCCGGACTGGTGGATGTGGATGCGGCTGAGGGCAAGGCGCGGCATCAGATGCCATGGCGGTCGCGCTCGCAAGCTTCCGTGAATGCGGCGATGCCGGTGGCGGCGGGCGACACGGTATTTCTTTCGGCCAGTTACGGCACCGGTGCGATCGCGCTGGACGTAAAGGGCGGGTCCTACACAAAGCTCTGGTCGAACGACGATTCGCTGTCCTGCCACTATGCAACGCCGGTGCACGTCAATGGAGTCCTGTACGGGTTCCATGGGCGGCAGGAGGAAGGGCAGGAATTCCGTGCCGTTGAGCTTCGCACGGGCAAGGTCCTCTGGAGCACCGGGGGGCTGAGAGCCGGCACGGTTACCCTTGCCGGCGACACACTGCTGGTACTGCGAGAGAATGGTGAGTTGATCACTGCCAAGGCCGATCCCAAACAGTTCCGGCCGGCCGGCAAATACCAACTGCTGGACGGAGTGGTGCGAGCCTATCCCGCAATCGCCGATGGCCGGCTCATCCTACGGAACGAGACGCACATGACTGCGTACCGCCTGCAATGAATCCACCTCAACGCCTACGTGGCGCACTCATCGGCTGCGGCTATTTTGCCCGCATCCACATGGAGGCATGGCAGCGGCTGCGGGATCTTGCTTCGATCGAAGCCTGCTGTGACATCGAGCCGGAAAGGGCATCGAGCTTCGGCGGCGCGCACGGCATTGCACGCAGCTACGACGATTACCGCCGCATGCTGTTGCGGGAGAAACCGGATTTCGTAGATATCGTGACTCGGCCGGACACTCACTTCGAGATTGCCGCCGCGGCGGCGGACCTGGGGATCCCAATCCTCTGCCAGAAGCCTCTTGCGCCGGCATTGGAAGGCGCGGAGCAGATGGTGGAATATTGCGAGGCGCGGGGTGTGCGGCTGATGGCAAACGAGAACTGGCGCTGGCAAGCCTGGTTTCGGGAATTGAAGGCCTTGCTTGGCAGCGGGGTGATCGGCAAACCTTTTTACTTTGCGTTGCGCCATCGTGTACCCGACGGCGTTGGGGAGCACCCCTATGCACGCCAGCCGTACTTCGTCGAGATGCCTCGATTGCTATTGATCGAAACGATGATTCACTTCATCGATACGGCACGTTTCCTGCTTGGCGATCTGGCGTTGCACAGCGCGATTCTGCGGCGCGTCAATCCGCATGTGAGAGGCGAGGATGTCGTGCTGCTCACGTTCGAGGGCGATGGATTGGCCGGGATGATTGACGGGAACCGGCTCAGTCCGGCAGAGCAGGAAGGGCCTGTCATGGGGGATATGCGTATCGAAGGCGACGCGGGGACGCTCTCGCTCGACGGAGGCGGGCGCATCTACATTCGTCCGGTGGATGGGCCTATGCGCGAGCACTCCTACGCTCTGCCTGTTGCCGGCTACCGGGGAGACAGCGCGTACCAGACGCTGCGGCACTTCGTCGAGTGCCTTCACTCGGGGCGGGAGTTTGAGACATCGGGCCGCGAGTATCTCAAGACCACTCGGCTTGTTTTCGAGGCCTACGACAAGGCCGGCTGGCTATGAGGCATCGCGCATCATTGCCACCACGACATCTTCCACCTCTCGGGCCACCGATTCCAACGCTGACGAATCGAAGAGTTTCATCAGTGCGGTGGGGAGAATGGTCGCCAGGTGGATTCCGTCTGCCGCTTCGTACACTGAGATCCGGCAGGGCAGGGCGGCGGAGAGCGCTCCGTCGGATTCCAACACCTGTTTGGCCTTGTGCGGGTTGCAGACCTCGTAGACCAGACAAGGGGTAGCGAGATCGACTCCTTTATTTCGCATGGTTTGCTGGAGATCGTGCACCGCGATCACTCCGAACTGATGTTTTGTGGCGGACTGGCGGAGCGCCTCGTCGATTTCAGCAATGGTCCTCGCCGAGCGCAGTTGAAAAATCATCGTGGATTCCTCCGCTCCCATTGTCACTCCCAGCGCCGTTCTGCATCTATCCTTCCGAAGGAGCGAATGCAGTGACGATTGACCGATATCTTCGACTGATTGCGGGTTTGTTTGTGATGGCGTCGGTGGCCCTGGGCCATTGGGTGGACCCGCGCTGGTTTCTCCTTACGGGGTTCGTTGGTTTGAACCTCTTCCAATCCGCTCTTACAAACTGGTGTCCGATGATCACCATCCTGAAGAAGCTTGGGGTTCCGGCGACGGCGGGAGGGTGCGCATGAAGATGCTTGCCGCGGCGGCGATTGCCGTGGCGCTTCCTGCCATGGCGCAGGATTCCTTGCTGCGGCAGGCACAAGCGGCGTTCCGTCCCATTCCGGCCACCGCACCGGCGCTTCGGTCAAACCTGTCGAACCCGGCCAAATTGGAACTGGGGAAGATGCTGTTCTTCGATCCGCGTCTCTCTTCGAGTTGGCTCATCAGTTGCAACACCTGCCATAATGTCGGCCTGGGTGGCGTTGATCTGCTGGAAACCTCGATCGGCCATGGGTGGCAAAAGGGGCCGCGAAACAGCCCGACGGTTCTTAATGCCGTGTTCAACATGGCGCAGTTCTGGGACGGACGAGCGAAGGATTTGAAGGAACAGGCGATGGGGCCTGTGCAGGCCGCCGTGGAGATGAACAGCACTCCGGCGCGCACGGTGAAAACGCTGAAGAGCATTCCTCAATACGTATCGCAGTTCCGCAAGGCGTTTCCGGGCGAATCCGATCCAGTCAGCTTCGAGAACATGGCTCGGGCCATTGAGGTTTTCGAGGCGAGTCTCATCACTCCCGATTCCGCCTTCGACAAATATCTGCGCGGCGAGCCAGCGGCTTTGAACGCACAGCAGAAGGAGGGTTTGGAGGCGTTCATGTCGAAAGGTTGCCGCAGTTGTCATGGCGGTGTAAATCTCGGGGGACAAGGCTACTTTCCTTTTGGCGTTGTGGCAAAGCCGGGCGCAGAGGTGCTGCCGCCGGGTGACAAGGGCCGTTTCGCGGTCACCAAGACTGCCAGCGATGAGTACGTGTTCAAGTCGCCCTCGCTTCGCAATATCGCTCTCACCGGGCCGTATTTCCATTCCGGCAAGGTATGGGATTTGAGGCAAGCGGTGGGTATTATGGGCTCGTCGCAACTTGGTGCAACGCTGACGGAGAAGGAAACTGACGCTATTGTTGCGTTCCTGCAAACCTTGACGGGGCGTCAGCCGGAAGTGACGCATCCGGTCTTGCCGCCGCACACGAAAGAGACGCCGTTGCCCGATTCGGGCGTCAGAGGCCAGGAGTAAGGAGGACGGACCAGTCGCGGTGTGCCGTCAGGGGCGCGTGCCGAAACGGTAGAGCGCCTGATCGGTACGGATGTAGATGCTCCCTTCGCTCAGCGCGGGAGTAGCGTAAATGGACTCGCCGATATCGTTGACCTGCAGGATTTCCCAGTCGGCGGCAGAACGCAAGACAGAGACTTTGCCGTCTTCGGAACCGAAATAAACGCGTCCTTCGGCGGAGACGGGAGAAGAGGAATAGCCGCTGATGGCTCCTGTGAGCCGCGCAGTTTTGTGCACCTTGCCGGAGGCGCTGTCATAGGAGGTGAGGATGCCTCCGTTCTTGACCACGTAGAGGATATCGCCGACCAGGATTGAGGTGGGGATGACGCCGTTGAATCCTTTGTCCACGCGCCATACTTCGGTGGCTTCAACGCCTGTTGCAGTGCGCTCCAACCGGAGGGCGGTGAGAGCAGTGGGGCCGCCGACTTCGCGCTGCTTCTGATCCCATTCGTCTTCGGTGATGATCATGTCGCGATTGCCGGAGAATTTCGCGATGCCGTGGAGGAACGGGTCGTCCGCATATTCGTCCTGGGTGAGTTTGCCGTCGCCATTCCTGTCCAGTTTCGCGGTGCGGGTTGAGAAGGGAGCGGGCGTGTCGCCTCCATAACCGAATACGTAGAGCATGTTGCCGCGAAGGATGGGGCTGCCGACGACCGCAGTGCCCAAATTGCGAAGGGTGGCGATACGCTTCCCGGATTTGTTGTAGGCTCCGAATTGGCCTCTGCTGACAGTGAGGATAAGTGGCTCAGAGGCGGTGAAGGTGAGAGGCGTGCCCCAGCCTTCGGATTCCTCACGGCCGGTTTTCCAGCGGATCTCGCCATTGGCGCGGTCGAAGGCGGCTATGTAGGAATCCTGCAGTTGATCGGCGACGAAGACGACGTGATTGCCGGATATCACAGGCGAAGCGCCGAGACCCATGGAGTTATGGAAAGGGCCGAGGGGGACACGCCAGCGCTCGCGGCCGGCGTTGTCGTAGGCGACCATGCCGTAGTCCTTGAAGAACGAGTACACGTTCTCGCCGTCGGTGACTGGGGTGATCGCGGCAGGGTGGTTCAGGCGATTGTGGATTTCGGTGCGGGCGCGGGGGACCGATTTCTCCCAGACACGTTTGCCCGTGGCGCGTTCAAAACATTCGGTATAGAGCTTGTTTTCGTCGTAGGACGTAAGGAAGATGTGCTTCGCGGTAAGTACGGGCGAGGACTTGCCGGGCCGGACCGGGGTACGCCACACGAGGTTCTTCGACGGGCCGAATTCGACCGGGTAGCCGGTGTCCGCGGCGATGCCGGAGCCGTTGGGGCCGCGGAACCGCGTCCAGTCTTCCGCCAACAGGTTGGCGGCTAGAAACAGCAGGAAGTACATTCCGGCTATTGTATGTCGTAAAGGGCGGCGGAAAATTTCTTGCCGGTGAGGCATTGCTCGATGGCGGGCCAAGCACGCTGGTGATCGTCGTTGGCGACCCACGCGAGGCGCTGCTCTTCGGTTTGGAAGCTGATAAGCAAACGCCATTTCGATTTGGGGGCGTCGCCGGCCGGGGTGCTGCGCAGTTTGAGCAGTTTCACGTCCACGAATCCGGCCTGCTTGCCGATGGTGGGGCGGAAGACCGTTTTGAAGTTCTTGATAAGGTCGGCTTCCTTTGCCGGATTGACCTCGAGTTCTACGTGCAATTGGATGGGCTCTGCCATGGCGCTGTCTCCGTGTGTGGCCACCGTAGCGGCGGCGATAACCTGCAGGGATGTTCTGCGGTTCATAAGTTTTCGATTGTATCAGGTGGGTACAATAGGAATTCACTCCACATGCAGATTGATTCGCAGTTGACCCCGCGGGCGCTGGCTCCGCGCCTTCAGGATGTGTTCGAGCAGGCCGGCAGGAAGATTCGTTCCTTGGAGAACGGATGGGATCCGGCCTCGGGTTCGCCGGTGTTTACGGTGAACGGCAAGTACACCAGCCGCGGATGGACAGAATGGACGCAGGGCTTTCAGTTTGGCTCGGCGATTCTGCAGTTCGACGCGACGGGGGATGCGGATTTTCTGGAGATCGGGCGGTCGCGGACGGTTGGTGTGATGGCGCCGCATATCACGCACATCGGCGTGCACGATCACGGGTTCAACAACGTCAGCACGTATGGGAATCTGTTGCGTCTGATGGTGGAGGGCAGGACAGAGGCGAACGTCTGGGAACGGAACTTCTATGAACTGGCGCTGAAGTGTTCCGGCGCGGTGCAAGCGGCACGCTGGACCGCGCTGAAGGACGGCGGATTTATTCATTCCTTCAACGGGCCGCATTCGCTATTTGTGGATACGATTCGCACGGTGCGGGCGCTGGCGTGCGGGCACCGGTTGGGGCATGCGCTGCTGGGTGAGAACGACAGGAGGTTTTCGCTGCTGGACCGTTTGTTGCAGCATGCACAGGCCACGGCGAGGTATTCGGGGTACTACGGGGAAGGGCGCGATGCCTACGACAGTCGGGGGCGGGTGGCGCAAGAAAGCGTATTCAATACGAACGATGGGAACTACCGGTGTCCGAATTCGCAGCAGGGGTACTCGCCGTTTTCGACGTGGACGCGCGGGCTGGCGTGGGCGATGTTGGGCTTCGCGGAGGAACTGGAGTTTCTGGAAACGGTGAGCGATGGGGAGTTGGAGGCGCATGGCGGGCGCGCGGCGGTGGTGGCGTGGATGAAGAAGGCCGCTGAGGCGACTTGCGATTTTTACATCGAAAACACGGCAGCGGATGGGATTCCGTATTGGGATACGGGGGCTCCCGGTTTGGCGGGTTTGGGTGAATGGCGAGTGAAGGCGGCGGATCCGTTCAACGATTGCGAGCCGGTGGATGCGTCGGCGGCGGCGATTGCGGCGCAGGGTTTGTTGCGGCTGGGGAGGTATACGGGGGATGCGCGCTACTGGCAGGCGGGGTTGTCAGTGTGCCGGACGCTGTTCGCGGAGCCTTATTTGAGCACGGCGGAAGGTCACCAAGGGTTGCTGCTGCATGCGGTGTATCACCGTCCCAATGGTTGGGATGCCGTGCCGGCAGGGCACAGGGCGCCTTGCGGAGAATCGTGCATGTGGGGCGACTATCATCTAATGGAAACGGCTCTGTATTTGATGCGAGTGGTGGAAGACAAGCCATATTTGACCTTCTGGGCGTGATACAACGGTGGGCATGCAGCGGCGTGCTTTTCTTCAGACCTCATTGTCGGCTCCGGCAGCGGCACAGCCTGGGCTGAGCGAGCGGCCGAACATACTGTTGTTCTGCACGGACCAGCAAAGGTTCGATACGATTCGAGCGCTGGGCAATGAGCACATCCGCACTCCTAACCTGGACCGGCTGGTGAGCGAAGGCGTGGCTTTTACGAACGCGTATTGCCAGACTCCGATTTGCACGCCGAGCCGAGCTTCTTTTCTAACAGGGTGCTACGCCAGTTCGTTGCATGTGAACCGGAACGGGAATGCATACTTTCCGGCGCAGCATGTGCCGAAACTAATCTCACGAATCTTGAGCGAAGCCGGCTACGACTGTGCGATGGTGGGCAAGTTCCATCTATCCTCATCGTACAAGCGGGTGGAACCACGGTTGCACGACGGGTACCGGTTCTTCGAGTGGAGCCACGGGCCACGGAACGATTGGCCCGTGGAAGAACACAGTTACGTGCGTTGGTTGCGCGATCAGGGGGTGGATTTTCAGACAGCGTACGGTGCACGGCAGTTTCCGGACCGGCCGAAGGAGTTCAACGCAGGGATTGCCGCGGCGCATCATGAGGGGCGCTGGTGCGCTGATTACGCCTGTTCCTGGATTGCGGGGAAGCTGGCTGCTCCGTGGTTCATTACGGTGAATACGTATGCGCCGCATCCCCCCTTCCACCCGCCTCCGGAGTTTCTGGAGCGGATGGATCCGGCGCGGATGCCGCTGCCGTTGTGGGGGCCGCAGGATGCGGAGAATCAGGCCCGTTTCGCTCGAGTGGATTTTCAATCGAAGCCGCGCGATCCGTCGTCGTATCCGAGCCGGATGATGAAGGCGGCCTATTACGCGCAGGTGGAATTCATCGACGATTGCTTCGGACGGGTGTACAAAGCGCTGGAGGCTTCCGGGCAGTTGGAAAACACTCTGATTGTATTCACGTCGGACCACGGAGAAACCATGGGAGATCATGGCCTGACGCACAAAGGGTGCCGGTTTTACGAGGGGCTGAGTCATGTGCCGTTCATTGTGTCTTGGCCGAAGCGGGTACGGAAGGGCATGCGCAGCGCGGCGCTGGTGGAGTTGACGGATATCGTTCCGACGCTGCTGGAAGCCGCGGGTTTGCCGTTGCCGCCGTATTTGCATGGGAAGTCGCTGATGCCTATTGCCAGCGGGAAAGACGATGGCGCGAAGTTGCGGGAATTTGCGCGCAGCGAATATCACGATGCGCTGCAGATGAAGGATGCCACGCATGCCAACATGCTGCGGAATGACCGGTACAAACTGGTGCACTATCACGGCCACGCGTGGGGTGAACTGTACGATTTGGAAAAGGACCCGAATGAGTTTCGCAACTTGTGGGGGGAACGCGGGCATCTTGCGTTGCGGGCGGAACTGACCAGGCAGTTGTTCGACGCGGTGATGCTGACGACGGATGCGGGGCAGCCTCGGGTAGGGCCCATGTGATGGTAGACCAGGTTGCCGCCTACATGGCGGGGCACGGGATGGTGCGGCGCGGGGAGAAGGTCGGCGTGGCTGTGAGCGGGGGGGCGGATTCGATGTGTTTATTCCATGCGTTGCTGGAATTGCGCCCGCGATGGGATCTCGAACTGCACGTGCTCCATGTGAATCATGGGTTACGGGGGGAGGCCTCGGATGCCGACGAGCGCTTTGTCGTGGCGGCTTCGAAGTCATGGGATGTGCCTGTGCATGTGCGGCGGGTGACGGTGCCGGCAGGGGAGAATCTGGAGCAGGCGGCACGGACAGCGCGGCTGACTTTCTTCCGGGAGATGCGGCAATTGGTGGACAGGGTGGCAACGGGGCATACGTTGAACGATCAGGCTGAGACCGTGCTCTTCCGGTTTCTGCGAGGGACGGGACCGTCGGGGTTGACAGGGATTCTACCGTCTACGGCGGACGGGTTGATCCGGCCGTTGCTGTCCGTGAGCCGGGCCGAGGTGGAAGGGTTTCTGCGGGAAAAAGGCGTTGGGTGGCGGACGGATGAGACCAACCGGGAACGGAATTTTGTCCGGAACCGGATTCGTCTGGACCTTCTGCCCCTGCTGGAACGGGTCTACAATCCGGGGGTTATCGGTCAACTGGCACAGACGGCGGACATCGCGCGCGAGGAGGAGGGTTTCTGGAAGGGGTACCTGACGCGGTACGAAGTGAGGTTAGTTCAAGGCGCGGTGGTGCTGGGTACCGATGTGCTGGCGATGGAAGGCAGAGCTGTGGCGCGGCGGCTGGTGCGGGAGGCAATCCAACAGGTGAAGGGGGATCTGCGGGAGATTGAGTATAAGCATGTGGAGGCGGCGTTGCGGCTGGCAACGCAGAAGGAGGGATCGGGGCGGCTGCAACTGCCCGGCGTGGATGTGTTCCGGTCATTCGATCGGGTGCGAATTGCGCGGCTGGGGGATTATGCTCGGGAGCGGCGCGCGGTTTCGATGCCGCTGGGGGTGCCTGGGGAGATACATCTACCCGAAGGTGGTGTGCGGCTCCGCGCCACCCTGGTGGACGGGTATAATGAGGATCAGGCGGAAACTACCAGTTGCAACTTGCTGGATTGGGACCGGATCGAGGGGCCGTTGACCGCGCGCTACTGGCTACCGGGGGATGGTTATCATCCGGCGGGCTCGGCAAGAGCGCAGAAGATCAAAGATTTGTTTCAGTTACACAGGGTTCCCTTATGGGAACGGCGGTTTTGGCCGATGGTAGAATCAAGCCAGGGTATTGTGTGGACGCGGCGGTTCGGAGCGGCACGGTTCGCTTCGGCTGGGCCGGCCACTGCTCGCGCGCTGCAAATTGATGAATTATCCGATGACTAGTGGAATCAAACCGGCTCGAACTTGCGTCTATAAAAGTAGTTGCGCGCGTGTGTGCGATCGTTTGATTAGGGAGAATCATGAATTCCAACGTTAAGACCGCAATCTTCTGGGTGGTGCTGATCTGCGTCGCCGTCCTGCTGTGGACGGTGGTGAAGCACGGCAAGAACAAGCCGCCCGCCAATCTTACCTTCTCCCAATTCCTCTATCAGGTGGAATCCGGGAAGGTGAAGAAGGTGACCATCGCGGGCAATGACGTGTCCGGCGAACTGAGTGACGACAACCAGTTCCGGACGACGGTTCCTCTGAACTATCCCGATCTCTACAAGCAACTGCGCGATAAGAATGTCGGCATGGAGATCAAGGAAGCCGGGACAAGCAACTGGGTTTCCATCCTGATGAACGTCGTGCCTTTCGTGCTGCTGCTGGCATTTTGGATCTTCATGATGCGGCAGATGCAAAGCGGTGGAAACAAGGCGCTTTCTTTCGGCAAGAGCCGGGCTCGACTGCATTCCTCGCAGCAGAAGAAGGTGACGTTCAAGGATGTCGCCGGTGTAGATGAGGCGAAGGAAGAGCTTCAGGAGATCATTGAGTTTTTGCGCGAGCCGGCGAAATTTCAGAAGCTGGGCGGACGAATTCCGAAAGGCGTGCTGCTGATCGGGTCGCCGGGAACTGGTAAGACGTTGCTGGCGCGGGCGATCGCGGGCGAAGCGAATGTGCCCTTTTTCTCGATTTCCGGTTCGGATTTCGTGGAGATGTTCGTGGGCGTCGGGGCTAGCCGCGTGCGCGATTTGTTCGAACAGGGCAAGAAGAACGCTCCATGCATCATTTTCATCGATGAAATCGATGCCGTGGGCCGTCATCGCGGAGCCGGACTGGGCGGCGGGCACGATGAGCGCGAACAGACTCTGAACCAGTTGCTTGTGGAAATGGACGGCTTCGAGTCGAACGAAGGCGTAATTCTTGTGGCCGCGACGAACCGGCCTGACGTGCTGGATCCGGCGCTGCTGCGGCCCGGGCGTTTCGACAGGCGCGTGGTAGTGGATCTGCCGGACGTGCGCGGGCGCGAGAGCATCCTGAAGGTTCATACAAAGAAGATTCCGTTGGGCGACGATGTGGAGTTGAGCGTGATCGCGCGTGGTACGCCCCGTTTTGCCGGGGCCGATTTGGCCAACCTGGTGAACGAAGCGGCGTTGATTGCGGCACGTCAGAATCGCAAGGTCGTGACGATGATCGACTTTGAGATGGCGAAGGACAAGGTGCTGATGGGGGTGGAACGCAAGAGCCGCATCATCAGCGACGAAGAGAAGAAGCACACCGCCTATCACGAAGCGGGCCACGCCTTGGTGGCTGCGAAGATTCCGCAGGCCGTTCCGCTGCACAAGGTGACCATCATTCCCCGCGGCATGGCGCTGGGCTTGACCATGTTTCTGCCGGAAGGCGACCAGGTGGATTACACCAAGGAGCAGGCGGAAGCACAAATCGCCGTAGGCATGGCGGGACGCATCGCCGATGAGATCTTCTGCAATATGAAGAGCGCCGGCGCGAGCAACGATATCGAGCGGGCCACGGAACTGGCTCGCAAGATGGTTTGCGAGTGGGGGATGAGCGATCTTGGGCCGCTGAGCTTCGGCAAGAAGGACGAGCAGATCTTCCTTGGCCGGGAAATCAACACGCACCGCGACTACAGCGAGTCGACCGCGATGAAGATTGACGACGAGGTGCGGTCGCTGGTGCAGAATGGCTACGACCGGGCGCGGGCGATCATTGAGAATCACCGGGAAGCCATGGTCCGCGTTGCCGAGGCGTTGCTGGAGCGGGAAGTGCTGGACGCGAATCAGGTGCGGTTGCTAATCGACGGTGAATCCATCGGTCCGGTGCGGACGTCCGGCGATGGGAAGCCGCAGCCGGCGGTGCGTCCTGAAGGCGGGCTTCGCGTGCCCGGTTTGATGGAAGGCGCCGGCCCGCAACCCGCGTGATTCCCGCGTTTCCTGTCTATTTGTTCGACGTTGACGGAACCTTGGTAGATTCCGCCGCGGATATTTGCGGCGCGGTGAGACAGGCGTTGGAGGGTACGCGTGCGCGAGCGGTAGACGAGGCCTATTTGCGGCGGTACATCGGATACCACCTGTTCGATTTGTTCGAGGACCTGATTCCCGATGTGACCGGCCAGGAGAAGCAGGATCTGCTGGCCAAGTACCGGACGATTTATCTGGGTCGCGGTCATTCGTCTACGAAGCTGTATCCCGGAGTGCGGGAGGCGATGGCCCAGATTGGCGGGCGTAAATCGACAGCGACAACGAAGTCCACAGCCACCGTGAGATCGGTGTTGGATTTGTTCGGCCTGCTGCGGCATTTCGACCATGTGCAGGGGACGGATGGATTCCCGGCGAAACCGGCGCCCGATGTGATTCAGAAGTCACTGGAGGTGTTCGGGGTCCCCCCCGATCAGGTGCTCATGGTGGGCGATGCGGCGACGGACATGGCGGCAGGACGTGCCGCGGGCGTAAAGATCTGCGCCGTGAGATGGGGATATGGCAACCACGCCGAGATGGCGGCATACGAACCGGATTACTGGATTGAGGATCTGGCGGAACTGGCGATCCGCCCGGTCGACTAACTGCCGGGCGCGGCGCTAAATCAGCGCAGTCTTACCATCCGTTCGGCGATCGCTTTTTCCAGACGCTGCTTGCGTTCCGCGGTGAGAGTGGGATCGCCGGCCAGCAGTTGCTGTGCCTTCGCGTTTGCGGTGCGCGCCTTTTCTTTGTTTCCGCCTGCTTCATAGGCCTCGGCGAGCGAATCCTGAGTGTTGGCGGAGTGCGGGTATGCCGTTGCGGACCATTCGAGCACGGCGATAGCCTGCTGCGGGTCGCCCTGCTGGAGCAGCGTGGCGGCCATCATATTCAAAGTGCTTTCTTTGACTACGGGAGCTGAGCGGTCGAGTTCCTGGGCTGCATTCAGCAATTGCCGAGGTGTCGCCTTTTTCTCTCGAATTTGGTGAAAAGCGCTGGCCGGCGAAGGCGCCGGAGCCTTGTAGGAAGACTTCACCGTGCCTTTCTTTTCGGCGATCGCGAGGGCAGTGGGATAGAACTGGACGAAGGTGTTTTCCACGGCGCCGTTGGGCGTGTGGCAAGAATGGCAACGCGAGTTCTGGCCGAATTCCTTGGCCGTTTTCTTGAGCGCACGCATGCCTCCGGAGAAGTCGAAATAAGCCCATCCGGTGGAGTAGCGTTTGCTGTCCTTCACGGCCACTTCGATGGCCGCTATATCGGTTTGATAGAAACCACCTTTGTTGATGGAGCCGTGCGAGGTGGAGTAGCGAATCTCCAGGACGAACATCGTGCCTTCGGGCCAACGGCCGGTTTGCTGGAATGAGGCGAAGGCGGATGGTGTGACGTAGACGTTATCGAACATGGGGTTTTCGAGCGCCATGGACGCGGCAGGCCCGTAGGTCATGCCGAGGCCGGTGGATAGGAAAACCCAGTTGCGGTAGTTTGCGGGAAAAGCCAGGTCTCCTTCTTCGGTGAACCGCGGCAGATCCGCGGCGTACGTCCCCGCGAAGCCCAGGAGCAAGATCAGCAGCAATCGCATGGATACCAGGGTAGCTGGTTTCCTTGCTTGCGGCGATGGTCGTCGCGTCACACTTCCTTACGTCGAATCTTACCGTTTCCAGGATGCGTCTTTGCCACATTGTCCAGTAACGGGCCTTCCACGGCACGGCTAGAACAAGGAGCCCTACAAATGAAATCTGCGTACCCTTCAAGCCATCGTCATGGCAGCCACGGCAGGCGCCGCCTTCGCACAGGACCCAGTCAGTCTACGGAACGTCTCCCCCGGCGATTCCTATTTCCGCCGGGGAAGGCAATCCGAACGGCGTTACCACAGCCAGCGCCGCGAACTGGAGAGCGAATCGAATACCGTGTACGGGCGACGTCCAGTTTCAAAGGGCAAAGCCACACAACGACAACTTTGACGCGGTCGATCACATTGGAAGAGCCGATGGATCGGTAGCGGTTCGAGGACAACGTAGCTATGGAGGGAGGGAGTCAGGAGGCGTACTCCCTTGCGGGCGTTATACTGAAAGCGCCCTAGCAGTTCAGATCCATTCCGGAGGAACCAAGTGGCATCCCACCGCCGATCCTTCCTGCAGCAGGCGGCATTGCTTCCCGCTGCCGCAGCGCAGACTCCTTCCCCTTCCGCACCGAAGCAAGCCCCGGCGCGACCGGCGGACATCGTATACCCGCGTGTATTCCGCGGGAGGCAACTGGCCACCATCGCCTTCCCTCTGGGAGGCGTTGCGGCAGGGAGCCTCAGTCTGGGAGGACGAGGGCAGCTTCGCGATTGGGAGATCTTCAATCGCCCCGATAAAGGGAACAACCTGCCCTACGCGTTCCCCTGTATTTGGGCACAAGTGGGAAAGAATGAGCCGGTGGCGCGAGTGCTGGAGTCTCGCATCCTGCCCCCCTATCAGGGGCAATCGGGACTCGGCTCACAGAACGCACCGGGGTTGACGCGGCTGGCTTCGGCTACGTTCACCGGTGAGTACCCGTTTGCGCGCATCGATTTCACCGACCGGCGGCTGCCGGTGAAGGTGTCGCTTGAGGCCTTCACGCCGATTATTCCGCACGAGCCGGACGATTCCGGCATCCCGGCTGCCGTGTTGCGCTACCGCGTGACGAATCCGAACGCGGCGGAGGCGAAAGTGTCGATTGCCTGGTCGATCGACAATCCATCCGGCTTCCGTGTCGTGCGCGGGGCGGCGCAGGCAGTGACGGGAGACACGCGGAAGAACGAGTTTCTCAGCGCCGATGGAATGGATGGCATCTTCATGTCGAATCCGGGGCTGGCGGACACCGACGTGCTGAAAGGCACGTTCGCGCTTTGCCTGCTGGAGCGTGGCGCCGGTGAAACGACGTATTTGCGGGGCTGGCCCAAGGGACGGTGGTGGAATTCGCCGATGCTGTTCTGGGATGATTTTTCCTCCGATGGCGCGTTGGGACCGGAACCGGACGAGCGAAACAATGTCGGCGCGTTATGTTTGCAGCGCACGATTGCCGCGAAAGCGTCGGCGGAGTTCACTTTCATACTGGCGTGGCATTTTCCGAACCGCACCCCGCAGCGCTGCGGATGGCGCGCACCGAAGGGGCAGGAGCAGACTGTCATCGGCAACTGGTACGCAAAACGGTTCGACGATGCTTGGGCAGCGGCCTGGTATCTGGCAGGGAATCTGAAGGAGTTGGAGAAGGAATCACGGTCGTTTACCAGGGCGATTCGCGAGAGCACGATTCCCGATAGCGTGAAAGATGCGGCGATGGCGAATCTGTCGACGCTGGCTTCGACTACTTGTTTTCGCACCGCGGATGGCGAGTTTCACGGCTTTGAGGGAGTGAACGATCAGGCGGGCTGTTGTTTCGGCAATTGCACGCATGTGTGGAACTACGAAACCGCGACGGCATTTCTGTTCCCCAGCTTTGCGCGATCGCTGCGGCAGGCGGCCTTCGGCTATTGCGTGGACGATGCCGGTGCGATGCATTTTCGCCAGATGCTGCCCGATGGGCAGGAGCGGCTGGGGTTTGCGGCTACAGACGGGCAGATGGGACAGATCGCTCACGCTTACCTGGACTGGCGTTTGTCCGGCGATACGGAGTGGCTGCGGCGCCTGTGGCCGAATATCAGGAAGTCGTTGGAGTTTTCCTGGATTCCCGGCGGGTGGGACGCCGATCGCGATGGCGTGATGGAAGGAGTGCAGCACAATACCTACGACGTGGAGTTCTACGGGCCGAATCCGCAATGCGGCGTATATTACCTGTGCGGGCTGCGGGCGGCGGAGGAGATGGCCCGGGCGCTTGGGGATGCGGCGGCGGCCGATGAGTACCGGCGGCTATTCGAGCGGGGCAGCAAGTGGATCGATGCCAACCTGTTCAACGGCGAATACTACGTGCAGCAGATCAAGGGCTATTCGAAAGAGCAGATTGCGCCTGCGCTGCGCAGCAACATGGGCTCTGAGGACACGATGAAGCCCGAGTATCAGATGGGCGAAGGGTGCCTGATCGACCAGTTGGCCGGGCAGTATTTGGCGGATGTGGCCGGACTTGGGCCGTTGCTGAATCCGAAGAACATCCGCAAGGCGATGGAGTCGATCGTGCGCTACAACCACCGCTCTTCGCTGGAAGAACACGATTCCGTGCAACGGATCTATGCGGTGAACGACGAGTCCGCGCTGCTGATTTGCGATTACGGGAAAGCTCCGCGCCCGCGAATTCCGTTTCCCTACTATGCCGAGGCGTGGACCGGATTGGAGTATATGGCCGGGGCGCAGATGATCTACGCCGGTTTGGCGGCGCAGGGCGTGCGGGCGTTTCAGGAAGCGCGGCTGCGGCACGACGGCGAGCGGCGCAATCCGTGGGATGAGCCGGAGTGCGGGCACCACTACGCACGGGCAATGTCGGCGTGGTCGGGCGTGGTGGCGATGAGCGGGTTCCTTTATCACGCAGCGGAGAAAAGCGTGAGGATCACACCGCGTTCCGCTGCCAGCACGAAGTGCTTCTGGTCGACTGCGACGTCATGGGGCGTGTACCGGCTGGTGAAAGTCGCCGCGGGCACGCAACTGAGCATCGATGTTCTGCATGGCACGCTCGACATTGTCACGTGCGCTTTCGAGGGGCTGGGCGAGCCGAAAGTTTCGCTCGACAGCACTGTCTTGGGGCACAAGACGGAGCGCGCAGGAAATCGCGTCCTTATCCGGCTTGCCCAGCCTGTGCAGGTTCAGACGGGCCAGCGCTTGCAGGTGGAGCTTGTGTCTTGAGCCGGACCATCCTGGTGCTGGTGGGCGGGTTTCTAGGGGCCGGCAAAACATCGCTTATTCTGGCGGCCGCACACATGTTGGAACAACGCGGCATCCGTGCCGCGGTGATTCTCAACGATCAGGCTGGTTCTTTGGTGGATACGGAACTGGCGCGGCGGCGCGATGTTTCCGTGGATCAGGTTACGGGAGGGTGCTTCTGCTGCCGCTTTCATGACCTGGCAGCCGCGGCGGAGAGGTTGCTCGACGCCAATCCCGCGGTTATTTTCGCAGAGCCCGTTGGGAGTTGCACGGATATTGCCGCTACGGTTGTGCAGCCTTTGGTACGACTCTATGGCGGCCGCTTGCACGTGGCGCCGTTTACCGTGTTGGTGGACCCGTCTTCCGCAGTTCAGCACGAGTGCGATGACTTGGCGTACCTGTACGGAAAGCAGATCGAGGAGGCCGACCTTGTCCGAACCACCAAGGCAGATCTGCATCCGGAGGCGCAGATCAGCGCGCGCACGGGGCAGGGAATCGTGGAGTGGCTGCAAGAGGTGCTGGCAGGGACAACAACCGGCGGATCGCGGCTCATCCAGGTTGACTATGGATGTTATGCACGTGCCGAGGCCGTCCTCGGATGGTTGAACTTCGAGGGTATGCTGCGGTCGAAGCCTGCTGCTCCGGCGGAGGTCGTTGGGCCGCTGCTGGACAAGATTGTTGCTCTGAGTTGTGCGGCCGGTGTCGTGCTTGTGCACTGCAAAGCGATTGGCAGCGCGGCGACCGGCTATGTGAAGGCGGCGGTGACTGCCAACAGCCTGGAACCGGATGTGGAGGGCGATCTCACGGCATCGCCTTCGACACGACACCGCGTGTTGCTGAATCTGCGGGGGCTGGGGGATCCGGATTCGCTGCGGCGGATTGTGGATGAGGCTCTCGATTCGTTGCCGGGCGAGTGGTTGGAACGGCGAATGGACAGCTTTCGCCCCGCCGCGCCAGTGCCGGCATATCGTCCTGGCTAGTGGGCAACAGGCGCGTTGTGGATGTGCGCCAAGTGGTGCCGGCCGTGCCAGGAATACATGGCTAGCATGATAGAGAGGGTCATCGGACCGTATTCCGGATGCGAATAGCGGCGGTCGAAATCTTCGGGGCGCAAGGCGCGGAGAAACATCGTCCAGCGCGCATGCAGGGCTTCGAGCAGGCGTAAGGAGAGTTCGACAGGAGCGTGCGCGCCGTCGGCGAAGCAAGCCCATGCCGCCTCGTCGTACGGCATGATCGTCGGGTTGTCCATAGACATGGCGAACTTGCACCGGATGTAACTGTGAATATGGCTATCGACGACGTGGTGCACGACCTGGCGAATGGTCCACCCGCCTTCGCGGTAGGGCGTGTCCAACTGCGCATCGGTCATGCCGGCGACAGCCTCGCGTAGCTGAGCGGGCAGTTGCTCGATGTCGCTGAGCCATCGCTCGCGAAGATCCGAGGTGATCTCAGCGGGGCGGACATATTGACCGATGGGGTAGCGGGGATCCAGAGGCATGCCGACAGCATGCCACAAACCCGCCGGGGGAATCGGAGTTCCGCGGTTAACCGGCAGCGGTCAGGATCTTGTGAGCACGGCGGGCTACGATTATCTCTTCATTGGTTGCCAGCGCGACCACGGCAACTGAGGACGAATCGCCCGATACGACACGATCGCCGGCGCCTTGTGCGTTGCGCCCGGCATCGAGTGCGATGCCGAGGAAGTCCAATCCGGCGCAGCAGGCTTGGCGGAGCCGGGCGCTGTTCTCGCCAATGCCGCCGGTGAAGGCAATGGCGTCAATGCCGCCCATGGCGGCGGCATAAGCTCCGATGGTCTTGCGGACTTCATAGGTGAAGACATCGAGTGCCAGTTGCGCGTCCTCATTGCCGGACGCGGCGGCTGTTTCGAGGTCGCGCACATCGCCGCCGGGGACTCCGCTCAAGCCTGCAAGTCCGCCGGTTTTCGTCAACTGGGTGTAGATTTCTTCTAATTGCCAGCCTTGGCGCCGCATCATATAGAGGACGGCGAAAACGTCCAGTTCTCCGTGCCGGGTAGCGTTCTCCAAACCGGATTGCGGCGAAAAGCCCATCGTAGTGTCGACGGATTCCCCGTTGCGAATGGCGCACATGGAACTGCTGCCGCCGAGGTGGCAACTGACCAACCGCATCGCATTGCCGGGGCGCGACAGGATTTCGGGCACGCGTTCGCTGACGAATTGATGCGAAGCGCCATGGAAGCCATAGCGGCGAACACCGTATCTTTCGCGCCATTCGGAGGGTACTCCATAACGGGCGGCATGCTCCGGCATGGTGCGATGGAATTCGGTTTCGAAAGCTGCCACTAGCGGCACGTCAGGCAGGGCTTGGCGAAACGCATCGATGGCCGTTAAGTAGATGGCGTTGTGCGCGGGTGCGGCGGGCAAGAATTGCCGCAATGCATCGACGACGTCATCGTTGACCAAGAATGTGCCGCGAAAGCGCGGACCCGCGTGAACTGCCTTCAACGCGACGGCATCGACAGGCGCGCCACCGGTGTCCATGGCTTGGATGGCAGCGCGGTAGTCGGCGACGCGCTCCTGCTTTCCCCGGGCGACGACACGCCCTTCCGGCATCGCAAGTAATTGATACTTGAGCGATGTCGATCCTAGGTTCGGTATGAGTATGTTCACTTCAGTCCGTATTGCTGGCGGATGACGGAGGCGTTTTTGGACGCCTGGCCCTGGAAGGGGCTCTTAATGGCGGCGCACTGCACGTTGAACTTCAAAGCTTCCGCCATGAGCTTCTTGTCCTTTTTCGGTTCGCCCATCTTGTAGTTGGAAAGGGCGAGGTAGAAGAGCGTCTGAGCTTTGAGCTGATCGTTGTCGGAGACCAGCGGGAGCGCCTTGCGTAGCGATTCGTCGGACTCCTTCCACTTGCTTTGGTTGCCGTATGTGACGCCTGCCATCCAATGCCCCAAGCCTGTCATCAGGTTCTTGCGCTTTTCCCAGTCGGCGTCCGCGACGCCTTCGGGCTTGGCTTTGGAGCCCATGACTTCAGCGAGTTTGTTGGACAGTTCCACGATACGCGCCGGATCGCCCTTCTTGTTGAAATGGTGGTCGGCTACGGCGAGCAGCATGTCTTCGCTCGATTGGTCTTTCTGCAAGACGCGTTCGGCGACGGCAATCGCCTTGTCATTCTGGTTGGTCTGCCGAAGGGCGAAGAAGTAGGGAAGGCTCAGTGGGGCGATGTACTGGCCCTGGGGGTTGCGGGTTTCGAGCGCCTCATAGAGGAGAATGCGGTGGTTGGGATCCTGGGCAGCTACGGCCGCGGCATAGAGCGAATACTCCGTGTAGGTATCCACCTGCTTGGCATAGTCTACGTTGGCCTTCCATGTCTCGGCCTCGTCCTCATCCGAAGGCTTCGGGGCGGCAACGGCTCTTTTCGCCAGGTCGCTGGTTTTCCCTGCCCATTCCTTAATAAGGGCGGCATCCTTCTTGCCTTCCGCGGCCTTCAGGCAACTGTGCGCGGTTGCCACGTCGTTGGGATCCAAGGCCAGCAGTTTGCCGCCGGTCTCCAAAACCTTGTCGAAGTTGCCCGCCTTGAGGTAGGCGGCCACCATTTGTTCCAGCACCCAGCCCATGCCTTCGTGCTTGGCATGTTTCTGGGTGAATTCCTCCATGAGAGCGGTCTTCTTGGCAGCGTCGGCCTCCTGGCCGATCTGTTGCAGCAGTTGCCCTTCGGGTGTTTCGGCATTGATCGTCAACTTGTGCCGCTGGCCGAAAAGGGGTGCTCCGGCGAGAAGAACAGCGAGCAAGAGGGAGGTGATTCTCATGGCTTCTCCTGTGGGACTTCAGCATGAGAGTATAACCTAAACAACATCGGAGCGGAAACGCATTTTTGCCGTCGTCCGTGAGAGCATTTTCCAATCCAGAAATGAGCCTGAAAGTGAAGTTTGATTCCAATGCGGAGTGAGCCTGAACCGAGGAAGTGATTCCAGTGCGGGATGAGCCTGAAGGAAACGGTTCGAAGGTTCCAGAGTTTCTCCTTTTTGGGTATGCCGGCGGAGCCGGGGATGGGTCGAGAGGGAAGGGGGCGGCGTTTGAGCCCCCTTCCCCGGTTGGCAATGTAGAGATCCACGCTTCCGTTAGGACAGGCTGGATCAAATGGCAAGCCGAACGCGCTTGAGGATATCGAGTTTCGCCTTCTGCATGAGGCGAGCGGCTTCGGTGTCGCTGTGCTGGGTGGCCCACTCCTGGAGCATCTTCTCGGTGATGCCAGGCTTGAGGTAACCCTGCCAGCCCGGCAAACTGCGCAGTTTCTCGAACGGCGTCATGTAGCCCTCGGAGGGATAGCGCCTTCGGACGCGGCCCTTGTCCGACCGCACCAGCACGGCGAAGCCACAGGGCCGGTGGAAGTTCAAGTAAGGGTTGAACTGCGCGGTAAGGAATTGCTGCAGTTGGCCGGCGTGCTCGGAGGCGATGAATCCGTAGCCAACGTGCTTGCGCACGACAGCTCCGTTCTTGCCCTCTATCAGCGCGTTGTCGCTGGAGCGATTGGCCCGTGACTTGGTGAATTCGGCCAGCAACTTGTTCAACAGTTTGGCAACGCGCTTGTTGATGAACTCGCTGCCGTTGTCGGAATGAAAGCCCAGGATGCGGAACGGATACTGATGCAGGATCGCTTCCAGTACCGGCAACATGTGCCTTTCGCTGATCGTCTCCACGCATCCGATGTTCTGCCACTGCGTGACGGTGTCCACGGAGTTGACGAAAAAGATCCCCTCCTTGCCGTCCTTCCGGCCCTGATGCACGGTGTCGAGGCGGAGGTATCCTGGTTTGCCTTTGGGATCGGGCTTTCGGCGTTCTCCGATGGACACCTTGCTGGCTTGGGTGTGCTGGAATTTCACCCGGTGCTTGCGATACGCCGGACTGCGCCGCAGGTTGTACAGGTGCGACACCGAGATGCCAGCCAAACGCTGATATTGCTGATTGCCGAAGACCTTGAACTCGCGGTGCAGGATGTGACATAGCGCTGGACCGGACAGATCCTCGTGCGCCGCATCGGTGGCTGCTAGTAGTGCGATGTCCTCGGCGGTGTAGCGGACGGTGAACTCCGGGCGCACCGCCGGACGCCGGACAATCGTGCGCTCCTCCATCCAGCGGGCGATCAGGCGTGTCAACTGCGCGCGGCTGGTGGTGGTCACGGTCTGGAGAAATCGGCGAACGATACCCTTGCCCCGTCTGTCGAGTTTGGCGTAGCGCTGGGCTTTCAGTACCGCTGCGATGAGTTTGTACTTCTCTGCCGTGTCTTCGATCTGGAACGTGATCTTCCGGCTGCCGGAAAGTAGTTGTTCCATCTCGCTCACACTGAGCGTATCCATGTTCTTCATGCGGAATTGCATTCCTCTGAAGCTTCGCCTTTTCAGGCTCATCCCGCATTGGAATCAAATCCCCACTTCGGGCTCGTCCCGTATTGGAATCACTCGGCCACTTCAGGCTCATCGCGCGTTGGACAATTCTAATCCTTGACACAGCCTCCAGCCATCGCGCATCCTGGATAGAGACGCGCATTTCATTTCTCACTTCGGCAATCGATGATTCCACAATGCGCTCGCCGACAGGTAAATCTTCCGGACTCGCTCTTACGACCACTTCCTCGAAGAGCCGCAGCAAATCCCGCGGCGCGCCACCGGACATTTCAATCAACCGGTCAGCAAGCGCCGAGTTTCCTCCGGCAATCGGGTTGCCGAGCAACGCCTGGCACCCCTCGTCGCCAAGCCTGCGCTGTACAAGGTTCCGTAGTACAGTCCAGCCGTGCGCGGATGGCGCGGCCGAGTCGCGGCTCTCTTGCAGTTTGACGCTGGGTATGATGGTGATCTTACTGTACGAATAACTTCCCGCAGCCATGCAGGCACTGTGTAGACGCAATGGAGCGATTCGAATTCGAGAAGATACAGATGGTTACGGAAGAGCCGCTCCAAACGATCCATCATCCCCTGCTCATTCGATGGCGTCGCTCGGAGTTTCTCCAGACTGTCCAGAATGAAGACGACACGCGTACCGCCCCCGTACTGTTCGCGAACTTCCTGAAGCCCTTCCTCGACAAAGGAGCGAGTTTCCGAAGCCAACTCGCGCAGATGGCCTGACAAATGCTGTTGCAATCTCTCACGAAAGGTGGTGCTGGTATGCAATTCAGCCTTGAGGTCTACGCCGGCGGAGACCGTGAACTCCTTGAAGTCCACCTTCGTTCTGGTGAGGTAGTTGTAGAAGCGAGACCAATACGACTCGCCCTTCGGCAACTTAACTCCCAGTTCTTCCAATCCAACGCTGAAAGCTCCCGCGACTGTGTAGAGCAGATCGGAAATATCCACTGGCTCGCCAAGGTTCAGATAGTCTTCCGCATCGGCGTAGATCACCAGGTAGCCAGAACTCTTAAGCTCCTTCTTCAACCTCAGTAGCTGTGTTGTCTTCCCGGCGCCGCTAAATCCAGAAAACAACCGGAGACTGCTGATCTCGCTGAGTTCAATTTCGTTCCGCATGCGGGCCACGGGGTCATAGCAGACCCTCCCAGATAGGGACGTAGAGGGCACTATCCGGCTCAACGGACTTGATCTGCAGGCTGCGATACATCGCCCCCAGCAATTGTTTGTTTTTCCCTATGTCCACGTATGTTCATCTTAACTCTCCTACAATAAGACCGTGCCCCATCCAGTAACTCTTCTACCCGGCGACGGGATTGGTCCTGAGGTCGCCGCGGCTACGGTTCGCGCGGTTGATGCTACGGGAGTGGCGATCGAATGGGATCGCGTCGAGCTTTCCGGCGAAGTGATCGAGCGGACGAAGCAATCGGTTCCCGATGCCGTGCTCGAGTCCTTGAATCGTACTCGTGTCGGACTGAAAGGGCCGGTGACGACTCCTGTGGCCGGCGGGTTTCAGAGCGTGAACGTGGCGCTGAGAAAGAAGCTCGATTTGTTCGCCAATGTGAGGCCGGTGCATTCGTTGCCGGGTGTCAAGACGCGGTTTCAAGACGTGGAGATCGACATGGTGATCTTCCGGGAGAACACCGAGGATCTCTATTCGGGCTTGGAACATGAAGTGGTTACCGATGTCGTCACCAGTTTGAAGGTGATTACGCGCACCGCGTCCACGCGCATCGCGAAATACGCGTTCGAGTACGCGCGGACGAACGGACGGAAGAAGGTCACGGCGATTCACAAAGCGAACATCATGAAGCTGGGCGATGGGTTGTTCTTGCGGTGTTGCCGCGAAGTGGCCGAACAGTACAGCGACATTCAGTACAAGGAACTGATTGTGGACAATGCATCGATGCAGATGGTGATGCGGCCGGAGACCTTCGATCTGCTGCTGCTGCCGAACCTGTATGGCGACATCGTGTCGGATCTGGCGGCGGGGTTGGTGGGCGGGCTCGGGCTGGTGCCCGGAGCGAACATGGGCGAATCGCACGCGGTGTTCGAGGCGGTGCACGGCAGCGCTCCGGACATTGCGGGGAAAGGGATCGCCAATCCGACGGCCTTGATGCAATCGGCGGTGATGATGCTGCGCTATCTGGGCGAACGCGATGCGGCGGAACGCCTGCACGGGGCGATCGCCAAGGTGTATGCGAAGGGCGAGACGGTGACGGCGGACGTGGGCGGGAAGGCATCGACAGACGAGTTCACCGATGCCGTGATTGCCGCGCTGTAACACGATACTCTGTAGATAATGCGCTGTTCCGATATCGCCGTGATCGGCGCGCCTCTGGATCTGGGAGCCGGACGGAGGGGCGTCGACATGGGCCCATCCGCTATTCGCGTCGCGAATCTCGACGCGCGGCTTGCCGCGCTGGGATACGAGGTACACGATTGCGGCAACGTTGAGGCCGAGCAGGCCGAGAGCGTGGCGCCGGGGCACAAGTCCGCGCGCTATTTGCGGGAGATCGCGGCGACCTGCAAGCGCATCTCTTCGACGGTGCAGAAGGCGCTGCGGGCGGGGCAACTTCCGCTGGTGCTGGGCGGAGATCATTCGGTGGCTGCCGGTACGGTTTCGGGCGTGGCCCGTCATTACCGGAGGCAGAAGAAATCCATCGGGCTGCTGTGGATCGATGCCCACGCCGATATGAATACGCCGGAAACATCGCCAAGCGGAAATGTTCACGGTATGCCGCTGGCGTGCCTTGTCGGGATGGGCCCGCGGGAGTTGACGCATCTCAATGGATTTTCGCCGGCCGTCGATCCGCGCAATGTGGTGCTGGTGGGGATCCGCGATGTGGACCAGTTGGAAAAGCCGCACGTGAAGCAAAGCGGAGTGCACGCGTTCACGATGCGCGACATCGACGAGCGGGGGCTGCGGGCGATCATGAAGGAAGCGATCGAGATCGCTTCGGCGGGGACGGCGGGAATCCATCTCTCGTTCGATATGGATTCTGTCGATCCGCAGTTTGCGCCTGGGGTGGGGACGCCGGTGCGCGGCGGCATCACGTACCGCGAAGCGCATCTGGCGATGGAGACGGTGAACGATTCCGGGCTGATGCTCTCGATGGAAGTGGTGGAAGTGAACCCTGTGATCGATGAAGTAAACCGTACGGCCGAGCTGGCCGTGGAGTTGATTACGTCCGCTCTTGGAAAGAGGATCCTGTGAAAACACGCGTTGCCGTCATTTATGGAGGACGGAGCGGCGAACACGAAATCTCGTTGCGTTCAGCCAAGTCGATTATCGAAGCGATGGACCCGGAGCGGTACCATGTGCTCCACTATGTCATTTCGAAGGAAGGGCGGTGGTCGCCGAAGCCGATTCAGCCCGAGCCGGGGGCGAACTCGCACATCGACGTGGTGTTCCCGGTGCTGCACGGCACGTTCGGCGAGGACGGAACGATGCAAGGGTTGCTGGAGCTGGCGGATCTGCCCTATGTGGGGCCGGGTGTGTTTGCTTCGGCCGCGGCGATGGACAAGGATGCGATGAAGCGGCTGTGCGTGGAGCGCGGACTGCCTGTGGTGGAGTGCGTGACGCTGACGGGCGCGGACGTGGATGCGGCGCTGATCACCAGCCTCTACGGATTTCCCGTATTCGTGAAGCCGGCGAATCTCGGATCGAGCGTGGGCATCAGCAAAGCGCGCAATGCGGCGGAGTTGGAGGCGGCGGTGAAGCTGGCGGCGCAGTTCGACCGGAAGATCATAGTGGAGCGCGCCATCATCGGGCGGGAGTTGGAATGCGCGGTGTTGGGAAACGACGAGCCGCAGGCATCGCTGCCGTGCGAGATACTGCCGTCGAAGGAATTTTACGATTACGAAGACAAGTATCTGTTGGACAAAGCGAAGTGCGTGGTGCCGGCCGAATTGCCGCCGGTGATCACGGCGGAGCTGCGGGCGATCGCGGTGGAAGCCTACAAGGCGGTGCAATGCGAAGGCATGTCGAGGGTGGATTTTCTGCTGGAGGCGGCGACCAACAAACTCTACATTAACGAGATCAACACGATTCCCGGGTTCACTTCTATCAGCATGTTTCCGAAGATGTGGGAGCATTCGGGGCTGCCTATGGCGGGGCTGGTGGACAGGCTGCTGGAACTGGCGATTGAGCGTCATAAGGCGCGCAAAGCGCTGCGATATTCCATCTGATGCCCTTCTATCTTCCAGCCCTATTGTTGTTGTTTGCCGACGATCCGGCGGAGCAACTGGAGAAGCTGCTGAAGCAGTTTGTCGATGTGTTCAACGTCGTCGATGCCAACGCGGCGGACGCAGTGGCGCCGCCGCAGGCGCTGTATCAGGGAGCGATTCCGGGCATGCTGCGCGGGCTGGATCCGCACTCCATTTTCTTCGATCCGGGCCAATTCGAGCAGTTGAAAGAACTGGAGCGCAGCACGAAGAAAGGGTTCGGCAGCGTGGTGAGTGTGTTGCCGGGGCGGGTGATCTTTCTGCAGACGCTGCCCGGCACGCCGTCGGCGCGGGCGGGAATTTCCGGGGGCGACGAGATTCTTGCGATCAACGGCATTCCGCTGGCGCAGTTGGATATGGACCAATTGATACAACTGCTGTCGGAATCGCGGCAACAGCAGGCGCGGCTGGACGTGAAGCGGCAGGGCAATGCGCGGCTGCTGACGTTCGTGATGACGCCGGAAGATGTGGAGTCGCCGGCGGTGGACCGGGCGTTTCTGCTGAAGAACGGGACGGGTTACGTCCGCATTTCGAGTTTCGAGAACGAAACAGGGAAGCAGTTGCAGGATGCGATTGAAAAGATCGGCGGGGACAAACTGCGGCATTTGGTTTTGGATTTGCGCAACAACCCCGGCGGGGTGCTGCCGGCGGCTTTGGACGTGGCGTCGCTGTTTCTGCCGCCTGGGACGAAGATCCTTTCCATCCGCGGGCGGTCGAAGGAAGAAGAGAACATCAAGGTTGCGGAGAAGGCGAAGCCGTACGGTTTCAAGGTGGCGGTGCTGCTGAACGGGAAATCGGCGAGCGCATCGGAGATTGTGGCGGGGGCGATGCAGGATCACGACCGCGGCATCGTGCTGGGCGAGCCAAGCTTCGGCAAGGGGCTGGTGCAGAGCGTGTTTCCGCTGTCGTCGTCCTCGGGGATGGCGCTGACCACGGCCTATTACTACACGCCGAGCGGGCGTTCGATTCAGCGCCCGTTGCGCAACAGCAGGCTGGACGAGATCACGCAGGCGGCGCAACCGGAGTACAAGACGGCGAAGGGGCGCACCGTGCGCGGCGGGGGCGGCATCATACCCGATGAGGTCGTGTTTCCGGAAGCGGTGACGCAATTCCGCGCGGTGGTGGATGCGAGCGCGATTCTGACGACGTTCGCCACGCAATACACGCTGAAACATAAGATCGATGAAACGTTCGATATTACTCCCGCGCTGCTGGATGAAGTGCAGGTGTTTCTGTCGGAGAGCCGGATCCGCCCGAATCTGGCGGAGTGGTCCCGCGAACGCGACTGGATCAGTTCGCGGGTGAAGCAGGAGATCCTCAATCAGGCTCTTGGGGTGGAGCGGGGAGATGAAGTGGAGTTGCGGCGCGATCCGGTGGTGCTGCGTGCGATGTCTCTGCTAGGAGTCCCGTAAATGCGTTTCGGATATCTGGCGCCGGTTGCGGCCGCGGCGGTGTTGCTATCTCAAGTGACGACGCTTTCGAAGAACGACGAGCAGTTGTGGAGGCATCGCAACCGCGGCAAGGCCTACTATGAGAATCCGACGACGCAACTCAAGGCCATCGATGAGTTCCGCAAGGCGCTGGAACTTGCGCCTGATTCGACGCGTGACCGGCTGAACTACGGGCTTGCGCTGTTTCGCGGCGGCAAGACGGAGGAAGGAATTGCGGAGCTGAAGAAAGTGCAGGCGGCCGATGGGAAGCTGCCGCACACGTGGTTCAATCTGGGGATTCATTTCAAGAAGCAAGGGGAGGCCGAAGAGGCGGCGGCGATGTTCCGGAAGATGGTGGAACTGGTTCCCAGCGATCCTGTTTCGCACTACAATTTGGCGGTGCTGTACAAGCTGCAGAACAAGCTGCCGGAATCGATGGCGCTGTTTGAGAAGGCGGCGCGATTGGGGCCGAGTCTGGCCGCTCCGCATTTCCAGCTTTACAATGCGTTCCGGCTGGCGGGTAAGCGCGAGGATGCGGCGCGGGAACTGGCGTTGTTTCAGGAATTGAAGAAAGCGCAGGAAGCAAGCGGCAACACGGAAGACATGGAGTGGAACGAGTACGCCGAGATCTACGATCCGATCGAGCCAGCGGTTCAGGCCGCGCCGTTGATAGCGCCGCAAGCGGTGAAGTTCACCGAGCGCAAGCTGGCGGAGCCGTTGGGCGGAGAAGGCGCCGGGTTGCTGGTGTTCGATGCGGACGCCGATGGGCGCGCCGATTTGCTGGCGTGGAGTTCGCGCGGCGGAGTGCTGTTCGGGAAGGGGGCGGCTACGGTTCCGGCGCCTGCTCTGCAAGCAGGGCGATACTTTGCCGCCGCGGATGTGGATAACGACGGTTATGCGGATCTGGCGATGATTACCGCGGAGGGCGCGCAACTGGCGCGCAATCGAAAGGGAACGTTCCCGGTGGCGGAGGTGCTGGCGCAAGGGTCGTTCCGGCTCGCGCTGTGGCTCGATTACGACCACGATTACGATTTCGATCTGTTGTTGTTTGGGGAAAAGAACGTGCTGTTGCGCAATCAGGGTGAGGCAGGCTTCGCCGACCGGACCGGCGATTTCCCCTTTGTGGCGGGCATGCCCGCGGCCGGCATCGCCTATCGCACGGTGCCCGATACGAAGGGTGTCGACGTGCTGGTGACCTACACGGATCGGGAGTCCGTGTTGTATCGGGATCTGCTGGCAGGGAAGTTTCGCGCCGAGTCTTCGCGAGTGCCGCAAGGGGCGATGCATTTGCGGGCAGAGGATTGGAACGCCGATTCGGTGTTCGATGTAACTTACGTTCATCAAGGCAAGCTGAATGTAGCGGCGGCGGTGAACGGCCCATATGTTTTTGTGGATGCGGCCAATACGGGCTCAGTGCAGTTGCACAGTGTCCCCGCGCAAGCCATGGCCGCGGCCGACTTCAATGGCGACGGGCGTACGGATGTGGCCGTACTGAACGAGCGCGGCGTGTTTTTGCAGACTAACTCCGCGGTGACGGCGAATCGTCAGCTTGCGGTGCGCCTGACCGGAGTGAAGAATCTGAAGCTGGCGCAAGGCGCGGAAGTGGAAGTGCGCAGCGGCCGCTTCTATCAGAAGCAGCGCTACGAGGGTTATCCGCTGCTCTTCGGGTTGAAGACGCAGACGCAAATCGACGCGGTGCGCATTACCTGGCCGAACGGGCTGATTCAGAACGAGACCGCGCCGATTGCGGGGCGGGCGGTGGAGTATAAAGAAGCTCCACGTCTTTCCGGATCGTGCCCGATGATCTACACCTGGGACGGCAGCGAGTTTCGCTTCCTGACGGATGTGCTGGGGGTTGCGCCGTTGGGGGCAAGCTCCGGGGACGGGCGATTTTTTCCGGCGGATCACGATGAGTACGTATTTATCCCCGGCGACGTGCTGAAGGCGCGCGGGGGCGTTTACGATTTGCGGATCACGGAGGAGTTGAGCGAGGTGACGTATCTCGATCAGTTGAAGCTGATTGCGGTGGATCATCCGGCGGATGTGGAAGTGTTTTCCAACGATAAGTGGAAATCGCCGCCGTTCGCCGAGTTCCGGCTCTTCACCAGCCGCCGGCGGATGACGCCGGTGCGCGCCGCGGTGGATGGCCGGGATACGCTTGGAGCGCTACTAGGGCGGGATCGGCGCTATGCGGGGCCGGCGAGACGGACGATGCAGAATACGGCCGAAACATTCGTGCTGGAAATTGATTTTGGCCCGCGGGCGCCTGCGGACAACGCGGTGCTGGTGCTGCATGGGTGGGTGGATTGGGCCGACGGCAGCGCTTTCCGCAACCTGGCGCAACAGCCGGGGCGGGAGTTGACGCCGCCTTATCTGCAGGTGCGCGATGCATCGGGTGAGTGGCGGACTGTGATTGAGGATATGGGCATTCCGTCGGGGAAGGCGAAGACAATCGCGGTCGATCTTGGCGGTAAATTCCTTTCCGCTTCGCGCGAGGTGCGCATTGTCACGAATCTGTGTGTTTATTGGGATCAAGTTTTTCTTGCGGTGCAGGAGCCGGCTCCGGTGCGGAAGACGGAGGCAGCGCTGGCGGAAGCGGAACTGAGGTTTCACGGGTTTTCCACGGCGGTGATCGATGCGGACCGACGGCAGCCGGAGACATTTCTGTATCGCCAGACATTGACGGAGGCGCCCTGGAATCCCACGCCCGGAATGTACACGCGCTTCGGCGATGTTCGTGCGCTGCTGGGCCAAGCCGACGACCGCTATGTCGTCATGGGGTCGGGCGATGAGGTGGGGTTGCGATTCAAGGCTCTGCCTGCGCCAGGCGCCGGTTGGAAACGCGACTTTCTGTTGTACGTGGATGGGTGGGCGAAGGATGCCGATGCGAACACTGCTTTTTCGCAATCTGTGGAGCCACTTCCATTTCACGGTATGTCACAATATCCGTATCCCGCGGCGGAAAAATATCCAAGCGGAGAAACGCATAGCGATTACCGCAAGCGTTATCAGACGCGTCCGGCGGCGCAGCTTGTGAAGCAGATTGCACCATGACGACTCGCTGGTTTTCCATCATCGCCATCGCGCTGTTGCTCAATTCGGTTTACCTTTCAGCGCTCCCTTCGGCAACCATTTTTTACATGACCAACGTGCTGCTGCATCTGGCTCTGGGCGGCGCGTTCCTGCTGCTGTTGCGAGTGCGCGGATGGATGAAGCCGGGGCTGCCGATTTTTCTTTCGGTATTGCCTGCGCTTTATCTCATTCGTTATGGCGCAATTCGTGAGAATCGAGTTTGGCTGTGGATGCATATCGCGTTGGCGGTGGCGGGTGCGGTTACGGTATGGATGCACGCGCGCAAGCGCGAGCCGCAACTGGCGCGGTGGATGTTTCTTTCGCTGGTGTTGCTGGCTGTCGTGCCGGGCGGTGTGAAGCTGCTGGAAAAACCGGAGCTGGTGGCGAACGCATCGGAGACGCCTGCTTCGATGGAAGAAGAGGGCGATGGGCCGAGGAGTCCCTTCTGGCCATCCTCGGCGCGCACGAACGTGGGGCTGGTGCCCTCCAGCTACTTCCTCGATTCCGATCAGTGCGGCACGTGCCACAAGGACATCTACGAACAGTGGAAATCGTCGGTGCATCACTTTGCGAGCTTCAACAATCAGTTCTACCGCAAGTCGATCGAGTTCATGCAGGAGAAGCAGGGATCGACGAAGCCCAGCCGGTGGTGCGCGGCGTGTCACGATCATGCGGTGATTTTCAACGGCAAGTGGGAAACGCCGATCAAGGATCAGATCGGCACTCCGGAGGCGAAGGCGGGATTGGCGTGCGTGTCGTGCCATTCGATTGTGCATGTGAAGGACACGATGGGGAACGCGGGGTTCACGCTGGAGTACAACTGGCTGCACAGCATCGCGGCGAACCGCAGTCCTTATGTGCAGTCGTTCGACAAGTTTCTCACCTATCTCAATCCGCGGCCGCACCGGCAGACGTTTCTCAAGCCGCTGCACAAGACACCGGAATTCTGTTCGTCGTGCCACAAGGTGCATCTGGATGTTCCGGTGAACAGCTATCGCTGGATGCGAGGGTTCAACGACTACGACAACTGGCAGGCGAGCGGCGTCTCCGGGCGCGGAGCGCGGTCTTTTTATTACCCGAAGGAGAGCCTGGATTGCTCGGGTTGTCACATGCCGCTGGTTGCCTCGAACGATCCGGGCAACCGCAACGGACGGGTGCATTCGCACCGGTTCCCCGCGGCGAACACAGCGGTGGCGCATGTGAACAAAGACCATGCGCAGTTTGAGGTGACGAAGAATTTTCTGCAGTCGGGGTTCATCACAGTGGATATCTTCGCGGCGTCGCCGATCGACGAATCGGCGAAGGAGGCGCGGATGATCCGGCGCGCGGGCGATGCGGCACAGAGTGCGATGTCGAGCTTCGCGGTGGGTGAAGAAGCGGAATCGGGCGGGCAGGTGTTTCTGCGCGAAGTGGGCAAGGTGGCGGCGCCGCTGAACAAATCGGGAGCGAAGTTTCAGCCGGGCACGACGGCGCGCGTCGATGTGGTGGTGCGGACGAGGCGCATCGGGCATTTTTTCCCCGCGGGCACGGTGGATGCCTTCGATGTATGGCTGGAGTTGGAAGGCAAGGACGCCACGGGCAAGCATGTCTTCTGGAGCGGACGAGCGGCGGATAACGGGAGCGGGCCGGTGGAATCCGGCGCGCATTTCTACCGTTCTTACCAGCTCGACGGCGAAGGGCACATGATCGACAAGCGGAACGCTTGGCAGACGCGTAGCGTGCTGTACGTGCGGCTGATTCCTCCGGGTGCGGCCGATACGGCGCATTTCCGGGTGAAGATCCCCAAGGATGCGAAGGGGCCGGTGACGTTGCAGGCGAAGTTGAACTACCGCAAGTTCGCCTGGCATTACACGC
Source organism: Bryobacterales bacterium (assembly GCA_016789755.1). Classification (GTDB taxonomy): domain Bacteria; phylum Acidobacteriota; class Terriglobia; order Bryobacterales; family Bryobacteraceae; genus CADEFT01. The sequence continues at coordinate 52,926 of JAEUQG010000356.1, forward strand.
AATTCGCATTCGAGGGGATGGAGAAGCCGGATCTCCCGACGATTGTCCTGGCGAAGGCGGAAGCGCAAATGGAGTTAGGAGAGACATCGGATTGGAAGCAGACGGTGCTTGCGGAGGATTACGAGCGGTGGAACGATTGGGGGATCGGCATGCTGCTGCAAGGCGATTTGAAAGGCGCCGAGTATGCCTTCAAGAAGGTGATGGAGGCGAAGCCCGAGTATGCCGACGGGCCGTTGAATGTGGCACGGGCGCTGATTCAGGAAGGGGAAACGGATGCGGCGAAACCATACCTGCAGAAGGCCGCGCAGCTTGGTCCGGCACTGGCGCGGGTGATGTTCTTTCAGGCGATGGTGGACAAGGCGGACGGCAACTACGACGCGGCGATCGCCAATCTGAGGAAGGCCGCCGGACAGTATCCGGAAGACAGGGTGGTGCTGAATCAATTAGGGCGGCTTTTGTTTTTGAAGCGCGATTATGGGGAGGCGGCTCGCACTCTGGACCGTGTGCTGAAGGTAGATCCGGAGGACTTGCAGGCGCACTACAGCCTGATGTTGTGCTACCGGGGATTGGGCGACGCGGCGCGCTCGGAAAAGCACGCCAAGTTATTCCAGCGGTTCAAGGCCGACGAGTCGGCGCAGGCGATCACCGCCAAGCAGCGCCAGTTAAGTCCGGAAGACAACAATGAAAGGCAGATGATTCACGATCATGAGAGTGTGCCTTTGCCTGGCGCTCTTCGCGCTGCTCGCTGACGCGCAAGTCCGCTACACCGACGTTACGCAACAGGCGGGAATCCGCTTCGTGCACAACAACGGCAAATCGGGGAAGAAATGGCTGCCGGAGACTCTTGGGTCGGGGTGCGCGTTTTTCGACGCGGATGGGGATGGGTGGCAGGACATTCTACTGATCAACGGCAAGAGCTGGACTGCGAAGCCGGTGAAGTCGCTGCACAAGTTGTACCGCAACAATCGCAACGGAACGTTCACGGACATCACGGCGGGGAGCGGGCTGGACGTGGAGATGTACGGGATGGGCGTGGCGATTGCCGATTACGACAACGACGGCCGCGAGGATGTGTACATTACGGCGCTGGAGGGCGACCGGCTGTTTCACAACGAAGGGGCGGCGAAGTTTCGCGATGCGACGCAGGCGGCGGGGATACAGAATGCAAACTTCGGGACCAGCGCCGCATGGTTCGATTACAACAAAGACGGGCTGGTGGACCTGTTTGTCGCGAACTATGTGCAGTGGAGCCCGAAGCAGGATCTGTTCTGTTCGCTGGATGGATCGGCGAAGTCGTACTGCACGCCAGAGTCGTACAAGGGGGTGGCGCCGAAGCTGTATCGCAATACGGGCGGGGGGAAGTTTCAGGATGTGAGCCAGCAGGCGGGCGTTGCGGATGGGCGGAGCAAGTCGCTGGGAATCGCGGTGCTCGATTTCGATATGGACACATGGCCCGATCTCTTTGTGGCGAACGATACGCAACCGAACAAGCTGTACCGCAACAACCGGAACGGGACGTTTACCGAGACCGGGCTGACGGCGGGGGTGGCGTTTGGAGAAGACGGGACGGCGCGCGGAGCAATGGGGACCGATGCGGCCGATTACGACGGTTCGGGGCGGCCGCATCTGCTGGTGGGGAACTTTTCCAACCAGATGCTGGGGCTGTATCACAACGAGGGGAACGGGCTGTTCGTGGATGAAGCGCCGCGGTCCACCATCGGGCGGCTGTCATTGCTGAACCTGACGTTCGGAACATTTTTCTTCGATTTTGATTTGGACGGGTTGTTGGACATTTTCTGCGCGAACGGGCATTTGGACGCGGAGATCGAACGGGTGCAGCCGAAGGTGAAGTTCCGGCAGCCGCCGATGCTGTTGCGCAACGCGGGGAAGGGTCAGTTCAGCGCGGTCCATGCGGGTGCGGATTTCGCCAAGCCGCTGGTGGCGCGCGGGGCGGCCTACGCCGATTACGACAAAGACGGGGACCTGGATCTGCTGATTGCGAATAACGACGGGCCCGCGGTGCTGCTGCGCAACGATCTGGCGCAGAAGCCGCACTGGTTGCGGGTGAAGCTGACCGGCGCGAAATCGAACCGCAGCGGCATCGGGGCGACGGTGCGCGTGGAAACGGCGGCGGGGCGGCAGTGGCGGACGGTTCATTCCGGATCGAGCTATTGTTCGCAGAGCGAACTGGGGCTGACGTTCGGACTGGGACAGCAGACGCAGGTGAAGTCCGTGGAAGTGCGGTGGCCGAGCGGGATTGTGCAGACGATTGCGAATCCGAAGGCCGACCAGACGCTCGAAGTTACGGAAAAGCAGTGAGACAATAGAGGCCATGCGCGTGGTGCTGGAAATCCTGGATGGGCCGCTCGCCGGACGCACAGTGGAGCTATCCGCGGGGGAATCTGTGTCTGTGGGGCGGACGGCGAAATCGCAACTGATGCTGCCGCACGACAATTTTCTATCGGGTTTGCATTTTCTGGTGGAGTTCACGCAGGCCGGGGTCGTGTTGCGGGATTGCAACTCGAGCAACGGCACGTGGGTGAACGGGGACCGGGTGACGGAACGCCCGTTGGGAGACGGCGACCAGATTTCGGCGGGCCAGACGCGTTTTCGTGTGTGTTCAGAGATGGAGGATGAAGCGGACAAGCGCAGTTCCACGGTGCTGTTTGCGGTGCCTAAATTTCAGGAACAGACGGGCGTGCACAGCATCGAGGCGCCGGCGTTTTCGGCGGAGCAGCAGCGGGTCATCGACTATCTGAAACAACTTCCCGCGCCATTGTTTGGGCTGTTGAACGCGGAGATCGAGCAGCACGTGCCGCACTTTCTGATGGGTTCGGGCGAGCCGTTCCAGTTTCTTTCCGAAGGGCTGGGAGTGGACCAGATGCAGCCGCCCGCGGTGTACCTGACCCAGTTCACGCCTTCGTCGGTGCTGTTGCCGCGGCTGATCCAGGAGGGTTGGGGAAAGCCGTGGATGACTTTCGTCACGAGCCAGCATCCGGCGCCGGAACTGGCGAGGCATTTGCGCAACCTGATGCTGGTGTCGACCGCCGATCAACGGCCGTTCTATTTCCGCTACTTCGATCCGAGGCTGCTGCCGGTGCTGCTGCCGTCGTTCAACGGGCAGGAGCTTTCGCAGTTTTTCGGTCCGGTACACACGATGCTGATTGCGGATCCGGCGGATCCGGCCCGGCTGCTGGAGTTCGGATTGACTCCGCAGGGGCTGGCGGGGCGGGCGCTGGCGTTGCGATAAAAGAGATCTATGTTTCGTTTCCTGGCTGTAGCGATTGCGATGTCCGCGCTGGCCGCGGAGGAGCCGCAAGTGACCGTGTTCCGATCGGGAGAAGGCGGGTACCATTCGTATCGCATTCCGGCGATCGTGTCGACGAAGAAGGGGACGCTGCTGGCGTTCTGCGAAGGGCGAAGGGACAACCGGAGCGACACGGGGAACATCGATCTGCTGCTGAAGCGCAGCGTGGATCAGGGCAAGACGTGGTCGTCGACGATTGTGGTGGCGGACTTCGGGCCAGACGTGATCGGGAACCCGGCGCCGGTGCTGGACCGGAAGACGGGGATCGTGTGGCTGCTGTTGACGAGCAATCTGGCGAGCGATCCGGAGAAGTCGATTCTCGCTGGGACATCGAAGGAAAGCCGGCGCGTGTGGGTGACACACAGCAAGGACGACGGTTTGAGTTGGGCAAAGCCGGCGGAGATCACCAGCATGGTGAAGCCGCGGGGATGGAGTTGGTATGCCACGGGTCCGGGGAACGGTATTCAATTGAAGAGCGGGCGGCTGGTGATTCCGTGCGATCATTACCGCACCCCGACGGCGCGGTATTCGCATGTCGTCTATAGCGACGATCATGGCGCGACGTGGAAGGTGGGCGGCATTGTGGGAGATACGATGAACGAATCGGCGATCGCGGAATTGCCCGATGGATCGCTGTTGTTCAACATGCGCAGTTATGCGGGAAAGAACCGCCGCGCGATTGCCCGCAGCCGCGATGGCGGTATAACGTTCGAGCCCGCGACGCTGGACGAGGCGCTGATAGAGCCGGTTTGCCAGGCGAGCCTGATCCGACACGGCAAGACGCTGCTGTTCGCCAATCCGGCGAGCACGCGGCGGGAGAACATGACGGTGCGGGTTAGCCGCGACGGCGGGAAGAGTTGGGCGTTGGTGAAGGCGCTGCATCCTGGGCCTTCGGCATATTCGAATCTCATTTCACTGAAGCGAGGCTACGCGGGTTTGTTGTACGAGCGAGGCGAGAAGTCGGCGTACGAGACCATCACGTTTGCCCGCTGGAAACAATAAAGGAACATCATGAAAGTCGACGTTGTAGCGCACATCCATTCCAAGCCGGGGATGGAAGCCGCTTTGCGGGAAGTTCTGGAATCGTTTGTGGAGCCGACGCGGAAAGAGGATGGCTGCCTCCGCTACGATCTGTTTGTGGATCTGGATGACGCGACGAAGTTCACGTTCATCGAGGAGTGGTCGAGCCGTGAGGCGCTGGACGCGCATGGCCGGTCGGCGCACATTGCGGCGGGCCGGGCCAAGTTTCCGGAATTGCTGGCGCAGCCGGGATGGGTGCAGGTGGTGACTCGGATTCTGTAGATGGCCGGGTTGTGGGTTGGGCTGGTGTTGTTCGCGAGCGGGTTGACGGGAGCGACGCGCTGCCGTGACATTGCGAGTGCCGATTTGCGGAATGCGGTTCTGGAAGCGGCGCGGGATTCCGGCGGGCACGATTACGGCTTGTGGAACGGACCGGCGCCGGGCGGTGCGTTGCGGATGCGAGACGGTGTCGCTTGGCAATGGGATGGCGGCCCATGGGGGAAGCATGTGCGCCAGGGGCGCCCACCGGACTGGAAAACCAGTATCGAACAGGATGTCCTGCTGGCGGAGTCCGCATCGAGCGGCACGCGGTTGCTGGTTCTGGAGCAGGTGCAACTGACGGGCTCGAATGCTTACACTTACATCCTTGGATTTCAATGTGTGGCGGGAGCGGTGAAGAAGGTTTTCGAGGCATCGGGTCAGGGCGTACGGCTGGAGCGGGTGAGAAGAGACGGGATGGACATCAAAGTTGGTATTTGGGGTGAGAAGGACGCGCACTGCTGTCCTGGACGGGAGGCGCTGGTGAAATACAGTTGGCGGCCGGCCCGCGGCGGGTTTGTGCGGGAGTCCTCGAACGCGCTGTGCTGGTGGCTTCCGTGAGCGGGTTTGGCTTGTTGCGAATCGCTGCCGAAAAATTCCTGCAAAAAAGTGTTCCGTGCTTGAGAGCGCCGCTGTCCTATTGGGCATGAAGCGGCTGTGCTCCCCGTGGAAGCTTCAATTCACAATCACAGTCGAGGTAATAACAAGATGACGATGAACACTCGTTTCCTGGTGGCGGCCCTGGGTATGGCCTCCCTTTTTTCCACCGGCGCATTCGCCGATTGCCGTAAGCGCACCGCATTGCGTTCCACAGCCGCCGGGGCCGGTCTGGATGTGAGCGGACAGGCGGAAGTGCGTGAGCAGGGCGGCCGTCAGAAGTTCAAGGTGTCGATGGATGCGCGCGTGGCCAACGGTGCGACTTTTATCGTGTTGGCGAACGGAGCAGCGGCCGGAACGATCACGATCGTCGCCGGTGATGGGGAACTGGAGTTGAAGAACTACGATGGCCAGACTCTTCCGTCGGCCGTCAACCCGGTGTGCACGGTCGGTCCCGTCGTGGTAACGGATGCCAACGGCGTGGCTGTGCTTTCGGGATCGTTCTAACCGGATTTGCGTGGGCCTCCCCGCCTGCGTAGCAACTACGGGGAGACAAGCGTGGGACAAGCCCGCGCAAAAGCGCCCGTATTGCGGGAAGTGGATCCACCGGGTCCGCTGTCCGCGGTGCGGGCGTTATAATTGCATACTGATGGATGTTTACGAGGAACTAGTGCGCCTGCGGCGATCGGGGCAGAAGTGCGCCATCGCGACGATTGTGCAGGTGAACGGTTCCATTCCCAGTTATCAGAGCGCGAAGCTGCTGGTGCGTGAAGACGGCAGCATGGTGGGCACGATCGGCGGCGGATGTGTCGAAGCAGAAGTGTGGAACGCGGCTCGTGAAGTGATGGAAACGGAGAAGCCGCGGCACCTGACATTCAGCCTGGGTCAGGATGCGGCCTACGACAACGGGCTGATCTGCGGAGGCCAGTTGAACGTTTTCGTCGAACCCGTGCTGCCTCAGCCCTTCGCGATTATTTTCGGCGCGGGGCACATTTCCAAGAGTCTGAGCAAAGTGGCGAATCTGGCGGGCTTTGCCACGGTCATCGTGGACAACCGGGACACTTTCGCCAATGGCGAACGCTTCCCCGAAGCCGATCGGATCTTTGCCGAGGAATACGAAGACGTCTTCCCCCAACTGACGGTGAACGAGAGCACGTACCTGGTGATTGTGACGCGCGGGCATCGGGACGATATGCGGGTGCTTCGCTGGGCTGTATCGACTAATGCGCGCTACATCGCCATGATCGGCAGCAAGCGGAAGACGATCGGGGTGATCAAGGAACTGGAAAAGGAAGGCATGCCGCGCCAGGCGTTCGAGCGGATCTTCGCTCCGATGGGCTTCGACATCGGCGCGATCACTCCCGAGGAGATCGCTGTTTCGGTGGTGGCGGAGATGATCGCCATGCGCCGCTCCCCGGAATCGGATTGGCGCAAGCTCTCGAAATCTCTATTTGCCGGCGAAGCATCGCGAGCCCTTCTCAAGTGAACTGCTGCGGAATCATTCTTGCCGCCGGCGCAAGCCGACGGATGGGCCGTGTGAAAGCGCTGCTCGTATGGGAAGGCGAGACGTTTCTCGATCGCCTGACGGGCGCGATGGGTACGGTGTGCCGCGAGGTTGTTGTGGTGCTGGGGCACCATGCGGATGCGATCCGCGCTGGGGTGCGGCGCGAGGCGCGCTTTGTCGCGAATCCCGATCCGGAGCGCGGGCAGCTCAGCTCCTTGCAGTGCGCGTTGCGCGCCATGCGGGGCGATGCGGAGGCGTTTCTGTTCACACCGGTGGACTATCCGGCGATTGCGGAAAGTACGATGGCGCAGTTGCGCGATGCGCTGGCAGCTCATCCCGACCGGCTGATCGCCGTGCCGCGGCAGGGCGGGAAGCGCGGGCATCCGGTGGCGTGCCGAGTCGCTTTGGCGGCTGAGTTTCTGGCGTTGCCCGCCTCCGCCAGGACCAGCGATCCGATTCACGCCCATGTGGGCGAGACGATCTATGTGGATGTCGACGATGCCGGCATCCTGACCGATATCGACGATCCGCAAGCCTACCAGGCTTTGCTTGCCTCCCGCGCATGAAACGCAAGATCCTCATTGGCGTCGTATTGCTGGCATTGGCCGCCGTGATCGCAGCTCCCTTTTTGAAGGCGGACCAGCACCGCGCGCGGATTCAACAGGCGCTGGAGAAATCTCTGGGCCGGCGGGTGGAGATTCTTGGGAAGGTGAATTACAGCCTGTGGTCCGGGCCGGGGTTTTCCATTGCCGATGTGGTGATCCACGAAGACGCAGCGGTTGGGATGGAGCCATTCGCCTATGTGGCGGTGCTGGATGCGCGCATCAGCCCGCTGGCGGCGCTGCAAGGGCGGTGGGAAGTAGACAGCATCCTGCTGGATGAGCCGCGGCTTAATGTGGTGAAGCGGGAGAGCGGCGCCTGGAACGTGCGAGCCTTTCTGGCCCGGCCGGGGCAGGAAATACCCGCGAAGCTGCCCTCGATCAGTGTTCGCGGGGGGCGAATCAACCTGCGCTTTTCGGACACCAAATCGGCTGTCTATCTGACGAACGCGGAGGTGGACATTTCGGCTGCGGGCGGATCCGCGATCGACGTGCGGTTTTCGGCTGAGCCGGCGCGCACGGATCGCATCGCACAGGGCTTCGGAACGCTGGAGGGGCGCGGGCGGTATCGGTGGCACGCAGACCGTCCCAGCGAACTGGATTTCGATCTCGAGTTGCAGCGTAGCGCTCTGACAGAGGCTGTGACGCTGCTGGGCGGACTGGGTTCCGGGATGCGCGGGTTCTTTGCGGCGAAGGCGAAGGTGAAGGGGCCGCTGCATGCGCTACGCATTGAAGGGGGAGCGCGGCTCGAAGAGGTGCAGCGCTTCGGGCTGCTGAGCACCGGATCGGGGAACTGGCCCATACAGTACAAAGGGACGCTCGATTTTCCAGCAGGAGAACTGGATCTGGTGACGGGAGAGGGCGCCAAGCCAGTGCCCTTCCGTCTGCGTCTGCGGGCGCACACGCTGCTTGCCAATCCCTCATGGGGCGCGATTGCGGAATTCAGCCAGTTGCCCGTGGCCGATCTGCGCGATCTGTTTCAGCACATGAACGTCAGCCTGCCCTCGCGCGTGGCGCTGGACGGCAAGCTGAGCGGCGTGCTCGGCTATTCCCGGAATCACGGGCTGCAAGGCGTGTTGGAGATGCCGGAAGCGAGCGCGAGGAGCGGCGAGTCCACCTTCGCCGTGCGCGGCATGCGGTTCACCATCGACGGGCAGGCGTTCCGTCTCGCTTCCACGACGGTGGATCTAGGCGAGGGGCGCAGCGCGGAAGTGGAAGGCGCTTACAGCCCGGCGGCGCAATCTCTGCGATGGAGCACGCAATCGCCGATGGCGGTGAAACAGTTTCTTACGGTATTCGGCCAGTTCCTGGGCGACGCGCAGATTCCGCTGCTCTCTTCGATCGAGACAGGGGATTGGCAAGGCGCCGCCGGATATGCGCAAAGCGGAGATCAGCCGGCGTCCTGGAATGGAGCGTTCACGATCAGCAAGTCCAGGATTCCTGTACAGGGCCTTTCGGAAGCTGTCACGGTGGATCGTGCGCGGGTGTCGATCCAAAACAACCGAGTGCAACTGGAGGGGATTGAGGGATCGGCGGGTTCGATCGCATTCACGGGCAGTTACCGGCAGGAGGTTTCGCGCGCCCGTCCGGAGCGTTTGCGTATCGTCATCGAGCAGGCCGATCTGGCGGCGCTGGAGCAACTGTTCCTGCCCTCGCTCAAGCGGGCGGGCGGCATTCTGGGCAGGCTGGCGGGACGGAACCAGGCTGCGCCCGAATGGCTGCGCAACCGGCATCTGGAGGGGGCGGTGGTCATTTCCGATCTGCGGCACGGCGAGTTTCGCATCGGCCAGACAAGCGCCAACGTGCTGTGGGACGGACTCCAGGTGGATTTGGATAACATACAGTGGCAGCGCGATGAAGCGGGTGCATCCGGTTCGATTCGCATCTCGCTGGCTCGCGGAGAGCCACAGTATTCCATTCAGGCGGCGATTCGCAATGTGCCTTGGCGTGGAGGCGCTGTGAGCGCCGAGGCGGCGGTGGAGACGAGCGGCACCGGATTGGGGTTGGTGCGCAACGCCAAGTCGACGGGAAAATTTCAGGCGCGCACACTGGAGTTTTCTCCCGAAAGCGATTTCGTGAACGTGAGCGGGACTTTCGAGTATTCCGCCGCGCGGGGCAACCCCGTGCTGAAACTGCAAGCGATAGAAGCCACGTCAAACGGGGACATCTACACAGGGCAGGGCGGAAGCGAAGGCGACGGAAAACTATCGGTGGAACTTGCGGCGGGAACGAAGCGCACCCGGATGACAGGCCAGTTGTGGCCGTTCCAATTGGACATCGCCCGCTGAGGGAACTACACGCCGAACTGAGTCAAGTGATGGTCCAGATGTCTCCACATCAGGCATCCCCAGTCTTTTTCCGACAAGCGGCCGAAGGCGGCATGATCGCGAAACGGCTTACCGCGATGCGCGGCAAAGCGCTCGAGTGCGGCGGCGAGAGCCTTGCGGTTGCGGTCGAGGTCTTCGGGCCCCTGATGGATAAATTCGGGGGCCGTCGGCGCGCCTTTGGGCCAGGGCAGAACGTAGATGACGAGATAGCGCAGCAATCGAAAGCGCATGGGGGTCCATTTTTCGGTGACCTCCATTTCCCCCATGGCGGAGCGCATCGGACCGGTGCAATGCGCGACCATTTGTCCGGCGTTCATCTTTCCCCATTTCGGCCGCTGATTGTGCTGTAGGCGGGCAAAGCGCTCCAGCAGTTCGTTGCGCACCCCGGCATCCCATACGGTTTTCATAGGCGTTATGCTAGCGCATCCTGCGGCCGTTGACGATGACCGCTTCCACCAGGCGGGTGTTCCGGATATCGTCGAGGGGATTGGCGCCGAGGAGCACGAAATCGGAGGGCGGCAACTGGCGCCCCATCATTGCTGCGGCATGGACGGTGGCGGCGCGGAGCGCATCGAGAGGGGTCAATCCCGCTTCGACCAGCAGTTCGAGTTCCTGGTGGAGGGCCGATCCCGGCCTGGTGAAGTTGTCTCCGCCATCGGTGCCGGCCACGAAGCGCAGTCCGGCCCTGTGCATGGCGCGAACCAGTGCGATGCCTTTGGACCAGTATTCCTTCATCATCGCCGCCGTTTCGGGTCGGCGTCGCGTGGATGGGGCGAGGAGGAAGGCTTTCTCCCAGACGAGCGTGGGAACGAAATAGGCGTCTTTCCACTGACGAAACATTTGTGCCGCTTTTTGTTCTGAGTAGGAATCGAGGGCGAGGCGGCCGGTTTCGCCCACCGGTCCGAAGTCCACCGCCGGGACACCCTTGGCGATCCTTTCCCGCAATTCCGATTCGCGGGAGGAGCAAGCGACCAGGACTCCGGTGAGATGCTCGACGGTGCGCTGGCCGGCTTGGATGGCTTCGCTCACCGTGAGCGAGTCGGGAACGTGTCCCATCACGGGTAGCTTCTCCGCGTTGGCTTTCGCCGTCACGGCGGCGTATGCATCCTGGCTGAGGTTCTGCTGGACCTTGATGAAGTCGACGCGCAGCGCCGCCATCCGTTGCACTTCGGCGGTGGCCTGAGCAGCGCCGGCCGCAATGAGCATGGTGGAACCGGCTTTGGAAGGGGGGCCGTCCAACATCGCTCCGGCGACCATGAGGCGCGGGCCGTCCACCTTTCCGGCGGCGATCGCATCGCGAAGGGAGACGATGGATTGGGGGACGCTGCCCATGTCGCGCACCGAGGTGATGCCGTGTTCGAGAAGTTGGCGCAGGGCCGGACGGGGATCGGAATCGTCGCGGATAAGGTGAAAGTGGGCATCCCACAAGCCCGGCATCAGGTACTTGCCGGACCCATCGAGCAATTGCGCGCCTGCGGGAGCGCGCACCAGAGCCCCTTGTGCCTGTACGCGACCGCCGGCGATCCAGACATTGGTGCGATACGGGGCGCTTCCGGAAGCCACATCGATGTACATCACATTGCGGATGTACAGATCCGCCGCGGACAGCAAGCCCGCGCAACCCAACAGCAGCAACACACGCATGAATCTCAGGCTAGCTGTTGCGGCACGGGCGGCGCAGCGGCGACGCATGTTACAGATTGCCATTCGGCGGGCAGCGGAGCATGAAAGCGCAGCGGCAATCGTTCTTCCATGGATTCCCATTCCGAAGCATGGAGCATTTGCCGGTCGAAGCGCAGCACGGCCTGCAGGTGCGGGGTCCAGCCGTGTTGGAGGAATTCGAGGAAGAGCTGCTCGTCTGGGCCGTAGATCTTGTCGCCCGCGACGGGGTGGCCGATGGAGGCGGCATGCACGCGGATCTGATGCATCCTTCCGGTGTGGGGCTGAATGCGAGCCAGAGTAAATCCATCGGAAGTGCTGAGCGGTGTGAAGCCGGTACGGGCGGGCTGGCCTCCGTCCACGACCGCCTGCTTCATCCACACAGTGGAGTCAAGCGCTTTGGCGATGGGCGCGTCGACGGTGGCGGCGTGGTGCAATTCGCCGCAGAGCACGGCGTGATAGACCTTGCGAATCTTGCGATGCTCAATGGCGCGCTGCAGCAGCGACCCGGCCTGCGCGTCTTTGGCAAGCACGACTACGCCGCTGGTTTCGCGGTCGAGCCTTGACGGCATATGCAGGCGTTCGACGCCCAGGTATTCGCGGCAGGCTCCGATGAGGCTGGACCACGGCCCGTGTTTGGACGGATGGCAAACGACGAGGCCGGGCTTGTTCACCACCAGGAGGCGCTCATCTTCGTGGAGGATCCAGGAGCGCAACTCGTCCGGTGACACCTGCCAGCCCCAGCCGGTGCGGGGCATTACGTTTGCGGCTTCGTGCTAAGGGCAGGATCGGCGGTTTCAAACTTGGGCCCGTTCTCATCCCAATCTGTAGCGTTGAACATGCGGCCCTCGCCGAACTGGCCATCGAGTTCCTTTACGGTGAAGGTCACTTCGCCGCCCTTCACGCGGCCCCAGATGTGGTGATAGAAGCAACCGTTGCGGAACCCATCGCCGCGCATCAGGCTGCCTTTCATTCCGCCGCCGGAACTGCCCACTTCCATATACGTGATGCCGTCGCGCACCATGCGCACGAAGCGGTGCCCGTGTCCGCTGATGACGTGGTGCACGCCATACTGCCTGGCCAGCTTGTGCAGCGCCATCTCCGTGCCGCCTTCCTGGAATCCGGTAATCCAGAACGGCTTGTGAAAGACGACAAACTTCGGATTGCGGCCGGCGTTGGCCTTCAAATCCTCTTCGAGAAACTTCAGTTGTTCCTCGCTCAAATCGCGGGTGCGGCTATTGTCGAGGATGGTGAAGTGCGCGTCCTGGTAGTGGAAACTGTAGAAGGGCTTGTTGCCGGTTTCTTTGATGTACAGCTCTTCGGAAGATTTCGACCAGATGTCGTGATTTCCAGGGGTGAAGTAGATGGGATAGCGGCTGTAGCGCTTCCACAGCGGACGCAATTCGGCCCATTCGGCTTCCATCTTGTCTTCCTTGCCGCCCTGAATGGTATCGCCGACGGTGACAATGAAATCGGGGCGGAGCATATCCACTTCGCGCAGCACGCGGCCGAAGATCTGCGGCTGCGCATCGCCGGTGCGGTCCCCGATAAGGGAGAAGTGAAAGTCGTTCTGCGGATTGCCCTGCTGATAGCTGGACACTGCACGAAGGCAGAAGATGCCGGCAAACAGCGCCGCCACCAGCCATTTGGTTAGCGAATGCCGAGGAGAGTACATGTAGCCATGGTACGACGTTCCACCGCTCAGGCTTTCGCTGCCGCGCCGGCCCAATTCCAATTTCGTTGGAACCACAAGGCCACGTTCACCAGAGCGATGAGTGCGGGGACTTCCACCAGCGGTCCGATGACGGCCGCAAACGCGGCTCCCGAATGGATTCCGAACACGGCAACAGCGACGGCAATGGCGAGCTCAAAGTTGTTGCTGGCGGCGGTGAACGACAAAGTTGCTGTCTTCGAGTAATCCGCGCCGAGCCGGTGACCCATCCAGAACGATACGAGAAACATGAGTACGAAATAGATGAGGAGAGGGACGGCAATACGCGCCACGTCCAGCGGCAGGCTGATGATGTAGTCGCCTTTCAGGGAGAACATGACCACGATGGTGAACAGCAGCGCCACCAGCGTGAGGGGACTGATGCGGGGAATGAACCGCTTCTCGTACCATTCACGGCCGCGCCAGCGGAGCATCGAAAACCGCGTGATCAGGCCGGCGAGGAATGGAATGCCGAGATAGACAAACACGCTTTGCGCGATGCCGGCGATGGAGACGTGGACGGTGGAACCGCGCAATCCGAACCATTCCGGCAACACGGTGACGAACAGCCAGGCGTAGACGGAATAGAAGAGGACTTGGAACACGGAGTTGAACGCAACCAGGCCGGCGGCGTACTCCGTGCTTCCTTCCGCCAGTTCATTCCACACGATGACCATGGCGATGCAGCGCGCGAGGCCGATCATGATGAGGCCGGCCATGTACTCCGGTTGATCGTGGAGAAACACGATGGCAAGGGCGAACATGAGCACGGGTCCGATGACCCAGTTCTGGACCAGCGAGAGCAAGAGCACTTTACGGTTGCGGAAGACCTCACCCATTTCCTCGTAGCGAACTTTGGCCAGTGGTGGATACATCATGAGGATCAGGCCGGCGGCGATGGGGATCGAGGTGGTTCCCACTTGCATCCCGGTGATGAGTTGCACGACGCCAGGCAAGATGTAACCTGCGCCGACGCCGGCTGCCATCGCGAGGAAAATCCAGAGGGTAAGGTAACGGTCGAGAAACGAGAGCCTGCGGCCGATGTGATCCATGGTTTAATTCCTATAGTTCTACAATAACAGAAGTATAGAAATCGAGCGGGCTTCGCGGGAGC
>JAEUQG010000394.1 GCA_016789755.1 Bryobacterales bacterium
AGCGCCGCCCGCCGGCAACGCAGAGTGCCCGGCGATCGAGTCCAGTCCCAGTAATTGCGTTTTGCCCGGCTTCATCGAAGTTGACTGTCTCCATAATTAACTTCGGCTGGGTCGGGGGTTTTCATTAGATAAGGGCTGGGCTTTTTTCTCGGTCGAGGGTCCTTGCTGGGCAGAAGGTACTGGATCGTAAGTCCTTGATTTGTTGCGCCGTTCAAACAAGATCGCCATCCCGTCCTGATCGACTAAGAGCCAGTCGGGGCTTTGCTTTAACAGGGACGCTAATGACCAGCCCGCCGGGCTGAGCACGGAATCGAAACGATACCTGTCGAGCAGTTTCTGCCATTCGGCATGGCCTTGCATGAGACGAACGTAGTCGCGGCCCAGTTCTTTCCCGTAGAAGTCGCTGCGGCCATCGATGAAGACACGCTGGCGGGGATAGTGCCGGTAGATAAGGTAGTCGGCCCACTGGTCCATGGTGAGGACGCGCCCCTGAAGCAGTTTCTCGGGATGCTTGGCAACCATCTTTACAGGGAATTTCACGTCGGGGAAATCAGCCGGCCAGCGCATGATTTTATCCGGCAGCAGAAGAAACGCGGCAAGCACCGCCGCAATCCACATGCTCGACCGGACGCAGGCCGGCTGCATGTCCCGCGCAAGGCTGGCTAAGATGCCTCGAGTAGTGGCCCGGTGTGCGGAATCGAAGAACCTCGACCACAATTCGGTGAGAGCCGACGCCACCCACGGCGCGGCGACAATCATGAAAATCGGCACGTGCCTGACGCTGACAAGGGAATTGTGAGCCCAGAAGGCAATCCACAGAACTGCCGTGACTTGGCGTTTGCCAAGCAGCCATCCTACGGAAACCAGTGCAACCACCAGCAACAGCTCGAATTGCATCATGCTTTCCGTGCGGAACGATGGAGATTGGAACTCCTGGACGCTATCCTTGATGAAATCGGACCGCATGTAGGCAACCACATGCAGGTGAAGATTCCAACCGTAGGGATTGAGGAGCGAGGCGGCAGCACAAAGCGACGTGAGCAGACCGTATCGCTTCACGCGGGCCATATCCCATAGCGCTCCGTCCTGCCACACTTTCCACGCCGCTTCAAGCGCCTCGCCGGCCACAAGCAATCCCAAACACGCGATCAGCCCAAGGAAGCCGCCGTGCAGGTTCACCCACACCGCGGTGATAGCAACCAGTGTCCAGACCCAGACGCTGTGACGGCGGCGGTCGGCGTCGATCAGCCAGAGCGACACCGTCATGCCAAGCAGGGTAAACATGTGTGGGCGGGCCAGGTGATGCACCGTCGATGCCCCAAAGGCAAGCAGGACGGTCAGCAGAGCCGCAAAGGGAGTAGCCCCGCGCCACATCATATGGCGGAAGAGGATAGTCCCGGCGCCGGTGATGACCACGGCTGTGAGCAACACAATCCCCTTCAAACCGGCGGAAGCGTGCAGGAGGGCGAAGAGCACATCGGACAGCCACTCCCAGGCAAACCAAGGCTCGCCCGGGCGGCTAAACGAAAAAATATCCGTCTTCGGGACTGTTCCGTGCTCGAGAATCCACTCCCCGGTACGGATGTGCCAGCCAGTGTCCCCATCGGCGAGCAGAGCCAGCCACCCGGCTGTGCCTGCGGCGAACAGCCACGTCAGGACCGCGATAAACAGGCAATCGGAAAAGGATGGCGCCAGAAGGCGCGTTAGCGTGGGAACACGCTCTTGGCGAGGCGTGGGGACGTCGATGGGCGCGATGGAAGTTGCCAAATGTGTTCTCCTACCCCAATGTCATGACCCCAAGGGGAAAGCGGCATCGGCCGTTTCCCCATTGGTCTCCGTTCCGAGAAGCTTCCGTCCGTGGACGGCAAGCTCGAAGCGGTCTTTGGCGCCCGTCTTCTCGAAGATGTGCATCAGGTGGACTTTCACCGTGCCAGGAGTAATCGACAGTTCGGTGGCAATCTCCTTGTTACGAAGCCCACGGCAGAGGCAACTGACGATCTCACGTTCCCGCGGCGTGAGGCGCGGCGACTGCCGGCGGTTGAGAAAGCCCGCCACCTGCCCCGACAGCGTATGTTCGATCCAGACCGAACCGCGCGCGACAGCCCTCAGACATTCGAGGATCGTGGTTGGGGGCAGCGATTTCTTGAGGATGCCGCGGGCGCCCATCTGAAGTGCACGAAAACACTCCACTTCCGGAAGGTCAATGATCCAGAGCACTGGCAGGGAACTGGGGGAAGCCGTCTTCACATCGGCGAGGAAACGAAAGGAGTTCTTCAAGCCTCCCGCCTGGTCCATGAGAATGATCGCCGGACGCAGTTCGGAGATGCGGGACAGTGCCTCGGGCGGCGAAGCGGAAGTTCCGACCAGGGAGAAATCCTCCGCGCGGTCCAGGACGCGACGCAATCCTTCCAGCACGATCGGCTGTGATTCAGAGGCGAAAACAGTTATAGGGTCCACGGTCCAATGCATAGATCGGACCGTAGGGGTAGAAAGATTAGGCTGACAGCCGGAGGAGCATCAGCCCTTGATGTCCTCTTTCTGGAAGTCCCACTCCACCATTCGCCGCTGCTTCACGGATAGGTTCACCATGTGGGCGCACGCTGCGGCGCGATGACCGATGAGTGCGTTTTCGTAGGGTGCCTTGCGGGTACGAATCGAATCGAGCCAGGCGCTGAAGTGGAGAATGGTAGAATCGGCGCCATCGGGCTGGTATTGCTCGCTGACTGTATTCAAGCTCGCTTTACGGGTTCCAGGAAGCTCGGACTCACGAATTTTAGGATTCTTGTAGTACTCCTCTTCGAGTTTCACCGGCCAGCTCTCCACAATCCATCGATTGTCCTCAACGGCCTTTTCCGTCTGGAAGGTCATCCCCCCGCCAAGCAGGATGCTCCCTTCCGTACCAAGGATTTGGAAGTTCCCTTCGGCGGAGAGTTGGTTATTGAAAGTGGAACTCAGGTTGACGGTGAAGCCCTCAGGGTATTCCAGGACCGCGTTCAAGGTGTCAGGAACGTCGCGACTAGACGTCCAACGATAAAGTTGCCCCATGGCCATGACTCTGCTGGGAGCTTTGGCATCCATCAGGAAGTGAATGGTGGTACAGAGGTGCACGAACAGGTCTGTGGCAATGCCTCCGGAATAGTCCTCGTAGCAGCGCCAGCGGAAGAAGCGTTCCAAATTGAACGGACGTTTCGGCGCCGGACCAAGAAAGGCTTCCCAATTGACGGTTTTCGGGGAGGCATCCGGTGGAATCGGATAAATCCAAGCTCCAGATGCAGTATTACGGTTGTAGGCGGCGCGTATCATGGTGACGCGCCCGAGCTTACCGCCGCGTATCATGTCCCGCGCCTTGATCTGCGGCAGCGAACTAACACCTTGGCTGCCCACTTGGACGATGCGGCCGGTCTGGTTGGCCGCGGCAACGATCTCCATCCCTTCCGGGGAACGGAAGGTCAATGGTTTCTCGCAATAGACGTCTTTGCCAGCGGCTAAAGCCTCTAAGACCATCGTCTTGTGCCAATGGTCGGGCGTCGCGACGACGACGGCATCGATACTCTTGTCGTCAAGGATTTCCTTGTAGGAAGGGTAGGATTTGGCACTCTTACCGACCCGCTCCAAAGCGCGGGCAACGCGACCGCTGTAGGCATCGGCAACTCCCGTGATTTCAGCGGCAGGCAGCGCCAGTAGCGCCTGCATCAACTCATGGGATCGGGCACCGGTTCCGATAACTCCGATCTGGATGCGATCGTTCGCGGCTGGGGCAGACTGCGAGGCAGCGGCGGCCAAGCCGCTTTGCTGCAGAAATTGACGCCGGCTGAAGGGCATGTGGACAACCTCCCTCTGCATTATAGACCTGGAGGAACCAGACTGCGATGCGGGGTTGCATCTTCGAGCGCAGCGCCAACCCGTAGTACGAGGGCCTCGGCAAAGGCATCGCCGATCACCTGGATGCTGGTGGGGAGGCCGTCCACCAAGCCGCTTGGCATGGCCAAGGCTGGAAGGCCTAACATATTGATTCCACGAACGAAACGAGTTGAAGCGAGACGCGCATCCTCTTCTGAGCCGGCGAATCGTACAGTGTTGTCTCCGATACGGGGCGCCAGATTTGGCGTGGTGGGTGTGAGAACGCAATCGACGTTTCTGAGGATACTGGCGAACTCCCTTTGAAAGACCCGGCGCAGACGCTGGGCCTGCACGTATTCGGTGGCGGGGATGTACTTCCCTTGGTCGAAGAGAGCCAGGATATCCGTGCCGAACTCCGATCTTCTATTCAAGTAGGGTTCGACGGTGGCCGTTGCTTCGGCAAACAGGATAATTCGGCTGATCGCATTTAGTCCTGCGATGTCAGGCACTTCAACCGGGACGAGGCTAGCGCCGAGACGTTCGGCAGCCTCGGCCATGGCCTCCGTTGCGGCGGCAATTCCGGGGTGAATTCTATCAAAATAGAAATTCGTGGGAACGCCGATGCGAAGACCGGACAGTGACCTTGTTTGCGCAGGCAAGTAGGAGTCAACAGCCCTATTACTACACGTGTGGTCGCGAGAATCATAACCAGCTAACGCCTGGAGAACCACAGCGGAATCGCGAACAGAACGCGTGAGAGGACCCATATGATCCAATGAAAAATCCAGCGGCATCACCCCATACCGGCTCACGCGGCCGTAGGTCGGTTTGAGCCCCACGGTTCCACAGAAGGCGGCGGGGATGCGGATGGATCCCCCCGTGTCGCTGCCCATTGCCATGAAACACATTCCCGTGGCTACGGCAGCCCCGGAACCGCCGCTCGATCCACCGGGGACGTGCTCTGGGTTCCACGGATTGCGAATGGTTCCGAAGTGGGGGTTGTTCGAGGTGATACCGTAAGCAAGCTCATGCATGCCGGTCTTCCCAAGCAAGATACAACCAGCTTCGGCCAGCCGTTCGGCGACGGCTGCGTCTCGCTGGGGGATGTGGTGTTCGAACAACTTAGACCCGCATGTGGTGCGAACTCCTTTCGTTTCAAACACATCTTTCAGAGCGATGGGGATTCCGTGAAGCACTCCGCGATCTGTGCCGCTACGTAACTCCCGGTCACATTGGTCCGCCTGGGCGAGCGATTCCACCTCCAGGATGGTAATAAAAGGGTTGAGTCGCGGCTGCAGTTCCCGAATTCGCGCGAGGCACTGTTCGGTCAGTTGGCGAGCGGAGGTTTTGCCCTCACGCATGGCTGCAGCAGCTTGGAGGATCGTCATGCTAGTCGCTCTCCTTGGCGCAGATCGGAGCGAATGCCGGTGCCGGCTCGGTGTCGAGAGGCAAAGCCTGTTTTAGTACTGCCACAGTCGCCTCCAATTGTTGCATCAGTGCCACGTGCGCTTCTTGCGGAGTGAGGCCATGGGCCTCGGCTATCAGCTTCCAGTCGGTCATCTGGGTTGCTCCTTGAAGTCGAAAATCTGGTTCGGACTATGATCGGGATAAATGATCCAAACTCGACGATCTTTGTAGTATGAAAGCAATTGCGCCATGAGAAGGGGATTGGCGACGTGACGAGCCCAAACCACGGGTGAGGCGTCGATGTCAGCCCGGTTGTAGACCCACTCCATCTCCGGCGGGTGGTTCGGTTCGTATTGAACAAGAATTAGGTGCTTTCCGCCGAGCGCGGCAAAGCGGTCCTCGATGCGCGCACGGAAGAAGTTGCAGGTACGCCCGTAGTTGTACCATGTCTGGGTCGCTTGACCAAATACGGGAATTTGGAATTGAGGGGCGAGACTGCGGACAAAGGCCATCGCCAGGCATGCCGCCAGAACCGCCCGTGCGATGGACCGGCCAGGAAAGGCGCGGCGTCGCCTGGCAACGGTGAGACTGCGGAGGCATAGCATTAACAGGAGATAGTAGGACCCTACAACGGGAGCCGCATAATGCGGAAAAAGGTCCCAAACAACGGGAAGATGGACGACAAACAGAGCTGCCAGTTGGAGAAGGGCGAAGCGTCCCGCCAAACTGCTGAAGCAACCGTAAACACCAAGAAAGGAAAGAGTTAACGCAGGACCAACAAAGAACAGCCAAAAGCGAAGCGGCTTGTCGGGCCAACGGCCCCAGTCGAAGCGGCGGGGAGTGTATTCCTCGTGGACAGTATAGAAGCGGCGCATCACATCGTGATGGAAAGGGCGATCCGGATTGCTTTTACTCCAGTAGAAGGTGCCGTGAGCCTGGTATTGGGCCCGGTTCTCCAGGTATGGAGGTTGCAATGCATTTCCGGTTCCACTCATGTTGTAGTAGGCCATCCAACCGGCCCCGGTGAAAGCAAGGAGGACGGCAGGTTTTCCGATGCGCACCCAGCTCCGCCAAGGGTAGTGGCGCGGACGCAACGCTAAGAATAGGAGTGAAACTAGCGCTACGGCGGCCCCTTCATAGGGGCGCGTATTGGCAAGCAATAACAGCCCCGCTACGAGAAGCACCAAGTCACTGGAGCGAGGCTTGCGAATCAGACGAGGGATGGCCCCGCCGACCAGTGCCCCTCCAATGGCGCCGGCCGCGCCCCCCCAATAGCTGTTAGCCCAATAACTGAACCACCCGATGCGGATGGCGCATAGCAAACCGCCCGTCAACGCCCAGTGTGGGCGCAGCCAGCCCTGCAGCATCCAGCAGATAGCAGCACTCATCCCTGCAGCCAGTAGCCATACGGCCGCTATCGCCTCCCCTGTCAACAAGATACCCAACGCCAGGGCCAGCCCTTGGCCGGGTGGATACATCGAAACATAAGATGGCTCCATGAGGACATGGAACGTTTCAAAAAAGTAACGCATCGGATGCGGAGGGTTAGCCAGCCGGCCTTCCAGGAAGGTGTCCGCAGCGAGAAGATAGCTGAACTCGTCGTGGATGCCTGGCGCAGGTTTGACGTAGGAAGGCTCTGCCAGGAAATGTCCCGCAATCGTAAATACAAACACCGCGAAGACTGCCAGGCGGCGACGTGCGGCCAGTCTCAAATAGCTACGCCACAACGGGTTAGGCAGCACTGGCCCTCTCCGCCAGGCAAACAGCAGGAGCGCCGCGAGGGTTACCGCAGTCTCCCAGGGGAAGAGTACGGCGCCTTGAGAGGCTTCTTTCCAGAAGTCGGCGAAGGACTGCCACATGGGGAGACCACCCAATTTTCGCAGCCCCGCCTCTGCGATTCAATGTTTTCTGTCCAATTCGTGCCGGACTCGGCATAAACTAGGAGGCATATGACCACCGAAGCCCCCCTCACGATGTTGAATGAAGAAGATGGGATGTTCCGGGCAACCGTCCGCAGGTTTGCGCAAGAACAGATCGCTCCCCATGTTCGGGCGATGGATGCGGCAGGTATCTTTCGAGAGGATATCCTTCGTCAAATGTTTGACTTGGGGCTGATGGGGATTGAGATTCCAGAGGAATTCGGAGGGCAAGGAGGGACCTTTTTCCAGGCGGTTCTGGCCGTTGAAGAACTGGCTGTGGTGGACCCTTCGGCGGCGGTGATTGTGGATGTGCAGAACACCTTGGTGAATAACGCTATGCTGCGGTGGGCAAGCGACGACCAAAAGAGGCGTTTCCTGCCCCTGCTTGCGTCACAAATGCTTGCATCCTATGCACTTAGTGAGGCCGGATCGGGCTCCGACGCATTTGGGCTTACGACGCGCGCAGAGGAGCAGGGCGATCACTGGGTGCTCAATGGCCGCAAGTTGTGGATCACCAATGCTGCCGAAGCCGGCTTGTTTCTTGTCTTCGCGACCGTGAATCCCGAGGCCGGATACAAGGGAATAACGTGCTTCCTTGTAGAGCGGGAGTTTGCCGGCTTCTCGGTGGGCAAGAAGGAGGACAAACTTGGGATTCGCGCTTCATCCACGTGTGAGCTTCTACTCGACAATTGTAGAGTGCCGAAGACCAACGTGCTCGGAGAGATCGGCAAAGGATACAAGATCGCGATTGAGACCCTGAACGAAGGGCGCATTGCCATTGGTGGTCAGATGACTGGACTGGCTGAGGGCGCGTTGCAACACGCCGTTGCGTATGCGAAAGAACGGAAGCAGTTCGGAAAAACGATCGGCGAATACCAGGGCGTGCAATTCGAGTTGGCCGAGATGGCCACGCTCGTGGAGGCATCGAGGCTCCTGGTCTACAATGCCGCCAGACTGAAGGAGCGCGGCCTCCCGTTCCTGACGGAAGCTGCGATGGCCAAGTACTTCGCCTCTCAGGCGGCCGAAACCGTTGCCTCAAAGTCTGTGGAAGTCTTTGGTGGAATTGGCTTTACCAAGGAATGCCCGGTGGAGAAACTGTACCGCGACGCGAAGATCGGGCGCATTTATGAGGGAACCAGCAACATGCAGCGGGTAACCATCGCCAAGCAGTTGTTAAGTAAGGGGTAACCGAATCCGGGCGGGTCCCGTCCAGTGATCTGAGCACCGAGGAGAACATTATGAAGTGGCTTTTGCTGATGCTGGTTGCAACTCTGCCCGTCGCTGCGGCGGATGGCAAGGAACCGACCGAGTCTGAGGTTGACAATATCATTCAGAAATTCGCCTCAAAGGAGTCGGAGTTCTCCCGCGCACGAGAAAACTACACCTATCGTCAAACTGTGCGCGTTTTGGAACTGGACGAGGGCGGCAACACCCGCGGCCGTCATGAAGTGGTCGCCGACATCATCTTCAGTAACGAAGGGAAACGCACGGAACGCGTGGTGCGTGCGCCTGTCTCTACCTTGAAAAACCTCCAACTTACACCGGAAGATGAGCAGGATCTGCGAAGCGTCCAGCCGTTCGTGCTCACCTCTGAGGAAATCGGTAAGTACTTCATCCGCTATTTGGGCAAGGAAACGTTGGACGAGATTCCATGTTACGTGTTTTCAGTCAAACCGAAGAAAATGGAGCAGGGTCAGCGTTACTTCTCCGGACTCATCTATGTGGACGACCGCGACTTGCAAATTGTGAAAAGTTACGGGCGTGCCACAGGTGTCTTGAAGAAGGGGTCGG
This sequence comes from Bryobacterales bacterium, assembly GCA_016789755.1. Classification (GTDB taxonomy): domain Bacteria; phylum Acidobacteriota; class Terriglobia; order Bryobacterales; family Bryobacteraceae; genus CADEFT01. The sequence continues at coordinate 8,958 of JAEUQG010000394.1, forward strand.
ACCAGCAGTTTCCGAAGTTTGAGACCTACCGGGAGCAGATCGACGGGAAATACTGGTTCCCCACGTATACGATGGCGAACGATACCCTGATGTTTCAGAACGGCCCGCAACCGATTCGGATGACTGTAAAGTACGAGGACTACAAACAGTTCAAGAGCGATACCACTATCAAGTTTGAGGACAAGGAGGCGACAACACCCCCCTCAACGGAACCGAAAAAACCCTGAAAACACCCTTTCAGCCTGCAAATAGAGCGTTCCACGGGTGCAAGGCTATCCAGAATGGCGCCCAGTGTGATTAGATAGAGAATCGTAATCACATGGGTGATACGTCATTCCAGCTTCGACGCCAATGGAAGGCAGCAACTCGCCGCGCGCGTGAATTGCGCATGATAGCAAAGGGTTTGCTGTCACGCGACCATCCTATCCTGGCGCACCTGATTCCCATTCGCCGGTGCAATCTGGAGTGCGGCTATTGCAACGAGTACGACGACTACTCGAAGCCTGTTCCGGTCGAGACGATGTTCCGGCGCGTGGACAAGTTAGCTGCTCTCGGAACTACTGTTGTCACACTCAGCGGCGGTGAACCTCTTCTGCATCCTGACTTGGATCAGATCATCGCCCGTTTGCGGAAACGCGGGATCATCGCGGGCATGATTACTAACGGGTATCTTCTCAATGTCCAGCGGATCCAGCGCCTGAACGATGCTGGGCTGGACCACATGCAGATTAGTATCGACAATATCCAGCCCGATGACGTTTCGAAGAAGAGTCTGAAGGTTCTGGATCAGCGTCTACGATGGTTGTCGGAACACGCGCTCTTCCATGTCAATATTAATTCAGTAGTAGGTGGTGGAACGCGCAATCCGGAAGATGCCCTGAAGGTGGGAGAGCGTGCTCTGGCGCTGGGCTTTACATCGACCATCGGCATCATTCACGATGGCGACGGTCAGCTCCGTCCGCTCAAGGAAGCTGAGCGGAAGGTGTATAAGGCCATGAAAAGCATGGAGAAATCCAGCTATTCGCGGTTCAACAAGTTTCAGGACGCGATCGCCGAGGGACGCCCCAACGAGTGGAAATGCCGGGCTGGCGCAAGGTATCTGTACGTCTGCGAAGATGGCCTGGTGCATTACTGCTCGCAGCAACGGGGTTATCCGGCCAAGCCGCTTGAGCAGTACTCCGTAGAGGATATCCGCCGGGAATACTTGACGCAAAAAGGCTGCTCCCCGTACTGCACCGTGAGCTGCGTACACCAGACTAGCCTGATGGATTTCTGGCGGGACACCCAGATTCACCCTCCTGCTGAACCCGCTCCGAACTCGCTGATCCAGATCCAGAAACACACCGCAGGCCACCGCTAGGTTCTGACCCGCATCAAGAAATACATCCCCGCCAAGGAGAAGATTACGTTCGGGCTCCAAGCCGCAAGTTGTGGCGGAAGCTGCCCGACGTTCCCCATCTGTTCAAACAGCTTGCTAATCGCCAGATAGCAGATAGCGATGGCTAAGCTGATGCCAACCGGCGCCATAGCGCCTCGGTTTCCAGAGAAGAAGGCGAAAGGCGTAGACACTAAGGCCATGATCAGGACGAACAGCGGAACCGAGAATTTGCGGTGATACTTCACCTGTAGTTTTGTCGTGTCGAACATTCCGCTCTGCTGCAAGCCGGCAATATACTCGGCCAGTTGGTGGAAGTTCATCTGCGTGTCCTGCTTCACCTCACGGAGGAAATGACTAGGGGGTTCGTCCAGTTCATGGAAGGTGGACGTGCTCCCCTGGAAGTTTTGGAACGTCCCGCGGATCCCTTGGAACTCCCAGACCCACCCGTTTTGAAACACCCATCGGTGAATGGAATCCTCCCAACGAGCACTTTCCGCATAAATGTGCCGCCGCATTTGAAAGTTCTTACGGTCTAGCTCATAGACGTTGACGCCAATCATTACATTCGTAGAAGGATCTAAGTGCTTGTAATAGTAAACCCAGGGCCCGCTACCGAAGATCCACTTGCGGTCGGGCCGCAAAAACGTCTGGACAGGGCGTCCCTTGATTTCATTGCGGATGGCATCCTGGATCAGGTTCGCCTCGGGAACGATATAGTAATCGAAAGCGAATAGACCGGCGCTGAGCACAGTTCCAGCTACAAGAATAGGAAGAGTGAGCCGGTACACACTCACTCCGCAAGCCTTGAATGCTGTGATTTCGTTGGCCCGGGCCAAAACGCCGAAGGTGAGCAAGACCGCGACCAGTATGCCCATCGGAGCGAAATCGTAGACCAGCATGGGAGTGAGGAAAAGGTGGTAAGTAGCCACGCGCGGCATGGCGACCTTGTTCTTGATAATGTCACCGAGAAGCTCAAAGAACGTGAACACATGGGCCATCAGGACGAAGCTCACAAGGAGAGCAAGGAAGTAGTACAGGAAGCCTGACAGAATATACGTATCAACGACTTGAGGGAGGAGTGGAAGACGAAAGGCCTGCAGCCCGTCCCCGTCTTTGGAGAATGGCGTGCGGCCCCAGACCCAGTTCCAGGAGCGCACCACACGCTCGCGAATACCACCCGTCCAGTCCACATCGTCCGGGGCCTCCAGCCGCGCCACCAGGACCAGCGCCAGCAGACCGTAAACCGCATTGGGGATCCAAACGCCGATTGCCGCGGGGAGCGAACCTTGCCGGGCTAAGGCAATCACACTGATCAGACCCATGTAGTAGAGAAAGGCGAGAAGAACCGTAAGGACAAATGCTGCAGACTTGCCACCCTTGCGGGAAGAGACTCCCAGCGGCACGGCGAGGACTGCGAGGATGACACAGGCAACCGGCAGCGCCAGCCGGCGATGGTATTCAATCGCAGCATCTACATGTGTAGCTGCTTTGGCGCCGAGTTCGTCCATGGGGATGTCGCTGAAGTCGCTGGTCGTGATCTCGCGGCGTTGCGGGGCGTCCAACGCCTGGTTCATCTTTGGAAACTCGGTGCTGATGTACTGGGCGACGCTCTGTCCGATTTCGTAGCTTTTTCCCGAGGCGAACACCAACTGGATGCGATTGTTAACGACATCTGGCTGCGCAATGGCCTCACTGGCGAGCGTAATCCGAGGACCATCTCCCTGTTGCGAGGTGGTGTCGCGCTCGCTCGGCGGCCGAAGGTCGGCCATAAAGACTCTTCTCCATCGAACCACAGGGCCGGGCAATACATCTTCCACATACAGAATACGGTTGGGGAACTGCTCTTCAAACAGCCGCGGGCGAATTTCCGCAGTGAGCTGTGCTGCTACCATCTGATTGAGAATACGAATGGTTTCCCGCTTTGCCCACGGTTTTAGAATGCACGAGGCGTAGGCGGTCACAGCCAGTCCTAGAAGGGAGAAAGCGAGCACGGGGATGAGCAACCGGCGACTGGGGACACCGGCGGCGCGTAGGGCTACGATTTCCGCATCGCTCGACATCCGGCCCATGGCGATCAACACCCCCACCAGTACCCCAATGGGAATCGTAAAGATAAGAGCTTCCGGAAGGATGAGCAGGAAAAGGCCCGCCACCTGTTCAAACGTGGAGGCGGTAGTGACCAGTTGCTCAAACAGCTTGCCGAGCCGCTGGAGAAAGAGAATAAAGGTGAACAGAACGGTTCCGAGAAAGGAACCGGCAGTGACTTCCCAAAAGACCTTGCGGCTGAGAATGCCCATCGAAAGTTCAGCGCGTCAGCGGTGGGGGAGGCACAATCGGCGGTCGTGGCACCTCGCCCTGGATCTTTTCCAATTCCAAGTCTTCAAATAGGAGCGCGGGAGAAATTACCGAAGTAGGAGATACATAACCGCCAGTATCTACATGCGAGAACGGACCGCCGTTTTCCAGGTACTCGAAGGTGTGGAGTTCGTCGGAGGCGGCAAGAATCTCTTTCAAAGTACGAACGGTGAGCCCACGGAATCGGACGCCGCGAATTAGTTCCTCCCGGCCGTCTGGGAAAACCTTGTAGATCCGAAGCGGCTTGCTGACTGCCCGGCCTTGGACGCCGCCGGCGATGCGACGTAGTTCATCGAGCGAGGCCGTTGAAGGAAAGTCCATTTTTTTCACAACAATGGCGAACGGCTTATTGCGTTGCTTGGCCATGTCCAGCAGTTTCTTGCGTAGCTCGGCCTCCGGCTGGGATTGCCCAGCCTTGACGAACAGATTGCCAGCCAATGCAGTGTTGTTGCCGAGGGCTCCGGGAATGCGTGCGTGGCCGTTCGACGCATCGACGCCTGGGATCGGCTGGCGCGTGGAGTAGTACGTCTTAAGCACTCCCTTTTCCACCATTTGAAGGGGTTTCGGCACAACTCCCTCCACGTCGATGAGATAGTGGCCGAACAGCGGCACTCCCCGAAACTCCTTTTGCGTCGGGTCGTCTACTACATCAATCCAATCGGGGAGAATCCGGGAGCCTACCCGGCCCTCCAGTTCCCCAGCGGGCAGATTGAGCGGCCGGTCGGGATCGGTAATCGGCCGGCGCATCACGTTTAAGCTTCGGGCGAGCAGTTCGGCCAGGAGTTGTGCGCCGGCAGTGCCCTCGAACAGGACTGGGCCAGAGTAGGACTCGAGAACCTCAGCCTTTATCATTTCTTTAACGATGTTTGCCACCTGGAGCGCTCCGCGCTTCAAATCGTCTGGCTTCGATAAACGTAGTGGGTCAAGACTGTGAAACTCTACATAGTCGCGAAGAGTGGAACCGTCGGGAGCCAAGGCAGTTGCACGCGCACGAAATGTGGCCAGGTGGTCAGGAATCCGGAACTGCGTTCCTTCGCTGTTCACCAGGTAGGAAGTCGTTTGGGAAACCGAAAAGGAAGCATCTGACAAAAGTAGTTCAGGGTAACCCGAAAAGATGGAGGAGGCATCCTTCACGATGGCTTTCCAGGCAGATGTGTCGATCGGTTTGCGCACGATCGGGAGCACCATGGAGACGGCGGGAGCAGCGGAAAAATCCGGGAGTTGCTCGCCACTGGCAGCCATGTTCTTGAGAGAAGCTTTTTTACGGGCAAAGGCTTCGAGAGCTTGCTTATAGGCGCGGTCGGTTGCCAGCCAGAATCCCAATCGCAAGGTGTCGTAGTTGTCGTCCAACGGGAATTGGGATGGGTCGTAACGCGAACCACGATACATGTCGGAAAAAATGTGATTCGTGTTGTCCAGTTTGGCGTCGCCCACTCGGATGCGAACGCGAGGCTGCCTCACCCGGGATGATCGGTCCAGGCTAAGAGCGCCGTAACTGGCGCTGGCGGAATAGAACTCGGCGTCATCGAGCGTGTACTCAAAAAAGTAAGGTGGGTCTCCGACGACTCGGAGGGTCTTGCCGCGAGCCATCTCCTCTTTCATCGCCTTTAGCACAACGTCATCAGTCTGGCCCCAGACCGGTGCGAGCATCGCCAGGGCAGAGAACAGGAGGCGGTTCATTGCGCACCTCCCGTAGGGCGGCTCAACGTGGGTGGCGAATCGACGCCCGCGCTCTTGCGCTGCACCTCGATCTCAGTTACCAGCAACGCTGGGGAAATCGCTGAAACCGGGACACTTCCTGATTCCGCTCCGCAGATGCCGTTGAACACTTCCTGCTTGTCGGAAGTGGCTGCGATTTTGGCGAAGCTGGCAAGCGGGGTGCCCACGATGTTCACCCCACGGACCAGCTCGTCGGGCCGGCCATCGGCATAGATACGATAGACGACGAGCGGAATGACTGTAAAGGCCTGCAGCCCTTGGCGGCCCGTGGTGGTGAATCCACCCGTGACCTGATCGAACAGGAGTCCGTACGGCTTGCCCTGCTTTTTGATCTCTTCGATCAGCATCTCGCGAAGCTTTGCAGGAGCGACGGCTTGTGTAGATTCCACCATCAGATTCGATTGCCTGGAGACGACTTCCGCCCCGGCCTGTCGGCGCCCGTGCCCGTTCGACTTAGGGAAGCCTTGGATTGGGGAACGGGACATTAGAAAGGTCTTGAGGATCCCGTTTTCCACCACGCTTACCTTTTGACCCTTCACACCCTCGTCATCGTACGCATACCAGCCATTCAGGTCGATGCTTCCGAGCGTCTTACGGCTGGGGTCGAACACAACGGATAGGAAGTTGGGCAGCACCGGCTTACCTACACTCTTGGTGAACGTCTGGCCTTCGCTTTCGTCCTTCTGGCGGTGGCCCTCAATCCGGTGGCCGAAGATTTCGTGGAAAAAGACTCCCGCGGCCGACCCGCTGAGGATCGCAGGACCCACGAATGGGTCTACCGGGGGAGCACGAAGCAAGGCGGAAAGTCTTGCTGCAACTTTGGCCATTGCCGCCTGAACCACTTCCTCTTTGGGTAAGCGATCCGGCGTCTCCGCCTCAAAGCTGTCGGTCGCCGCCAAGTCCATGCCGTCGCCAGCCTTGCCTTGGGCACTCAAGAGAATTCTGGCGTAACCGCGGCCCTGTTGAATTCTACTACCGTCGGAATTAACCAGATAGCGGGTTTGCCGGCTGGCCACTACCGTCACGGAGCAGGCGAGAATTCCGCGGTGTTTATTGCACTCGTTCGACCACTTGCGCACTTTGGGAATCCATTCGGCCTGGCTAAATGCAAGCTTTACAACAGGTTCCACGTAGCTGGCTCTCTCCTCAGTAGAAAAATCATCGGAGGAGTCTTCTTCTGCGGCCTTCACCTGCTGGTTGGTCTTGAGACGAATGAGGCGCTGTGTGGCGAGGCGGTAAATGCGGTCCGTTTCGAGCCAGGCGCGTCGGCGAAGAGCATTAGGACTATCTTCTACAGGAATGGGAGCGCCACCCGTGAACCGCGGAAAGTCACCTCTCATGCGGTGGTAGTTATCGAATTTCGGAGTGCCTATGCGGAGGGTGACGTCGAGGTTACGGGATTTGGAACCTGAGGCATTCTGGAGAGCGCCAAAGCTACCGGTGACGGCCTCGGCCTCATCGTGCGTGACCTGATAAGCGAGGAAGTAGGGGGCGGGGTCAGCCTGCTTAAGCCCCTCGAAATTGCGCTGCAGTTCGCTAGCGAGGACATCGAGCATGGGGGAGGACTGTCCGTAGAGGGTCGTGCTGATAAGCAAAAGGGGGCCAATCAGACGGGTGCAGAGTGACACGCCCCAGCATAACATGGGGATGACGCAAGGGCGTGCAAAGACGTGCAAGGAATGGAGCGGGGGGCTCGCCTGCCCTTAAGGCAGAGCGAGCAGACCTTTGTCCTTCATACCGCTGAGGGCCAGGCCGTACCGCCCCCGCACGCCGGTTTTCTCGAAAATATGCTTCAGGTGAATCTTCACCGTCCCGGGCCGGATGCCGAGCTGCCGGGCAATCTCTTTGTTTTTATAGCCTTGCTCAACCAGCTCCATAACCTGTTGTTCGCGTGGCGTTAGTTCGCCACGATGGTATTTCTCAGGCCGGGCAGCTTCGCGAAAAAGGCTGTCCTCCATCCAACTGGTGCCGGCGGCCACGGCCTGAAGGCAGTTCAGCAGCGTGTCGGCGGGAGCGGTCTTGCGGAGAA
>JAEUQG010000425.1 GCA_016789755.1 Bryobacterales bacterium
CGGCCGGTTCGCTCCACGAACTTCAATTGGACTCGCTTCCGTAACGACTCCCGAACACTACGGGCGCCGAGCCATTTCCCGCGCGGCTGCGGCCCACACCAGGGAATCCGGAACAGTCTCAGGGTAGGCGAAGGACTCCGCACGGGTCCAGCTAGGGGTGGTGTTCGCTTCGTTCTCGGGGATGTCCGTGCGCGTGGCCAGTGTGGCCTGCAGTTCCGCGAGGCTCTCGCGCGTGGGATTAATGGTCACCCAAATGTTGTTGCGGTGGAAGCCCTCGAAGGCTTGGCGGATGTGGTGATGCCCCGGCGAAGTCTGCACATGGTCGCGCACGCTCGCCAATAACATGACCTTCAGCGCGGGCTTCGATTCAGAAATGGCATCGTAGAACCGCACCGCTTCCCGTTCTTTCCAGAAGGCTTCCGATTGGCCCGGGTTGGCCAACGCCCCAGGCCAGCTTGGTGTGTGACTTGCCGCCGCTTCCGTAATCTGCGGAGAAAAGTAGCGAAGATTGCCGGCGGGGATTCCGTTAATGGGGAAGTCTTCCGTATCGCTGATGCGGTTGTCGACGTTCGTATCGGCGGTCTGGCAGCCGTTGCCCGTGGCGGTACTGTCGACCCGGCTGTTGTTGTTGCCGTCAAAGAAGAGGCGCTGGCCGTCTGAGCGGACCTTCCCGTAATCGAACCGCAGAGCCATCGCCCCATAGCCAGTGAAAAACGGATTGTAGAGATCCCCTCGCTGTGGGCGAAGGTTGGCCGGGCAGGTGACCGCCCCTCCCGGTCCGGGCTCGCCGGTGGCAATCTGCGCATTGGTGGGATTCTCCCATCCCACGAAGTAGCGCACGCCCTCAAGCTCCGCTCCGTAGCGGGCAAGAACAATCGTAGACGCATTACCTCCGAAGCTCAGCCCCAACAACCCCACATTGTTGGTGAGCACCGGGAACGGAAGCGCTTCTCCAATCCCCCGCCCGTTGCGATCCTTCCGTTGCCCCGAAGCATAGAGAGCCACGTCGCGCAAAGCAAGAACAGACTGTGGTCCCCGCGTGTCATACACTCCCCCGCTGATACGGCCGGACGCCCGGCCGCCAGGGAACAGAAACCGGATATAGACGAAGCCGGAGAACCCCGCCTCGAACGCCGGTGTGAGCGCGCCGGGTTCAAAGCCTCCCGGCACCTCGATCACCACAGGCGCTCCTTCGGCAAGCAGTGGCCGTGCGCCTTCGTGATAGAGCAGACGTACCGCGATGGAGCCTCCGTCGGCTGCCTCCGATGGCAGTTCAATGTCCGTAAAAGCCGTCTCTATCAGGCGCGGCTGCGCGCTCAATCCTGCGGCTGTGATGAGTATCAGAGCGAAATGCTTCATGCCCTCCAAGACGGGGATCAAGTGGCTCCGGTTGACGATCGGCTATCCTGAAATCCATACCCCAATGGGCGAAATTACGGAATTGCTGCGGCAATGGCGCGAGGGCGATCGCACCGCCTTGGAACGCCTCATGCCGCTCATCTACCCCCGCTTGCGGGCCATCGCCGGCAGCCTCGAGCGTATGGAAAGCTCATCGCCCACCGTACAGGCCACAGCCTTGGTGAATGAGGTCTATCTTCGCCTCGTGCAGCAGCGGAGTCTCAGTTGGCAGGACCGCGAGCACTTCTATTCCTTCGCCGCCCAGGTGATGCGGCTCATCCTCGCCGATCACGCCCGCGCGAGGTTGTCTTCAAAGCGGGGCGGCAGCTTGCAGCGCGTGCCGCTGCACGAGAATCTGCCCTGGGTGTCGGTGAACCACGAGGAGTTTCTCGATCTCGGACGGGCACTCGATGAGCTCGCGGCATTCGATGCGCGCAAAGTGCGCGTCGTCGAACTCCGCTATTTCCTCGGCTGCACCGCCGGCGAAGCCGCGGAAATTCTGCAACTCTCAAAGGCCACCGTGGACCGGGATTTGGACCTCGCGCGGGCCTGGCTGTTCCGCCGGCTCAAAGGTACGGACGGTTCAGTACCAATTGCATGAGTCATTTTTGAGGCAAGTTACGCTAACCCTTCCGTACGGCGGGTGACACTCGCCGCAGAAGGAGGAGGAATCTTGCAATTTTTCTTTACAACACGCTCTGCCTATGGGATGTCCGGCCTGGCGGCGGCCGTCCTCGGCGCACTCTTGTTGGCGGCTCCTGCGCAGGCGAGCTATATTTCGGCGAACGTCAACCAGGGGAACGGCCCGACTGACTGCGGCGCCGTCAACGAAGAAACCAACTTCCCATGGGCCTTTTGTCCGGCCTTGAACGGCCCGGTGTCGGTGGAACCCGGGAGCAAGGCGTATACGGACTTCGGCGTGAA
>JAEUQG010000427.1 GCA_016789755.1 Bryobacterales bacterium
GGCAGGCTCTCCTGCCGAATAGTGTGCGTGACGCCGCGAAACGGATTCCGCACGCTCTCCGCCCCCTGCAGGGCCAGCACGACAGCGAACAGCCAAACCAACCGGTGGCACATTCGCGTCTACAGTCCGGCCCGCAGGAAAGCGATCACATCGGCCAGTTGCTGCTTGTTGAGCGTTTTCTCGATGTCTTCCGGCATGAGCGAGATGGCCGAGGCGCGGATTTCCTGGATGTTGGAACGCAGGATGGTGACATCCTCCTCGGCGCCGCCGCGCAGGGTAATGGCGCCAGGAGTTTCGGCGGCCAGCACGCCGTCGTACATCTGGCCGTCTTTGGCCGTGACGACGTAGTTCACGAAGCGCGGCTCGATGGCCCGGCTGGGGTTGAGAATCGCTTCCAGCAATTCTTCCTTTGACTTGTTGTTCACCCCGGAAAGATCCGGGCCGACGCGCGCTCCCTTGCGGCGGGGTGCGTGGCATTTGGCGCAAGCTTCTTCAAACGCTTTCTTGCCGCGTTCCACGTCGCCGGCCATCGACACGACATCGCGAAACTGAGATACCACTTTGTCGCGGTCTGAGGTGGCGGCGGCGAAAATCTTCTTGGCGCGCGCCGCGATTCCGGCGTCTTTGTCTTCCATCAGCCGGTTGCGGGCATTGACTTCGATCAGCACCGGATCGATCGTTCCCTGCTCCAGCGCTTCCAGGAACAGCGGAATGCGGTCGCGCTGCGCCAGCAATGCCGATGCCGCGCGCAGCCGCGTCTCGGGCGGATAGGATTTCCACGCATTCAAGATCGTGGATGCCGCCTCCGGCCGGCGGAAGGTATTGAGAGTATCGACGGCCGCCGATTGGAGCAACGCGGCGGCGTTCGTATCGAGAACGCGCTTGAGGACCGGGAACGCCGTATCGAAAGGAGCGCCACGAAGCGCGCCAAGGGCCGCGGCGCGAAGTTCGACAGCACGCGATTCCTCGAACGCTTCTTTGGCGGCGCGGGCAAACAGCGACGGAGCGGCGAAGTGGCTGGCCACAGACCAGGCGGCGCGAGCCGTTTCGGGCTTGCCCCAGAAGGCCGCCAGCGCGGATTCCGGCACCGTTAGCCCCGCCGCACGGCTCATGTCGAGGCCGCGCGCCAAGCCGGCAAGCGCAGGCGTCGAGTCCTTCAATCGCCCGGCGCCGCTGAGGAATTTTCCGATTTCAGCCGTGTCTTTGCGGGTTCCGATGAGCGCCCCGATCGAGCGCAGCAACTCCGGACGCTGCCACGCGCTTTCCGGACGTTGCAGCAGCATGGCGAAATACTCCCCAGGCCAGTTGGCCGCCGAGGAGAGCGTTGCGGTATGGAACCAGTGATCGTTGCCATGGGCCGCGGCAAGGGCCACGATGGCGTTCCTGGCGGCGGCGGATGTGTAGTTGCCCAGCGTGAAGGCGAGTTGGAAGCGGACGCGCACGGCGTCATCCTTCACTCGGGCCAGCAGCGCCTGTTCCAGTTTCGGCGACGCAGGCAGGGATTCGCTGATGCGGATGGCATGCTCGCGGATGCCGGCATCGGCATCGTTGAGCGCGGTTAGCACATCACCCTCCTCCAGCGCGCCGATGCCTTCCAGCAGCCAGAGCGCACGCATCCGCGCCACGGCGTTGCGCGTCGATTGCGCCAGTTGCCGTAAGGCGGGGGCCGCGGACTTGTCCTGCCGTTCCAGCAATAGCCGGTGCGCCGTGTCGCGATGCCACCCGTTGGCATTCTCCAGCAGAGCCACCAGTTCCGTGGCCGGCGCCTTTCCCAGATTCACCTTCAACGGCCGCTTCACCCGCGGCTGGTTGGGAACAATGCGGTAAATGCGGCCCATGTCGTCGCCACGATAGAAATCGAGTTTCAGACGCTTTTGCAACTCCTCCGGAATGGACAACGGAGTCTCGATGGTCTGGCGGTACATGTCCGTCACATAGAGCATCCCATCGGGGGCATTGGCGAAATTGGTAGGGCGGAACCATTGGTCCGTGGAAGCGAGAAACTCCACGCCTTCCTTGGCGGGAGCGGCGCTGAAGGTGACCCCATCGGGAGTGAGCACATCGCGCCGTACGAGGTTGCCGCTGACATCGCCCGTGAAGAGATTACCGCGGTAGGCCTCCGGCCATGCATCGCCGTTGTAGACCGTACCACCGGTGGCGCCCGTGAGATGGCCGGCCAGATGCTCTTTCCGTCCCGACTTCATTTCGTCGTAGCGTTGCTGGCGGATTTTCGTCCGTTCGACGCGCCATTGTTCCGGCTCCGAGATGGGCCACATCAGTCGCTCGCGCTTGCCGTAGGGATCATGGTTGACCGAAGCCACGTCGAGCAAAGGCGACCGCAGCAGGTACTGCATCGGCACGACGACATGGCGCAGATGCGTCGTGTTCTGGGAGATGAAGCGGTTGCCCCAATCGTCGAAAGTCGCCCCGTACTGTGTGGCCCCGGAAGCGGGCTGGGCCATGTTCTTCACGGGATGAAAACGAAAATCGCCGCCGCGCACTTCAACGGCGGGGTGCTGCGGCCACTTCGGCGAAGTGATGCGGCCCGCGTTGCCGGTGTTCGAAAAAACGATCCAGTTGTCGGGACCGAGCCGCGGATTGGTGACCTGCGCTTCCGGGTTGCCCGTGAAGAAGCCGGTGAACCATGTTTCGCGCAGATCGGCTTTGCCATCGCCATCGGTGTCTTTGAGATAGAAAATATTCGGCGCCGCCGGGACAATCAAACCGCCCTTCCAGGGAATGAGCCCGGACACTTGAAGGACGTCTTCGGCAAAGACCGTGCTCTTGTCCGCTTTGCCGTCGCCATCGGTGTCCTCGAGCATGACGATGCGCGAGCGCGCCGGCTTGCCCGCCGGGGGATCGTACGGCAAGTCCAGCATGTCGGCCACAAAGGCGCGGCCCTGTTCGTCGAACACTACATCGACCGGATCCACCACCATGGGCTCCGAGGCGAACAACTCGAGGTGGAAATCGTCGCTGAGCTTGACGGTGGACATCGACTCCTGCGGAGTGCGGGGGGGCGAACCGGAGCCGGACCGCGAACAGGCGGCGAGTGCGAGTAGAGAAAGAACGGCAACCAAGCGCATGGGGATGCTACTCAGGTTACCACTCCGATATGCGTTGTTAGAGCAACTCCTCTACGCGCAGCACCGCATCGAGGTTCAGCGGGCCGTAGAGATGAGGAAACTCCATGCCGGGCTCCGCCTCTTCGTACCGAACCTCCGCCCGCAGCCGCTGCGCGTTGATGTGAATCATGACCAGCCCGTCACGAATAGGGAAAAACTTATCCAGAACAAACGCCGTCTGCTCGGCGCTGCAAAGGTGGATGAAGCCGGTCGATGGCAGGTCCGCGGTGCTGTACTCGCCGCACGCAACCGCGCTCTGCCAAGCCTCGGCCCGGGTGATGTGAAACAGTGTGGATTGGGGCAACTATGCCAGCTTAATACGGCTGGAAAACACGTAGAACGCATCCTGCTTCCGCGCAAGCAACCCGATGACCCCGCCCTGCAGACTGGCATCCTGCGCCGAATACACCGTCGTCCCATTGATCTTCAGAGACATGACTTCATCGTCGAAGGTGACGGTGCAAAGGTGTGCCCCGCGCACGGCGCCGTTCGGAACCGTTACCGGAGGCGTCGCCAAAGGCCGCTCTTTGTTCTTTTCCACCAGAAAGCCGCGAACCTGCAGGTCGTTCTTCACCCGTGCCATGCGGATCGCATAGAAGCTGTGCAAATCGGGGTCAGAATGCAGAACGAAGGACGCCGCACCCTTGGCAACGTGCAGGATGTAGCTCGCTTCGCCCGCCGTGGCATTCATGCTGGGGTTGTAAAGAAGTGGACCGGTAGGCCGCACCGCGCCTTCTTCCCGCTTCCAACCGGGGTCGTTTCCCTTGACACCAGTCCAACCGGGCAGGTCAGACGTGTTCTGGAAATCGAATTCGGCGTAAGTGTCCAGATTGCGCGCTGGTCCAAACGACAGCAACGGCCCTGCGCCGTCGACCGCGTCATAGGCCCAGCGGGCCGCGGCAAGCAGCCCGAATCCCATCGACGCTAAAAACATGCGTCGCGGGAACTGCTCGCGTTCCAGGAAAGAGAGGGGCGCCTGGCCGTTTGCGCCTGGCGATTTTACGAATGGGTCGTCGTGATCCATAGGCCTCGATATCTCCGCGTTCTACCACTCTCTATCGGCCACACTATTCCTGGTCTTTAGTACGCTTCGCGGATTAGTTCTATACTTTTTTGTCTTAAGCCATTTCACTGACTTGTTGATAAGCACTTTGGCCATATTCGAGTTCGGTCCGGCGTTCGTACCGGAATTGGAACGCGGCGATCGTATCGTCGGCCGCCTCGGAAACGGTTCGCAGGGCTTTGCCGATGTCGCCACGCTCAGCCTGGCGCACCGATTTCCCCAAGGCAACAGCCAGATCGCGGATGTCCTTAAGCTCTTCCCGATTCAATTCCCCTTCGACATTCACGGAAAGGGATAGTTCCTGGCGGCTGGAGGCGCTGCGCCGGCCGGGCGAGGCTTCAAGCGAAAAGGCCTGCAATGCTTGCGCCGATAAAGTGACCTTGTCGCCTTCGGCGGTGGTCACGGTGAGTTCGAGCGAACTTGCCTGCTGGCCGGAAAGCGTGCGGCTGACCGGTTGCGGCGCCCGTGGCCGCATTTCGACAGGCGCGCGTAACTGTTCGGCGAACTGCGTCGCCGGGCCGTGTCCGATTCTCATTTCAGCTTCCTCCTGCCAACCATATCGGGATAGAAAGCTACTGTTTGAATTCCGGGTTTGATACAACAGTCTGATAGGAACACGCATGATGCAACGCCGGGAGTTCGCAAAGCTGGCTGGGGCCGCCTCGGCCGCGCCTTTTCTCGCTGCCGCCGGAAAGAAACCCCGGGTGGCGGCCATCGTCACCGAATACCGGCATTATTCCCACGCCGATGTGATTGTCGGCCGCCTGTTAGGAGGCAACTCCGCCAACGGCACACACCACGCCCCGCGCACGCAGGTGGTCTCGCTGTACACAGACCAGTCGCCCCAACAGGATATGGCGCCCGACCTGGCGGCTCGCTTCGGGTTCCGCCGCTTCCCCACCATCCGCGAGGCGCTCACCCTGGGAGGCGCGAAACTGGCCGTGGACGCCGTCTGTTTCGTCGGCGAGCACGGCAACTATCCGTGGAACGACCTCGGCCAGCATCTTTACCCGCGCTACGAATTGTTCAATCAGATCCTCGACGTCTACGAATCGGGCGGGCGTGCCGTGCCCACGTTTTTCGACAAACACCTTTCTTATTCCTGGCAGAAAGCCAAAGGCATCTACGACCGTGCGGCGAAGCTCAAAGTGCCGTGGATGGCAGGGTCTTCCATTCCGGTCACCATTCGCACGCCGCTGCTCGAAATCCCCCTCGAAACACCGCTCGAAGCGGCGGCGGGATTAGGATACGGGCCGCACGACGCCTACGGATTCCATCTGCTCGAATCCATACAGTGCATGTTGGAGCGCCGGGCAGGCGGTGAAACCGGCATCGCCCAAGTGGAGTGGATCGAAAACGACGCCGTGATGAACTGGCTCGCCTCGGAAAACGGGAAGTGGGCGCTGCCCCTGCTCGAAGAAGCGCACGCGCGCAACGCGTCGCGCAAAGGCCCGCTGCAACAGGCCGCGAACAAGCCCGTGCTCTTCTCTCTGCGTTACAAGGACGGACTGAAAGCCGTCGGATTGATCCTCGGCCCCTCGGGCGCCGACTGGTCTTTCGCTTGCCGCCGCAAAGGGGCCTCGTCCATCGATTCCACATTCTTCGGTCTGTCGCCCAAGGGCCGCCCCCTTCCCCACTTCGACGGCATGGTTCACTGCATCGAAGACATGTTCGTCAGCGGCAAACCGGCCTATCCGGTGGAGCGGACGCTGCTCACCACAGGCGCGCTGGCCTTCCTGTTCGAATCGAAGAAGCAGCGCAGCGCCGTCGATACGCCGGATTTGTCCGTGGTCTACCGGGCCGCGAAGAACACATTCTTCCAGAGGGCATAATGAGGGCTCTGCTGCTGATTCCTTGCCTCGCTCTCGCCGCCGGCCCGGCGTTGTTCGAGGACATCACCGCGCGCAGTGGAATCAAGTTCCGCCACCAGGCGAGCAAAACGCCCAACAAGTACCTGATCGAATCCACAACCGGCGGCGTCGCCATGCTCGACTACGATAAAGACGGCTGGTTCGATCTCTACTTCGTCAACGGGGCACAACTGAAGCCCGGGATGAAAGCGGGTGAAGTCCCCGCCAAGGCTGATTCCAAATTCTTCAATCGCCTCTACCGCAACCGGCACGACGGCACCTTCGAGGATGTCACGGAAAAGGCCGGAGTGAAGGGATCGGTCTACGACATGGGGGCGACCGCGGCCGATTACGACAACGACGGCGACACCGACATCTATGTCACCGGCTTTCCGCACAATACCCTCTACCGCAACAACGGCGACGGCACCTTCCGCGATGTCACCAAGGAAGCCGGAGTAGGCGCGAAAGGCTGGACCTCGAGCGCCGCCTTCGTCGATGCCGACCATGACGGCCACCTCGACCTTGTCGCCGTGCGTTACGTAGAGTGGGACTTCGAACCCGACAAGTGGTGCGGAGCGCGCAAGGACGGCTACCGTTCTTACTGCCATCCCGATCAGTTCGAGCCCATCTCCAGCCTGCTGTTTCACAACAAGGGCAACGGGACGTTCGAGGATTGGACGGATCGCTCCGGATTCACGCCGGCCAAGGGAAAAGGGCTCGGCATCGCGATCGAGGATTTCAACCGCGACGGCAAGACCGATATCGCGGTGGCCATCGACTCCTTTCCCCAGCAGTTGTTCCGCAACCTCGGCGAAGGCAAGTTTCAGGAAATGGGCTTCGATGCCGGAGTCGCCTACGACGACGACGGCAACACCTACGGCGGCATGGGCATCGACTTCGCCGATTACAACAACGACGGCTGGCCCGACCTGCTGATCAACGCGCTGGCCTCGCAGCGTTACGCGCTCTACCGCAACAAGCGCGGAACGTTCGAATATTACTCGGCGCAATCGGGCATCGGCGCCTCCACGCGCATGAACTCGGGCTGGGGCATGAAATTCGTCGATTACGACAACGACGGCTGGAAGGACATCATCATCGCCCAGGGGCATGTCATGGACAACATCATGCTCACCCAGCCACTGGTGCCCTATCTGGAACCGATCAAGGTATTGCGTAATCAGAAGGGGAAGTTCACCGAAGTGGCCGCCTTCGACAAGCCGCTCGCCGCGCGCGGAGCGGCGTTCGGAGATCTGAACAACGACGGATGGCCGGACCTCGCCGTCAACTGCCTGGATGGCGAGGCTGTCGTCATCCACAACAAGGTCGCCAACGGCAATCACTGGATCCGTTTTGAGCTGGAGGGAACCAAAAGCAACCGCGACGGCATCGGAGCGCGCGTGACCATCGTCACCGCCGACGGCAACGAGCAGAACGTGATGGTCTCCACAACATCCAGCTATTTATCGGCCAACGACAAGCGCGCCCATTTCGGCCTTGGTGCGCAAACGAAGGTGACTTCGGTGGAGATTCAGTGGCCCAGCGGAACGAAACAAACCATCGACGCTCCGCAGACGGACCGCACCATCCAGGTCAAGGAACAATAACTTCGTCCGGCCGCAACATCCACGCCGAATTGTGCCGGGTGAAGCCGACGTGCGGATAGTAATCCACGGCCTTTGGCGCGGCCAGCAGAATCAGCGAGGCTCGTGGCGCGGCGGCCTGTGTCCGGCGCATCAATTCCTTTCCGATACCGAGCCGCTGATGAGATTCGCGGACGGCCAAATCGGATAAATACGTCGCGTACGCAAAATCGGTCAGAGACCGTGAGATGCCGGCGAGCAAATCGCCGTCCCAGGCTGTGATCACCAGATTCGCATTCCGGATCATTTCCGCCATCCGCTGGCGGTCATCGACGGGCCTGCGCTCCCCCAATGTCGAGGCAACGTACATCTCGATCACCTGATCGATGTCGAGATTGTTGCCGGTGCGGTATTCAATCATCTCTCCACTGTAGCGTGCAGCGCGCGATCTATTGGCCCGGAAGAGGCGCCAAAATCCGCGAGGGGAATGCCGCGCCGTGGTGAATGCGGTTGCGCGCCACACGGCTGCGCGCGGACTTGTCGAAGGCAGGCGTCTCGCCGGTGTTCGGGTTCGGCTCGAAGTAGTCGGCCATGGTGCTGCTCACGGCAATGCGGATGCGATGGCCGGCGGCGAAAACCTGACTGATGTAACCGAGGTCGAACGCCACCTTGTACACCTTGTCTTTCCGCAACAGCGTGGGGTGTTCGAAGCTGTCGCGGTACTTGAGACGGCGCGGCGCATTCAACAGAAGCATGGAGCGCCCATCGGGATAGACGTCGCTGACACGCACGATGACGTCGGTGTCGGGGGCGTCGGAACTGACGTAGAGTTCGGCTTGCACCAACCCGGTCCACTCCTTGGCGGAGGGCAACGGCTCGCTCGTGAAGACGCGGACATCTTTGTGCGACTCGAAGGCGCGGCCGTCACGCGCCGTGGGCTCGGCGCGCCCCGGAGAAGGAGCGGGATTGGCCGGGTCGCTCAGAAACTCGCTCGTTTCCGCTTGTGCCGGCTTCGATTCAGCCAGCTTTCCGCCCGCCGCAAGATACAGCGCAGCGGTCTTGACCGGCCGCGGCCAATCGCCCGCCTCGCGCCAGTTGTTCTCGCCCATGGCGTAGTAACGGACCTTCGGCGCCTTGTCCACTCCCGTCGGTTTGCCTTTGAGATGGTAATCGAACCACTGGATCATGTGGGCATCCAAATCGAAAGCCGCGTTGGGCGGAAACTGCATCTCCGCTACCTTGGGATTGCTCTTCTGGCCCCCATGCAGCCACGGGCCGATCAGCAGCCACTGTTTGCCGCGCGCGTTGGCGCCTCCCTGGTTGTGCCTCCCGATGTAGCTGTCGATGGACCCGCGGCTCATGAAATCGAACCAACTGGCTACGATGAACGCAGGCACATTCATCTTCGCGAAGTGGAGCGTGCAGTCTTCCTGTTTCCACCAATCGTCGTAGTTGGGATGCGCCAGTTGGTCTTCCAGGTGGCGGCGGCCTTCCGCGGGAACCCGTGCATCGCCCAGCATGCCTTCCTTGAAGCGCTCCACACGGGTGATGCCGCCCAGCCGGTAGCCGAGATGAAACAGGCTCAGCCCCCCGTCAATGATGTACTGCGCCACCAGATGCGGCGGCTGGGTCACGGCAAGAAAGTTCTGCGCGTAGCCGGCCTGCGATCCGCCGAATGTGCCCACCTTCCCCGTCGACCATTTCTGCCCGGCCAGCCATTCCACCGTGTCGTAGCCGTCTTTCAATTCTCCCCAGCCAAGCGCGCGATAGCCCTGGTAGACCCCTTCCGATTGGTGCGTGCCGCGAAAGTTCTGAGCGGCGGCAACGTAGCCCTTTGCAGCGAGTGCGGCGTAGCGTTTGCGTTGCGCCTCCCCGCGCAGATTGGCGTAGCGCTGTTCGTACAGAACGGGCCACGGACCCTCGCCGGCAGGGAAGTACAGATAGGTGGATAGACGCGCCCCATCGCGCATGGGAATCATCTCATGCCGCTCGGCGGCGGAGTCGGCGGCGGAGGCAAGCGCCGCGAAAACCAGAATCGAAAGTAGCACCTGACTATCCTACACGTCCCCGCCGGGCAGTCCTCAGAACGTGAAGCGGGCTGCCAGTTGCACGTTGCGCGGCGCGCCGCCCGTCAGCACCTGACCGAACTGCGGAGTGCCCACGGTCACACTGGCCCCCGTGCCCAAATTGAGCGCGGGCGTATTGAAGAAGTTCGTAATGTCGGCGCGGATCTGGATGTTGTAGCGCTCCTTGATCGGCTGGTTACGAATGAAGGCAAAGTCGAAATTGCGCCGTCCGTAGTTCCGCAACTGCGGCTGCGTCAGTGAATCGGTGGGGATGGTGAAGGTCGGCGAAAGCGAAAAGGCGCTGGTGTTGAAATAGCGATTGGTCGACCTCTCGCCTTCGGCCAGCACGGGTTCCCCGACGCGGTTTCCACGGCCCACGCTGAGAGAGAAATCGTAGAGGTTCGTATTGTCCGCCGCGGCAATCCGCAACGGCGTGCCGCTTTGCAGAACCGTGATGCCCGTCACCTGCCAGTTACCGATGATCCGCCCCGCGACGCTGTTTCCGAGATACCGTTTTCCCTTCCCGAACGGGATGTCGTAGAGGTAACTCATCACCAGGCGCTGCGGAATATCGTTGGGCTCGATCGTGCGGTTGTAGCGCGAATTGTACAGGGCGTTGTGAGGAAACGCTTCCGTCGCGTCCGACTCGAAAACGTTGGCGATGGTTTTCGAAAGCGTGTAGCTGGCCGATAGCGTCAGGCCCTGGCTATACTGCTTGTCGATCGAAAACTGTCCGCTGTGATAGTTGCCGTCGCCGTATCCGTCGCGCGGGATGAGCACCTGCAAGTACTGTGGATAGGGCCGCAGAAGCTGCCGCAGTTGCACCGTGGGGAAGCTCAGGTTGCCCGTCGAGATCTTCCCGAAAAATGGATTCGGAACCTGCTGCAGCAACTGCGCTCCCAGCGTGATGTGCGCCGGGTCGTTCTGGTTGTAGAAACGGTTCTGCACAATGCGCATAATGCGGTTCCCGACGTAGCCCGCCTGCACCATGATCGTCGGCGACAACATGCGCTGCACGTTGAACGTCCAGTTCGATACCACGGGCAGAGGATGGCGGCGGTTATACGTGCGGAGATTCTGTCCCGCGAACGTGCTGTCCCGATTGGGCTGGGGCAGACCGGCGGCAAATGGATTGGACCACGAACCGTTGGCCGGAGGCGTGTTGGGAAATGGACTCGGCGCGCCTAAGCTCCCCTCGAACAAGGTGAACAGCCCATTGCCCCAATCCGATGTCCCGGCGTTGATCGTGTCGCTGGCGGCATAGAAGTAGCCGCCGCTCGCGCGCAGCACGGTCTTCGCTCCCAGCCGGTAAGCAAGCCCCACGCGCGGAGCGAAGTTCTTCTTCAACGGATCGGTTTGAAACTGGCCCGGGCGGAGAAACTTGTACGTGCCGCGGGCGCCCGTGACGGGCTCGACACCATCGAAATCGAAGTAGCCGATGCGGCCGTACTTCTCCGCCCACGGCTGCTGGTATTCATAACGCAGCCCCAGATTCGCCGTGAGATTCTTCGTGATCTGAATATCGTCCTGGATGTACACACCGTAGAACCTGCGGTACAGCGTCAGGGCAGGATCGAAGCTTTGGCGATTGGAAACGGGCACACCGAGCAGGAAACTGGCGAAGCCGTGTCCGCCCACTGTCGTGCGCGTCAGCGGATCGGGACCCTGCGTATAGAGACGGTCGAAGAAATACGCTCCGGCTGGGCTATTGGTGGCGAAGGTGTTCAAACGCAGCAGTTCGAGATCGGTGCCGATCTTAAACTTGTGCCGGTTGCGCAGATGCGTCACGTGAAACTGCATGTGCCATGTGTC
>JAEUQG010000433.1 GCA_016789755.1 Bryobacterales bacterium
CACACATGCCCACGACCAAAATCGTTGCCACCCTCGGGCCGGCCTCCCAATCCAAGGAATCCATCCGCGACCTCATCCTCGCAGGCGTCGACGTTTTCCGCATCAACGCCTCCCATGCCCAGCCCGGCGACATCCCCAACCTGGTCAGCGACGTTCGTGAAGTCGCCGCCGACCTCCACACGATGACCGGCATCCTCCTCGATCTCCAAGGCCCCAAAATCCGCCTCGGCATGTTCGATAACGGCCGCGTCGATCTGCAAACCGGCGCCCGCTTCACCCTCACCACCGAAGAAACCCCTGGCAACGCATCCAAAGCGTCCACCACCTACGCCGACTTCGCGAAAGACGTCCGCCCCGGCGACCGCGTCCTCCTCAACGACGGAGCCGTCGAACTCAAAGCCCTCGAATCCGACGGCGTCAAAGTACTCTTCGATGTCGTCTCCGGCGGCCCCATCGGCAACCGCAAAGGCATCAACCTCCCCGGCGTCAAAGTCTCCACCGCCTCCCTCACCAAAAAGGACATGGCCGACCTCCGCGAAGCCCTCACCGTCGGCATCGATCTCGTCGCCCTCTCCTTCGTCCGCAAACGCGAAGACGTCCTCCGCCTCCGCCACTTCCTCGAAGGCAACGACGTCACCATCCCCATCGTTTCCAAAATCGAAAAACCTGAAGGCTGGCAGAACCTCGACGGCATCCTCGAAGAGTCCGATGGAGTCATGGTCGCCCGCGGCGACCTCGGCGTCGAACTCGCCCTCGAAAAAGTCCCAGCCATTCAGAAAGCCATCATTCAGCGCGCCCGCGAACACGGCAAGTTCGTCATCACCGCCACCCAGATGCTCGAATCCATGATCCAGAGCAACGTCCCCACCCGCGCCGAAGTCAGCGACGTCGCCAACGCCATCTACGACGGCACCGACGCCGTCATGCTCTCCGCCGAAACCTCCGCCGGTAAGTTCCCCATTGAAGCCGTGCGCATGATGGCCCGCATCGCCAGCGAATCGGAAGCCTGCGTCCGCGAGCGCGGCTATCAGCCCCCGGCGCGAATCCAAGCCCCCACCGATCCCCAGATCATCGCCCACCTCGCCTTCGAAGCCGCTCAGCAGGTCGGCGCCGCCGCTATCGCCGTCTTCAGCGTCAGCGGCTCCTCCGGCCGCCTGGTCTCCAGCTACCGCCCCCCGGTCCCCGTCTACGTCTTCACACACAAATCCGAAGTTGCCCGCCAGCTCTCCGTCAACTACGGCGTGCGAGCCCTTGTCGTCCCCCAACTCGAAAGCACCGACGCCATGCTCAACATCGTCGACGAAGTCCTCTGCGGCCGCCGCAGCCTCAAATCCGGCGACACCGTCGTTTTCGTCGCCGGCCAACCCATCGGCCGCAAGGGCACAACCAACCTTCTCAAGCTGCATCGAGTCGGCGAACTGCGCTAAGCTAACACTTCATAAACTATGGTTCAGGACCACATCGCCGAAGGTCTCACATTCGATGATGTCCTGCTGCAACCCGCGCGCAGCAACGTGCTACCAGGTCAGGTGGACACCCGCACGCGCTTCAGCAAGAACATCCCCTTAAACATCCCCATCACCAGCTCGGCGATGGACACCGTAACCGAATCGCATCTCGCCATCGCCCTCGCTCAACAAGGCGGCATCGGCATCATCCACCGCAACATGAGCATCGAACGCCAGGCCGAGGAAGTCGACCGCGTCAAACGCTCCGAAAGCGGCATGATCGTCGATCCCATCACGATCGAGCCCGATCAGCTCATTTCCGACGCCCTCGCCCTCATGAAGCGCTACCGCATCTCTGGCGTTCCCGTCACTGAGCACGGCAAGCTCGTCGGCATTTTGACCAATCGCGACCTGCGCTTCGAAACCCGGTACGACCTCCCCGTCCGCGACGTGATGACCAAGCGCAATCTCATCACCGTCCCCGTCGGCACCACCCTCGAACAGGCCCAGGAGATCCTCCATCAGCATCGCGTCGAAAAATTGCTCGTCGTTGACGACGAATATGTGCTAAAAGGCCTCATCACCGTCAAGGATATTCAGAAAAAACTGAAATATCCCCTCGCAGCCAAGGATTCCCACGGCCGCCTGCGCTGCGGCGCAGCCATCGGCGCCACCGGCGATTTCCTCGAACGCGCCATCGAACTCGCCTCCAAGAAGGTCGACGTCATCGTCATCGACACGGCCCACGGACATAGCCATCGCGTCATCGAGGCCATTGGCGCAGTCAAGAAAGCGCTCCCCAATGTCGACATCGTCGCCGGCAACGTCGGCACTTACGAAGGCGCCAGGGAATTGATCGACCAGGGCGTCGACGGCATCAAGGTCGGCATCGGCCCCGGCTCCATTTGCACCACCCGCATCGTCAGCGGCGCCGGAGTCCCCCAAGTCACCGCTATCCTCGAATGTTCCAAAGCCGCCACCGCGGCGGGCGTCCCGTTGATCGGCGACGGAGGCATCAAGTACTCCGGCGATGTCACCAAAGCCATCGCCGCCGGAGCCGACTCCGTCATGATCGGAGGCCTCTTCGCCGGCACCGACGAAAGCCCCGGCGAAACCATCCTCTACCAGGGCCGCACCTTCAAAAGCTACCGCGGCATGGGCTCCATGGGCGCCATGGGCCAAAGCGCCGCCGACCGCTACTCCCTCGACCCCACTCAGAAAATGGTCCCCGAGGGCATCGAAGGCCGCGTCCCCTACAAAGGTCCTCTCTCCGAAATGGTTTATCAACTCGTGGGCGGCGTCAAAGCCGGCATGGGCTACTGCGGCTGCGCTACTATTCCTGAACTCCAACAGCGCGCCCGATTCCTCCGCGTCACCTTCGCCGGCTTGCGGGAAAGCCACGTCCACGACGTCATCATCACCAAGGAAGCACCCAACTACAGGGT
>JAEUQG010000467.1 GCA_016789755.1 Bryobacterales bacterium
GCCCCCCGGCGTCGATCCATACACCAGCACATCGCATTGCTTTACCTCCGCCGCCATCCCAACCCCCGCCGCCATCATCCCCAACAGTTCCCGCCGCCTCCTCGCTCCTCCTTCCCCAATGCGCCCGCCGCTTTCTCCAGCGCCGCCTCGTGCACCTTGCCGAAATCCTTATGCCCCCGTAACGCCTCCCACCCCGCGACGCTCTGCGAGTACGAATCCTGCGCCCCCGCATGATCCCCGCACACCCGCTGCGCATCCCCTAACGCCTGCAGCCCGTCCGGCCTGATCATCAACGCCCGGATCTGCGTCGGCGCCTTCGCCACAAAGCCCGGCTCCTCCAAAAGCAACTTCCTCAGCACCTCCACCGCTTTCCCGCACTGCCCACCCCGAGCCAACACCGCCGCCAGTGACTTCTTCGCACTCAATATCGCGATAATACGGTCGAAATCCTCCGGATCCACCCGCCGTCCCTCCTCATTCAGCGCCACCGACCGCTCCAGATGCCGCAACGCCGCCGCACGGTCCCCCGTCTCCAGCAACATGCCGATCCGCTGATGCAGGTACGACATCATCCCCAACGCCCGCCGGTTCTTTGGATCGCCCGCCAGGATCTGCTCGAACATCCGTAACGACATCCGCATCGTGTCCACGCCCTCGGCGTCCGGCAGGTAGTTGCCCAGCCGCATCAGCGCCATCGCATGATCGAACCGCGCCCGCCGGTCCGCCGGATCCGCTTTCAGGTTGCTCTCCGTCAGCGCAGTCATCTTCCGGCACAGTTCCAACGCCTCCGCCTTCCGCCCCAGGTTCGGCCCCGACGGACTCGCCAGCACATCCGCCGCATTCGAATACGCGATCGCCAGGTCGCGCCGGAACTCCGGAGACTGCGGATTCTCCTCCACCAGCCGTTCCCGCAGCGCTATCGACTTGCGATGCATCTCCAACGCCTCCGGCAATTGCATGCTCCGAAATGCCGCCATTCCCAGCGTCCCATAGGACGTCGCCAGCGCATTCCGCGATTCCGCCGGCACGTCACCCTCCGCCTGCAACTTCTCGTAAATCTCCACCGCCTGCCGCGTGTGCTCCATCGATTCCTTGATGCGCAGCATCCGCGCATGGCACCGCGCCGCCTGCAAATGCAGACTCCCCAGCAGCGTTCGCGATTCAACGTCCTTCCCTACTGAGCCGCGTAGGATTTCCACCCCTTTTGTGTAATACTCCAGCGCACGGCTCAAATTCTCCGAATATACCGTGATGTCGCCCCGCCGCCGGTATGCCGTCGCCAGCAGTTGCGCCGATCGCGCGCTCCGCCGCAGCGGCGTTACCAGTTCAATCGCCTTCCGGAAAAGGCTATCCGCCAGTTGCGAGTTGCCCAGGTTCCCGCTCAGCGCGCCACCCTCCACCTCTCCCAGCCGTAAATACGCCTGCGCCAACTCCATCGACAGCGATGCATCCCCGCTCGCTTCTGCCGATAGACTGTCCAGATACTCCCGCGCCGTCCGCAGCACCAGCGCCCGCGATTGCACCGTTCCCGGCGTCGATGCGATCGAATCGTAGAAGTCGAACAGAAACGTGTTCGCCATCTTTCGCACCTGCCCGAATCGCCGCTCCGCCCGCCGCATTTGATAGTACGTCCCGAACGACCCGCCTACCAGGCTCGCCACCAACAAAGCCGCCGCAATACTCGCCGTCTTGTTCCGCCGGATCGTCTTCCCCGCACGGTACAAAAATGTCACTTCCCGCGCCGCCACCGGACGCCCTTCCAGATAATTCCGGATATCGGCCGCCAAATGCTCCGCCGACGCATACCGCCGCTCCGGCTCCTTGCTCATCGCGTGCAGCACGATATTATCCAGATCCCCAACCAACTCCTTCCCCCGCCGCCCATCCTTCGCCGCCGCGCTCGGCTTCTTCGGATCCACCGTGCATACCGCCTGCTCCATCTCCTGCAGGCTCTGCCCGCCAATCCGGTAAGGCTTCTCCCCAGCCAGCAGCAGGTACAACAGCGCCCCCAGCGAATACACATCCGTCGCCGTCGTCAACTCCTTCCCCATCACCTGCTCCGGACTCGCATAATCCGGTGTCATCATCCGCCCCGTCGTCTGCGTCAACCATTCCCCCGTCGCATCCCCAGGCGCCAGCAGCTTCGCAATCCCGAAATCGAGCAGCTTCGGCACCCCCTCCTTCGTCACCAGAATGTTCGACGGCTTCAAATCGCGGTGAATAATCAGCTTCTGATGCGCATGCTGCACCGCCGCGCACACCTGCACAAACAGCTCCAGCCGCTGCTTCACGCTCAATCCGCCTTCCTCGCAATGCTTCAGCAGCGGAAGCCCTTCCACAAACTCCATCACGAAATACGGCCGTCCGTCCGCCGCGCTCCCCGCGTCCAGAATCCGCGCAATGTTCGGATGATTCAAATTCCCCAAAATCTGCCGCTCTTGCCGGAAACGCGCCAGAATAAAGTCCGAATCCATCCCACGCCGCACCAGCTTGATCGCCACCGCCTGCTGAAACGTCTCATCCGCCCGCACCGCCTTATACACGGACCCCATCCCCCCAGACCCCAGCAACTCCACCAGCTTGTACGGACCCAGCACCAGACCCACATCCCCGCTGTGATGCTGCTCATCGGCCCGTTCCACCGCGTCCGAGACAATCGCGTCCAGGTTCACTCCTTGCGTCGAATCCGCCTCCAGCAGACTCCACACCTCCCGCATCACCTCTTCATCGCCCCCAGCCTCCCTCCGCACAAACGCCTCCCGCTCCCCCGCCGGAAGATCCACCGCGTCATTGAAAATCCTGTCGATTAACTGCCACCGTTCCGGACTCATCTTCTTTAGGACTCCAGATACCGCTCTAAATCCCGCGGCCGGAAACAATGCGCCCGCGCCGTGTCCCTCGTGATCCGTCCCCCGCGCACAAGCTCCGCCAGCGATTGCTCCATCGTCATCATCCCTTCCCCCCTCCCAATCGACATCTGCGTCAGCAGTTGATGCTCCTCCCCCTTCCGGATCAGATTCCGCACCGCCGCCGTCCCCATCATCGCCTCCACCGCCGGATACCGCCCCAGCCCCGTCACCGATGGCACAAGCTGCTGCGATACCACCGCCGTCAACGCCAGCGAAATCTGCTGCCGGATCTGTTGCTGCTGCCCCACCCCAAACGAATCCAGTATCCGAGCCACCGCCTGCACCGCATCGTTCGTATGCAGCGTCGACATCACCAAATGCCCCGTCTCCGCCGCCGACAACGCCGCCGCCATCGTCTCCGCATCGCGCATCTCTCCCACCAGAATCACATCCGGATTCTGACGCAAAATGCTCCGCAGAGCCGCCGCAAAGTCTGTCGCATCCAGCCCGATTTCCATTTGCTCCACAATCGATCTTTGATTGTTGTGATGATACTCGATCGGGTCCTCGATCGTCACGATGTGACACCGCCGCTGCGCATTAATCCGCCCGATCAAAGCCGCCAGCGTCGACGACTTCCCGCATCCCGAGGCCCCCGTCACCAGCACCAGCCCTTGCCGCGCCTCCGCCAGCCGCCCCAACGAAACCGGCAAATGCAGCGACTCGATCGTCGGCACCCCCGGCGGCAGAATCCGTAATGCCGCCGCCATCGTCCCCCGCTGAAAATGAATGTTGCACCGGATGCGTCCCACGCTCTCCCGCGCAAACGCCAGATCGAGCGACCGCTCCTTCCTCAGCCTCTCCTGCTGCTGCCCATCCAACAGCCCGCTCACCAGATTCTTCACCGCCTC
Source organism: Bryobacterales bacterium (assembly GCA_016789755.1). Taxonomy (GTDB): domain Bacteria; phylum Acidobacteriota; class Terriglobia; order Bryobacterales; family Bryobacteraceae; genus CADEFT01. The sequence goes on from JAEUQG010000467.1 coordinate 3,761, forward strand.
CCCATCCAGCACCGGACCGGTCGATGGCGTTAACTCCCCCTGTATCCGCATCGCCACCCCGCTCCCCGCCACCAGCAACACATCCGTCGCATGATTCCGCGCCGCCAACTGCAGCAGCGCATCGAGCGATGTCGTCCGCGCCGCCGCCACCCGTCCCCCTGGCGCCGAGCGGTTCAACTCGGCCACAATCGCTTCCAGTTCCTCCCCGTATTGCGACATGCTCCGCTGCTCCTCACTCCACCCGTAGCCGCATCCGCCGCACGCTGAACGCATCGTAATGCATCCCCTTCCCGCGCGCCCCGGAAAACACCAGGTACAGGTTCAGCCCCTGCATCCACTTCGCCGGCAGCCGGTATCCATGCGTCTTGCCCAAATCCCACTCCGGCGTATGAAACGCCGTCGTCCACGGCCCCCACGGCTCCGGAGCATCGTAGATCCCCCACCCTCCGTCATGCCCATACGACACCGCCAGCAGATACCGTTTCAGCCCCGCGTGATACACCGCATCGGTCCGTTCGCAGTGCCCCGCAAACCGGAACACCGGCTGCCTCTTCCCGATATCTCGTGTCCACTTCCCATCCCCCGCCCAAAATTCGTACGCCCGCTGATCCGTCACCTTTCCCCGCAATACCCGAGCCAGCACAATCCCATCGTCCGGCTTGTACGCGCTCCCACCGTCCTGCGAGTACACGTACACATATCCATCGCGCGCCCCTTCGTAATTCTTTCCGAAATTCAAAAACACCGGCGACCCGAACGATTCCTTCCACCGGAAATGCTGCTTCCACGTCACCGCACGGTCCGCGCTCGACCACAACTCGCTATTGGCCGCATTGCGCACCCACATGTACAGCACCTGATCCACCATCAGTAGTCCGCTCGCCTTCAACCCCTTCGCCCCATCTCCCTTCCGCTCCCCCGTCTCCGAACGGATGTTCTCCGCCTCATACACCAGCGGACTCCCCTTGATCCGCGCGAACCCCATGCTCAATTTCTCTTCCACCCCCGGCTCGAATCCCGTCCCATCGCCATACACCGTGTACATCGCGTTGTCGTCTCCCCACGTCAGCGGCCAGTTGTCGCTGTCGATCGCCTTCCGCGTCACCGTCTCCACCGGCGCGAAATCCACTCCGCGTATGACATCGCTCGCCGGATACGGAGCAATCTCCTCCATCAACGGCGCAAAGAAATCCTCGTACACCGCCGTCCAGAACGGCTTCCCATTCAACGCCCGCCCGTTGCGGACCGCCACCAGCTTCAAACTCGGCGCCACCAGCATCACTTCATGTCCCGCCCCCGCTCCCACAAATGCATCCCGAGGCACCTTCGGCCACACTCCATCCGTATTCGTGTACCAGCACAGCCCCGACGCCGGAGCATACTTGTCCTTCCCCCGATCCGGCAGCGGCATCCCCGCGTACCGCACCATCGTCTTCGCTTCCCCGCCCCGCGTCATCATCCATTCCCCAATCGCCGCCGCCGCCCGCGGAGTAAACGCCGCCCCGCCCCAATTCGCATACAACGTCAATCCCCCATCGGAAAATTTCTCGTTGTAACTGAGCGACCACTCCCCATCCGCGATCCCCAAAGGCTGCATCACCCGCGTGCGTAGAATCTCCTTCTGATCCTGCCCGTGACTCACCGCCACCGCATACGCGAGCATCGCCATCCCCGGATTGCTGTAGTGATACGCCGACCCCGGCGCGAACAGCACCGGAGCCTTCAGCGCCAACTGAAACGGACTCGGCGACCGCCGCCAGAACTCCCCCATCCACCCCGCCAGCTTCTCGTGCGGAACCCCGTCTTCATTGGCGTCCTGAATCCCCGACGTGTGCGTCGCCAGATGCCGGATCGTGATCTTCCCCCGCCGATCATCGTCCTTCCACTGCGCAATGAACTTCGACGCCGCATCCTCCGGCCGGATGCGCCCATCCTCCATCGCCAGCATCAGCGAGTTCCCGCCGATCAGCGCCTTCGCCAGCGATGCCGTCCCCTGCTTCTTGTCCGCGGTCACACCCTCGGCATACCACTCGCGCACTACACGCCCATCGCGCCGCACCAGGAATGCATGCGTATTGCTCCCGGCCAGTCGCCGCACCACCGCATCGAACGGTTCCGCCCACAGCATCGCGGCCATGAAGAAAAACAGGTATTTCATCGCAGCTTACAGCGTACCTCTACTTGCCCGCCTGCCTCGCCAACAGCGGCAATACGTCGCGCTCGTAGTACGGAGCCTCCGCTCCCCAAAAAACATAATCCACTCGTAATGTTTCCCGCGCAAACCGCAGCAGTTCTTCCACGCTGCTCCCTTCGGAATAGTTCCCCTCCTGCACCGCAATCCCCGTCCGCACCTTCCCCGCCACCTTCTTCAGCAGCGGATACGCATGCGCCAGTTGCCCCTTCCGCTTCGGCAGCAAGTCCGGCCCCCCAACTCCAGCCCCCGTCTTCACTGCCTCTTCATACACCGAACGCAAATACCCCTTGTCCTCCCACGGCAGCCACTCCCCCGGCATGAAGTTCGCATACTGCATTGCCACCGACTTCGGAAACGCCTTCTTCAAAGCCCGCAGATTATCCAGCACCGCGTCCCGATACCGCCCTGGCTCAAAATCCGCCGCATCCGCCCGGCTCACCCCAATCGATGTCTCCGCCAGATTGATCCCCTCGATCCTCCCATCGAACTCCCGCCCCAACGCAAACAGCAGCTTGTGAAACCGTTCCCGCACCGCCGCATCCCACCGCCGCGCCACCCATCCGTCCGGCGCCCGCTTCCCGTCCCGTTCCAGATACTGCCGCACCGCGCCTGAGGACCGCAGATATTCCGGAACGTTCACAATCCGGTCGTCGAACGAGGAGTCCTGCAACTGTACGAACAGCCGCTTCCCGCGCGCCGTCAGAAACTCCACATCCTTCCGCACTGCCGAAAAATCGTACTCATCCCGCCGCGGCTCCAACTCCCGCCACGTATACTTCACCTGCGCCCCCGCCACTCCGCGCGCCTCCAGAAACGAAGTCTCCGCGATCCGTTCCCGCTCCCGGTTGAAAAATACGTAGTGGCTCTGCGCCTCCAGACACAGCGCCCCCAGCGCCATCGCTACAAGGATCATTCCACCAGAATAGCCGCTTACTCCGACAATATCGGCGCGCTCGCTTCCTGCTCCCGCGGCCCCAGTTCCGGATGCTCCCGCAGCATCCGCACGCACGTGTTCCATCGCAACACCGCATCGTCGTTGCCGTCCGCCCTCACCTTCTCCGCCATCTCGAACAATCCCATCGCCCGCAGTATCCAGTCGTACGCCTGATGATGCGAATCGTGCCCCCCTTGGTTCAGCCTTGCCCGCGCCCGCCGCTCCCACGCGATTCCCGCAAAATACGCCCGGTCGTAGGATTCCTCCAGATGCGCCGTGTTCGCAATCGCCTCCGTGAACGCCCGCGCATCCTCCGGAATCCGATCCGTCAGCGCCAGCACCAGGCTGATTCGCGCCTGCTGATGTTGCGGGTCCACCTCCAGTACATCGCGGCAGATGCTCTCCGCTTCACTGGGCTCATTCAATAGCCGGTAGCGCTCGGCCTTGGCCAAAGCGCCCGGCACGCTCGCCGGCGAAATCGGTTTCAGCGCGAACATGATAGCCTCCTTCGGCTCGCTACAAAATATTGAACAAATGTTTCAGCGGATCGAAATACCGGTCCACCACTCTCTCCTTCAACGGAATAATCGCGTTCTCCGTGATCGTAATCGACTCCGGACACACCTGCCGGCAGCACGTCGTGATGTTGCAGTACCCGATGCTGTACTTCTCCTTCAATTCCGCAATCCGGTCTTCCGTATCGAGCGGATGCATCTCCAGCGCCGCCGTATATACGAACAGCCGCGGCCCGATGAACTCCTCGTGCTTCTGATGATCCCGCAGCACGTGGCAAACGTCCTGGCACAGAAAGCACTCGATGCATTTGCGGAACTCCTGCACCCGGTCCACGTCCCGCTGCTGCATCCGCCACGTCCCATCCTCGGCGTCCGCCGACCGCGGCCGGAATTTCTTGATCTTCTTCTTCGCCGCGAAATTCCACTTCACATCCGTCACCAGATCCCGCACCGGCGGAAACGCATGCATCGGCTCCACAATCACCGGCATGTCCAGATTCAAATCGCTAAGACGCGTCATGCACATCAGCCGCGGCATCCCGTTCACCTCCGCCGAGCACGACCCGCACTTGCCCGCCTTGCAGTTCCACCGCACCGCCAGGTCCGGAGCCTGCTCGGCCTGTATGCGATGCACCACGTCCAACACCACCATCCCTTCGTCCACTTCCGTCTGATAGTCCGCAAACTTCCCCCCGCCCGCATCGCCGCGCCAGATCCGGAACATCGCCTGTTTCGCCATCTATTTCATCTCCTCGATGATTTGCTGTAACTCGGCCGGCAGCGCTTTCACCGCCCGCTTCTCAATCACCATCTGCCCGTCGCTCCCCCGCCGCACCACGATGTTGTGCTTGCCCCAGTCCGCGCTCTTGTCCGGATAATCGTCGCGGAACTGCGCCCCCCGGCTCTCCTTCCGCAGCACCGCCGCCCGCGTAATCGCCTCCGACACCGTCAGCATGTTCTCCAGATCCATCGCCGTGTGCCACCCGTTGTTGTACATCCGGTTCCCATCGATGCCCGCATTCGCCGCCCGCGCCTGCAATTTCCCAATCTCCTCGAGCGCCTGCTGCATCTCGCCTTCCACCCGCACAATCCCCACCAGCGCCTGCATCGCTTCCTGCAAGTCGTATTGAATCCTGTAAGGATTCTCCGCCCCCGGCCCGCGCTCGAACGGCGCCAGAGCCTTCCTCGCCGCCGCCTGCACTTGCCCCTCGTCCACCGCCGCCGCCCCGTTCGCCTTCGCGAACTCCGCCGCATACTGCCCCGCGCGCTTGCCGAACACAATCAGATCCGACAACGAATTCCCACCCAGCCGGTTTGCGCCATGCAGACCCGCCGCCACTTCCCCCGCCGCAAACAACCCCGGCGCCGTCGACATCTGCGAATCCCCATCCACCTTCACTCCGCCCATCATGTAATGCGTCGTCGGCCCCACCTCCATCGGCTCTTTCGTAATGTCGATATCGGCAAGCTGCTTGAACTGGTGGTACATGCTCGGCAGCTTTCGCTTGATGTGCTCCTCCCCTTTCGCGATACGCTGCTTGATCCACGCAATATCCAGAAACACGCCCCCGTGCGGACTCCCCCGCCCCGCCTTCACCTCCCGGTTGATGCACCGCGCCACGTGATCGCGCGTCAGCAACTCCGGCGGCCTCCGCGCGTCTTTATCCCCCTGCGTATACCGCCAGCCCTCTTCCTCCGAATCCGCCGTCTGGCTCTTGTAATTCTCCGGAATATCGTCGAACATGAACCGCTTGCCTTCGCTGTTGCGCAACACCCCGCCTTCCCCGCGCACGCCTTCCGTCACCAGAATCCCCCGCACGCTGATCGGCCACACCATCCCCGTCGGATGAAATTGCACGAACTCCATGTCCAGCAACTCCGCCCCCGCCCGGTATGCCAGCGCATGCCCGTCGCCCGTGTACTCCCAGCTATTGCTCGATATTTTGAACGCCCGTCCCACTCCGCCCGTCGCCAGCACCACCGCCTTCGCCGGCCACAGAATAAAGTGGCCCTTCTCCCTGTCATAGCCGAACGCCCCCGCCACTCTCCCGCTGTCCACCAGCAGACTCAGCACCGTGCACTCCATGTGCACTTCCATCCCGCTGTGGATTCCATGATCCTGCAGCGTGCGGATCATCTCCAACCCCGTGCGATCCCCCACGTGCGCCAGCCGCGGATAACGGTGCCCGCCGAAGTTTCTCTGCAGGATCTTCCCATCGCGCGTGCGATCGAACAGCGCCCCCCATGCCTCCAACTCCCGCACCCGCTCCGGAGCCTCCCTCGCATGCAACTCCGCCATCCGCCAGTTGTTCAAATACTGCCCGCCCCGCATCGTATCGGCGAAATGCACCCGCCAGTTGTCCCGATCGTCCACATTCGCCATCGCCGCCGCCACGCCGCCTTCCGCCATCACCGTGTGCGCCTTGCCCAGCAGCGACTTGCACACCACTCCCACTTTCACTCCCGATGCCGCCGCTTCAATCGCCGCCCGCAACCCCGCGCCGCCCGCGCCGATCACCAGCACGTCGTAAGGATGAGTCCGATATTCCGCCATTACAGGATTCTCCAATCTGCCCACACGCCCATCGAGCAAAGCCGCACATAGATATCGGAGAACCCGACCGAAAACAGGCTCGCCCACGCCCACTTCTTGTGGTTGCTGTTCAAGCAGCTCACGCAGTCATACAGCTTCGTCCGCGCCGGATGCAATGAAAACTGGTCGAACGTACCACCGCTCAAATGCCGGAACGCGTGGCATCCAAAAACATACCCGCCGATCAGCGTCACGTTCACCGCCAGTATCAATGTCCCCAACCCGATGCCGAAGCCGTCCTCGAACCACAACGCCTTCCACACGTCCCACACCAAAAATCCCCACACCGGATACGACAGCCGCAAAAAGTACCGGTGAAAGTTCTGCGCCACCAGCGGCAGCGACTTCTCCCCCAGATACGACTTCCTCGGCTCCCCTACCGCGCACGCCGGCGGGTCCGCCCAGAACGCCTTGTAGTATGCGCCCCGGTAGTAATAACACGTGAACCGGAACAGCCCCGGAATCCACAGGATGAAGAACGCCGGAGAGAACGGCAGAAAACTGGGATACCAGTTTGGTTTCGGCCCAAATAGCGCGTGCGGCGATGACCCGAACAGTTCGGGTGAATAGAACGGTGAGATGTACGGCCCGTGCGTGTAGTGCTCGTTCTGGAACGCAGCCCAGTTCGCATACACCAGAAACAGGCCAAAGCCAAGGAACACACCAAGCGGAGAGGCCCACCAGCGGTCTCTTCGCGCAGTCTGCCCAAATCGATTGTTCTTCAGGGGAATGTCCGGAGCGGCCATAGAGGTTGGAAGCGGGATTCGACTTCAGTCTCCGCCATGCGCCCAGACAAGGCGGAAAAACGAACCGGAGTGCTTGCATCTCCTTTCGTCCAAACTTTGCACGAAAGCAGGACTGTGATCCCAGTTTCGAGTTCCGCTCAGTATACGCCCGCATTCCCACGGGCACAACCCCCACATCGAACACTCAGCCGTTTCGGAATGAACCGGAGAAGGGAGAGAGCAGGACGCACAGAGTAGCGGTTTCCGATGTGTGTGTGGGAAGTTGTACAAGGTTTGGCAATCTTCGCAGACAGTCCTGGCCATGGCGGAAGATGCGGGTTTGAAAATTGTCAAAGAGAGGCCGCTGGGAGGTGGAAGAATCAAGTGGAGTCGAGGAAGCGAGGTTGGCCGAGGCTGAGACGGAGAAGTCGAACCAGTTCGATCGCGCTGCGGATGGGGTGGTTTCCACGATGAAGGTATCGGATTCGAAACAGCCTGCCGATGACGAGAGCCAACAGAGTGAGCAGCCAGCAGATGACCAAGCTGTGCGGTTCGTGGTGGCAGATGTGTTCGAAGCCTTGACGGGACTTGCAGTCGTTGAAACCTTGGTTTTCGATCTCCCATCGGCTTCTGGCCATCTTGAACAAAGTGAGAGTGCCGACCTTGCTGGCCGGCAGATTGGTGAACCATTGAGCCTGGGCAATGACCGTGCCGTCGGCGGCGATTTCACGGTAGCGGAGTACCCTTACCCACTTCCAGTCGAGCGTCTCCCAAGGGCCGAAATCGCTGGAGTCCCAGAGTTCGACGCGGTGGCCATTGCGCTTGGTCACGCGATGCGGCCTCTTGCCGTGGAAGTACCGCTCCACCTCGCCGGACAACTCTGGCAAGTTGTCTTTCAGGCGGGCCACAACCGCAATAGCGAGTTCGCGGGCGGTATGGAGGAAGGTGCTGGTGGCGTACGCCGCATCGACCACCAGATAATCGGCAAAGCGTGGCCCCAGTCCCTGCATGGCGCGCCGGAGCAATCGTTGCCCTGCAGCGTACTCGCTGTCTTTAGGACCGTAGGGCTCGACATCGAACGGCAGTGACAAATGCGTGCCGACCACACTGATCATCGCTAAATGGTGGTGATAACCGACGATCTCCTTTTTCTGATTCCGGTAGGGCCGGCACAACGAGCAGGACGATTGCTCACACCGCCCCACCGTAGTTCCGTCGATGGCCAACCCGATGAAAGCATCCTCTTGAAAGGCTTTGTTGCGTTTGGCGTGATGAAGCACATCGGCAAGCGCGGAACGCGTGGGCTGGGGATCCATGCGCTCAGTGAAGTAAGCCAGGGTGTCGTCGCAGAACTGGCAACCAATGCCGAGATTGAAGCGAGGCGCGCTGTGGACCATGACCTCAGTGGCATGGAAGGAAGTTTCACGGATTAGTTGAGCCGCCAGCAAGGCCCACAGCAGATCTGGCGCAGGCTTCCTGGGGCGGAGGCGTCCGTCGCCGCAGTCAGCGTAGTAGCGTTGCAAGCCGAGAGTCTTGGCCGAATAGCGATGAATCGTGCGTAGGTTCGTTGCGCTCACGGCTGATCGAGCTTCTGCTTGCGCGCGAGCACCAGCAGTTCGGCGTTGGTGGTGAGCAGGTCTCGGACGGCATCCTGAAATTGACGGCCTGCGCGGAGGCGCTCTTGGACCTGCTCGGCCCAGGCCTTGGGGATACGCTCGACACGGCGGCGGCCGTTACTCATGAACGTCAAGGTCCACGTGGAATGGCCGGGATCATTGGGTTGAGCGCAGTGACAGGTGGGCTTGCCGCAGCGCGTCGAACTCTCGGTGAGGGAACCGGGCAACAAATCTTCGGGGAAGGGGAACAGGCGGAGAAGTTCGAACTTACGTTGGCGCAAACGAGCGGCTTGGGGGCCTTTGGGCCCTGGAGTCAAGGAGTACTTGGCCTTCGCCATCTTGTAGCAATCATACTAC
>JAEUQG010000469.1 GCA_016789755.1 Bryobacterales bacterium
CCAAACCCGGCTACGTCCGCACCCAGGACCTGGGCGCCTGGGAAAGCAGCGACCCCGTCTCCGAATGGGCCTTTCTCACCGCCGCTCGCAACAGAAACGATATCGGCGCCGACGAGTTGATCACCAAGCTGCGCAGCTACAGCCTCCGTTTTCCCGGAACCGCCGAAAGCGAAAAGGCCCTCCTCGATCGCGCCGGCCTGCATTTCAGAGTGGCCAAAGATAAACAGGCGGCGGGCAAACCGAAAGAGGAGTGGACCCAGGACGTCACCCAGGCCAAGGAAGCCATCGGCGGCCTTTCCCCATCCACGGCGAACTCCGCCGAAGTCGTCGCCATGGTGAAGGAACTCGATGCCCTCGCCACCGCCGAGGCCAAGCCCGCCGAAGCCCCCAAAGAAGACGCCGTCAGCGCCCAACTGCGCATCTTGCTGCGCAACGCCAAAGTAGCCTGGGACAGCGGTGATCTCAACGGCTGTGAATCGAACGCCAAAAAAGCGCTCGCCCTGTCGCCCAATAACACTGCCGCCCGCGGCTTCTTGTATCAGGTCAGCAAGGCTCGCGAAGCGCTCAAATAGGAGGAACAGCGATGAGACTACCGATTGTTGCCGGCCTCTTCCTCTCAGCATGTCTGCTGAGCGGAGCCATGCATCAGGACACCGAAGCCTACGATCTGGACCGCCTCCGCGAAAAATTCGACATCATTCGCAAATCCAAAGGCGTCTACCTCAATGAGAACATCCTTCTCAATCAGGTTCGCAAAGTCGGCATCGGCTTCGATCCCTCCAGCGCCGATTACGACCTGCTCAAGAAAGCCGGCGCCTCCGACAATTTCCTCAACGCCCTCCGCGATCTCGCCAAGGCACGCGCCGCTGAGAAAGCAAAGTCTGAGCCGCCCCCGCCGCCTCCCCAACCCAAAGAAGGCAAACTCGCCGTCTCCTGCAAGCCTGTCGATTGCGAAGTCACCGTCGACGGCAAGCCCGCCGGAACGACGCAAAAAGGCGAGCTCGTGCTCGGCCCCTTCCCCGAAGGCGCCTTGAAAGTCGCCGTCTCCCGCAAAGACTGGGACCCCGATCGCGATGCCCACACCTCCTACATCAAGGACAAAGAGACCGACAAAGTCGAGTTCACCTTCAAAGAATCCCGCGCCGCGCTCGAAGCCCTCGGCCAGCAATTCTTCGACGCCATGTTGAAATCCCTCGGCGGCGATGCCGGCATCAAAGAAGCCTCCCGCGTCCGTGCCGCCGGCGCCAGGCTCATCTCCGCCCGCGAAGGCAAACCCCAATTGCAATGGTCCGCCGTCGCGCTCTTCCGTCTCCCCAACGACGCCAAATTCCTCGTCACCAATTCAGGCCAGCAACTGCAGGTCGTCAAAACCGACGCCGGCTTCGCCTACGATAAGCAACCCCGTCAGGATGGCCAGGAAATGGAAGACGCCATGCGCGAAGTCTACGACCGCCAGTTCGGCCGCACACTCGATCTCCTCCGCAAAGCAGGCGCGAAAAACGTCTCCACCAAGCTCATCTACGACGACGGCGAGGCCAGAGCTTTTCGCGTCGAATCCGGCGCCGGCCGCTACCTCGTGACCCTCGATGGCGAATCCTGCCCCCGTGAAATCAAGGTCGAAAGCACGGGCCTCATGGCCGGCCTCCGCATCCTCTACGGCGATTTCGTCAAAGCCGGCAACACCCGCTACCCCCGCGAAACCCAGGTCATCCTCCCCGGCGCCGGCACCAACGGAGCAGGCCTCCGCATCGAGAAAGTCGACATCGGCCCCGTCGCCGTAAAAGACAAAGATCTCGAGGGCCGCAAAAACTGGAAACCCCTCGGAGCTAGATAATCTCTGTAACGTTCCTCCCCGTCGCGCCACTATTTGGGATAGGATTGGTGCCATTAGAGGAGGCTCGATGCTCGCCAGAGACTGGAACACCCGCAAGACCCGCTACGACTTCATCGTGATCGGATCCGGCTACGGAGGAGCCATTACCGCCGCCCGCCTCGTTACCTCCGAACTCGATCCCAAACCTTCCGTCTGCCTGCTCGAACGCGGCAAGGAATGGACCGTCGGTTCCTTCCCCGATACCTTCGAGGGCTACCTCGGCCAGGTCCGCTCCTCCGCCAATCCTCTCGGCCTGTATGAACTCCTCAACTACCAGCACATCTCCGTCATGAAGGGCAGCGGCCTCGGCGGCACTTCGCTCGTCAACGCCAATGTCGCCATCGAACCCGATGAGGACACCTTCACTCGCGCCGGATGGCCCTCCGCACTCAAGTATCCCGACCTCCAGCAGTATTACCGCATGGCCCGCCTCATGCTCGCCGCCAAGCCCCACCCCGATCATATGAGCCTGCCCAAGGTCCAGGCCCTCGCCCGCCGCGGCCAGCAGGCAGGCCTCGAACTGCAAGCCCTCAACATCGCCGTCAACTACGAATTCGACAACCAGCCCAACAAACAGGGCGTGATGCAGAAAAAATGCACCGATTGCGGCGATTGCGTCAGCGGCTGCAACGTCGGCGCCAAGAACACGCTCTACATGAACTATCTCCCCATGGCCGCCGCCAATGGCGCCGAGATCTACACCCAAACCAAAGTCGAGTGGATCGAAAAACTCCCCGCCGGCGGATGGAAGGTCCACGGAGTCCGCGTCAAGAGTCCCACCAAGTCGGAAAAATTCACCATCGAAGCCGGCAACGTCGTCCTCTCCGCCGGCTCCATCAATAGCACCGAGATCCTCCTCCGTTCCGCCAATCTCCACGGACTCTCCGTCTCCCACACCTGCGGTACACGCTTCGGCGGCAACGGCGATTTCTTCGGCATCAGCTACAACGGCAACGTCAATACATCCGTCCTCGGCTTCGGCAATCGACCCAACCCCGCCACCAATGCGCCCGGACCTTCCATCGTCGCCGTGCTGCGCTATCCCGGCACTCGCGATCAGCGCTTCGCCGTCGAAGATCTCAGCTTCGCCTCCGCCTACGTCCGCGCCGCCCAACTCGCCTTCGCCGCGCTCCCCGGCGAAGACACCGACGCCGGCGATGAGTTCGCCGAATTGGCCCGCCGCGCCAACGACGTCTCGCAGGCCAATCCCTATCGCCCCGACGGAGCCCTCAATCATTCCATGCTCTATCTCTGCATGGGTATCGACGATCAGGGCGGCTACTTCCGCTGGGAGCGCCCCCTCTTCGAACGCGATGGCCGCGTCACCGTCATGTGGCCCAACGCCGGCAAGCAGCCCGTCTTCGGCATGATCAACGAAGAGTTGCGCCGCCACGCCCGCCGCGAAGGCGGCACCTTCATGGAGAACCCCATCTGGTCGTTCCTCCAAACACGCCGTCTCATCACCGCGCACCCCCTCGGCGGCTGCCCTATGGGCGACGATGCCATGTCCGGCACCGTCGATCAGTGGGGACGCGTCTTCGCCGCCGATGGCTCCGTGCACAACGGCCTCTTCGTCATCGATGGCGCCGTCATTCCCACCGCCCTCGGAGTCAATCCCTTCCTCACCATCTCCGCCGTCGCCGAGCGCGCCGTCGCCCGTAAAATTCAGGACCTCGGCGGCATTCCTTACCCCGCCTCCGCCGTCGCCGTGAGCTTTGCCGGTTTGGATGCGCGCGCCATCCTCCGCCGCGGCGAAGCCGAACTCGACCGCATCTTCGAACGCACTCCGTGCCAGAGCATCGATCTCATGATCAACGCCGGCGGCCGCAACATCGATCTCGCCCAGCGCACCGTGCGCAACGACGAATACTGGAAGGGCTTCTTCCCCTCCGGCCACGTCCTCAACGAAATGTCCGCCGCCCTCTACACCGGCTTCAAGAAAAAATTCTCCAAAAAGGGCAATAAGTACTCCGGACTCACCAGCGATACCGACGGCGTCATCAACGCCCGCAATTCCCTCGAAGAAATCGAGCTCAAGCAGCCCAAGGGCGATCTCCCCGCCGGCAAATACGTCTTGCTCAAATACGTCGATCCACCGTGGCAGGGCTTCTACGACGTATTCAAAGTGGTGAACCAGGATCTGCTCCTCGGCCGCGTCTATCTCGGCGAATTCCCCAACGGCCAGCGCATGTTCACCTTCCCCATGTCGCGCGTCTACGGCTTCGACAACGTCACCGTGGAAGATCACCGTCAACTCTACGCCCAGGCCACCGTGCCCGAACCCTCCGAATTGGAAGGCGCCTGGCGCATGGACACCATTTCCAACGCCAATCACGGCGTCGGCCTCGCCCACCTCGAGTTTCACAATCACCCCGACGGCCGCCTCGAAAGCCGCTTCCAATTGATGGGCCTCATCGAAGGAATGATTGTCCCCACCTTCACCGCCGGTCATTTCCAATTGAACGACTTCACTCCATTCCGCGACGAAATCCGCAAACTGGAGGACGGCCTCTTCATCGGCAAGTGGGTCATGGACCTCCCCCCCGGCATGGATACAAACTCGCTGCCCGTCTCCATGGGCATCTTCCACCGCGAGCCCGCCACCAACCGCTTCGGCTTCTACTACCTCCTCACCCGCGTCTCCGCCAAACTGCCCACCAATCCCCTGCTTTCGCCTCTACTCGATCGGCAACTGCCGCGCGGCATCGGAATGACCTTCGACGAAGAGATGGAGGGCTGGTATTTCCCCGGCCAGTTCACTCCCGCGCCCGGCCGCGAAGGCGATCTCACCATCGCCGGCCGCATCCCCTCCGGCGGGCCTCCCCCCGCTGCTCCCGAAGTCAGCTTCCGCGTGAAGATGACCGCCGCCGACCTCAACGACTTCATCGACGGCGCCGAACACGAAGCCCGCATCGAAGGCGCCATCCGCTTCAGCCAGTTCGCAGGCATCGCCAACCCCACCTTCCCCATCGACCGCCAGCGCAGCTTCTTCAACTATCTGCGCGTGAACCCCGCCACCAGGGAAGCCGAGATGCGCTACCACATCGAGTTCACCTCGAACGACGGCAAGCGCTTTCTGCTCGAAGGCCGCAAATACATGCAGAAGGACAATCCCATCGGCGTGCGCGGCCCGCAGGAAGTGATGGACGACTACACCACCCTCTACTCGCACGTCTCCGACATCACTGGCGGAGCGAACGCGCCGCTAGGCACTGCCTACCTCAAATTCCGCACCTTCGAAGACCTCCGAGCCGTCGGTAACCTCACCGGCTTCGTCGCCGGATTCCGAGTCACCGGAACCGAAGACCTCGCCATGCAAACCATGGCCCGTCTCCGCTTCTTAGCCTTCACCGCCCAATTCGTCCAGCACGAATACGACCCACTAGCCCAACCCGTAGCAGCCGGAAGCTAATAGAAACCGAAACCCTGGGAGGCTCGCGACTTCCGTCTCCTGACTCCCGTCTCCCGTCGCCCTCGCTCCTCACCCTTCCGCTTTACCCACCAAAATAATCGCCACCGGCGCGCCGCCGATCTTCACCTGCAGCACCCAGTCGTTCTCGCCCATCTTCTCGAAGCCCGGCTTGAACGCCGCGTCTTCTTTCCACATGCTCAGCACCAGCGGATGCGGAGCCCCCGCCGCCTTCTTGCTCAGCCCCATCAACGCCTCGTATGCCGGAGTCGCACTCGGATCCCCATCGTCCTCAATCTTCGACAGCACCAGAAAATCGCGCTGTGGAGCCACCCCTTGATGATCCCCATTCACCGGATAAAAGCTGAACCGCAGCGTATACAAACCAGGATTGATCGGGTTTCCGCGACGGTCCGCGAACCGCGCCGGAAAATGCGCTACCCCGATCAACGTCCCATGCGCCACTCCCGCCCACGTCACCGAATCCTCCTTCTGCGCCGCCGCCGGAGGAGCCGCCGCGCGAAACCACAATTCCGCCACCACCTGCCCGTTGGCGCCCAGGATCTTCGTCCCCTGCTTTTCCAGCACGCCCGCCACGGCAGCAGGCACAGTTGCAGGCATCGCCGCTCCCGCCTCCGTCTTGTATTGCGCCTGCAGCGAAGCCGCAGCCAAAAGAACAATCGATGTAAAAGTTCGAATTTGCATATCAGGCCTTAGTCCCATCGTAGAACAGGATGCGTGGGGGCTCGATTCGGGTGCACCGCTTTCGTTAAAATTCTCTCATTGGCTACTCAGCGCATCCTCGTGATTGACGACGACGAAAATGTGCGCGACACAATCGCCGTCATGCTCGAACAGGAAGGCTTCCGCCTCTATCTGGCTGCCGACGGCCACTCCGGCCTCGAGTCGGCCCTCAAGGTCAAGCCCGACCTCATCCTCGTCGATCTGCGCCTCCCCGGACTCCCCGGCGTCGAGATCTGCAAACGCCTCCGCGCCGCTCAAATGAAAAGCGCCATCATCGTCCTCAGCGCCATGGGCGACGAACTCGACAAAGTCCTCCTCCTCGAAATCGGCGCCGACGACTACGTCACCAAACCCTTCGGCCGCCGCGAACTGCTCGCCCGCATCCGCGCCGTCTTGCGCCGCACCCTCCCCGAAACCCCACGCTCCATCTCCTTCAGCGCCGTCGAAGTCGACCTCGAACGCCGCCTCGTCCGCCGCGACGACGCCGAAGTCAAAATGACCCCCGCCGAATACAACCTCCTCGTCTACTTCCTCACCAATCCCGACCGCGCCCTCACCCGCGACATGATCTTAAACTCCGTCTGGGGCTACGATGCCCTGCCCAATACCCGCACCGTCGACGCCCATGTCGTGAAGCTCCGCCAGAAACTGGAACCCGATCCCGAATCCCCGCGGCACTTCCTCACCGTCCACGGCGTCGGATACCGGTTTTTGCCTTGAGGTGTTCGAGTGTGGTACCACCATTCTAATTACGGGAAAGGGGGGCATCGCTCGTGTCCCGCCGGTTGGTGTTGATCGTAGAGGATTCGCGCGACCTTGCCGCGAATCTAGAGATCGCCTGCTTGGCGATCCCCAACGTGGAGGTAAAGGTCGCCACGGGAGCCGCCGAAGCCTGGACCCTGCTCGAGGATGTCCGCCCCGGTGACTCGCTGGTGATGGTTACGGATATGCGATTGCCCGATGCCGACGGGATAGACTTGATCGGAGACTTGCGGCGTCACGCCTCGCTGGCGTCTACGCCCATCGTCGCCGTCAGCGGAGACTCCGACCCCGCCCTCCCCCGCCGGCTCGCCCAACTCGGCGTCAGCGCCTTCTACCGCAAGCCCTACTCGCCGATCTCCGTTGCCAATCATCTGCGAACGCTGCTCGATGCCCTCCCCAACCCGGCCTGAAACTTCTTCATGAATCTCCGCAGGCTCTCCCTCCTCTGGAAAATCTGGCTCTCCACTTCAGTGGCCCTCACCGCCCTGTTTGCCGCCATCGGCTACTTCATCCAGCGCGGCGTCCAGCAAACCGCCACCCTCGGCCTGCAGGAAGAGGTGCGAGCCAGCCTCAAAGCCTACGACGCCCTCTGGCAATCCAAAGTCGAATTGTTCGAATCCCTCGCCTCCTTCATGAGCGGCATGCCCGAAGCCCTCCACACCCTCGAAGGCAAGCACCGCGACGGTACTCAGGTCCTCCTCGAATCCTGGGTCCGAGCCACCCGCGGAGTCCGCGGCGCCGGATACGTCGTCCTCATCAGCCGCAACGGCGCCATCCTCAGCGGCGCTCCCGACGCCGGCGGCGAGCCGCTCGATATCCTCCCCATCCTCAGTTCCAGCGAACGCACCCCCAACGATCAGCGCGCCGGCTTCTATGTCCAGAACAGCGTCCTCCACCACATCGTCGTCACCCCGTTCCAGGGCGGCCCCACCGGCCCCGGCGAAAAAATGGGCCGTGCCATCGCCGGCTTCGCCGTCAACGCCAATGTCGCCCGCGGCCTCAAGGATTCCACAGGCAGCAGCGACTTCATCTTCGTCGCCCGCGGCCAGGTCTTCGCCTCCACCCTCCCCGACAACGCCACCGGTAACGTCGTCCGCAACCTCACCCTAAACCCCGCCGCCATGATGGTCAGCGACGGTTTCCGCGAATACGTCCCCATCGGCCGCGAACTCCTCGACTTCGACCGCAAACCCGTCGGCAAACTCTATATCCTCCGCTCCTTCGTCGGCGTGCGCGAAAGCATCGCCGGCCTGCGCAGCAAAATGCTCATCATCTGGCTCGGCGCCATCGTCATGGGCCTCCTCCTCACCTATGTCGCAGCCGAACGCATTGTCCAGCCCGTCAAGGATCTCGATACCGCCGCCGGCGAAGTCGCCATGCAGAACTACGACTACCGCGTCGCCGTCGATAACGACGATGAACTCGGCCGCCTCGCCTCCACCTTCAACAAAATGTGCGAATCGCTCCAGGCCGCCCGCTCCGAACTCATCCGCCGCGAGCGCATCGCCACCATCGGACGCCTCGCCAGTTCCATCGTCCACGACCTCCGCAATCCACTCGCGGCCATCTACGGCGGCTCGGAGATGCTCGTCGATACGCAGCCCACTCCCGACCAGACCCGCCGCATCGCCGAGAACATCTACCGCGCCTCCAAACGCATTCAGGAACTCCTCGACGATCTCGTCCGTGTCACGCGCGGCAAGACCAATATGGAAGAGAGCTGCGACCTCCGCCAACTTGTCCGCGAAGCGCTCATCTCCATGGAACCTGCTGCTCAGGCCCAAGGCGTCAAGATCGAGGTCAACATCGAACCCGGTCTTCTCGTCTACGCCGACCGTCCCCGCATTGAAGGCGTGTTCGTCAACCTCGTCCAGAACGCCCTCGACGTCATGCCCAAGGGAGGTGAAGTGCGCATCTCCGCGGCCATCGAAGGCGGCTTCGCCATGACCGAAGTCGCCGACACCGGACCCGGCATCGCCAACGAAATCCGCAGCCAGTTATTCCAGCCCTTCGTCAGTCACGGAAAAAAGAACGGCCTCGGCCTCGGTCTCGCCCTCGCCCGCCAAACCCTCCTCGACCACGGAGGCGACCTCTGGGCCGCCCCAGGCGAAGGCGACGGCGCCCGCTTCATCCTCCGCATCCCCCGCCAAAAACAATCCGACCCCGTTGATTCCGGCACTGCCGCAGGCTAAGCACTCCCCCGCGCTCCCGACTCCCGTCTTCCGGCTCCCGTCTCCCATATCCCGGGATATCAAGGGGCGTGTCCGAAGTGATGTTGATGTACTTGCTGGATGAAAGGAATCAGTTCGGGTAATGACTCGCTCACCCGATAGCCTGGTCCCCTCCGCCTCGGGGCAACCTGATCCGGAGAAGCGGGACGACAAAGCCCGC
>JAEUQG010000527.1 GCA_016789755.1 Bryobacterales bacterium
TTCTGCATTCGGGAATAAGAGGCGACGAACTGGCGCGGGCGGTGGTGGCGGGGCTGCCGGAGCATTTGACGGAAGGGGGCCGGGCACTATTGTTCACTTCCTGGCCCGAGGGCGCGGAGCGGCCGCAGTTGCCCTGTTTCCACGCGTTGGAACTGCATACGAACCGGCGGGAGTTGTCGGGAACGCGGCAGAGTGTGAATGTGTTTCAGCATGTGGCGGGAGAAGCGGGATGGAGCGCGGGCTTTGAGGTTCCAGCCGATTTGTGGGGATACCTGCAACCGCGCCGGATCGGGGAATTGATGGCGGCGGAGTCGTTGTTGCGAGAGCCGGTGGCGAAGTTGGAGGCGGCAACGGTGGAAGCGTATGCGCCTCTGCGAACGTTTGAAGAGGCGGGAGTGCGGTATGCGCAGTATTCTCCGGAATCGCTGCTCGGGACGCAGGCGATGGACGAATCGGCGAGCAAGCGGGATCTGTTGCGCAGAGGCCTGGCACGGCTGGTTTAGCTACTTTCCCCGCGCGGCGTAAAACTGCTTGAGACGCGGGGCGCGGACCTCTTTGTCCCATGCGGCGAGCCTGGCGCGCAGATCGGCGGCGGTGGATGGTTCCTGTGCGAGCAGGTTGTGCTTCTCGCCAGGATCGGTGGCGATGTTGTGGAGCGATTCGTCGCCGTTGTCGATGACCAGTTTCCAATCGCCATGCCGCACCGCCTGCCGCGTGTTTTCGGCGCGGCGATAGCGCCAGAAAACGGTGCGGGGCTTGGGCGGCTTCTCGCCTTTCCAGTATGGAAGCAGGTCTTCGCCGTCCAGTTTGCGCGGCGGCTTCGCCCCGGCGGCCGCGGCGATGGCGGCGGTGATATCCATCATCAGAGTCAATTGCGCCGTTTCCGAAGCGGGGCGAAAAACGCCTGGCCAGCGCATCAAGCCGGCCGTGCGAATGCCGCCTTCCCATACCGAGGACTTGAACCCGCGGTAGGGCTTGTTGCTGCCGATGTTGGTGCCGCCGTTGTCGCTGAGAAAGATGACCCAGGTGTTCCTGCCCGCTCCCGTTCGATCGAGTTGGTTGAGGATTGCGCCGACCTGCGCATCCATGGCTTCCACCATCTCGGCGTAGATCTTCCGCGATCCCCGGTTGTAGCCGCCGGGCGGGATGTCCTTCACGGCGTGGCTTTGGTAGGGGCTGTGAGGAGAAGAGAAGGGGACATAGAGAAAAAACGGTTTCGCGGAGCGATGTTTCAGCCAATCGACGGCGTGTTGTCCGATCAAATCGGTGAGATAGCCTTCGCGCTCTACGGGCTTGCCGTTGTGATAGAGGACGTTGGTTCCGTCTTCTTCGGTGTGCCGGTAGTAGTCGGCATTGCCACCGAGGATACCGAAGTACTCATCGAAGCCATGGGCATTGGGAGAAAACTGGCTGGTGTAGCCGAGGTGCCACTTTCCGCTGCAAGCTGTGTCGTAGCCGGCGTTGCGGAGCATGCGGGCAATCGTAATCTCTTCCGCCGGCAAGCCCATCTGATTGCGTTCGCGAAGCCATATGGCTTCGTCGTAGCGGCCCACGTTACCGACACCGAGCGCGCATTCCAGCCCACCCACGCGCTGCTGGTAGCGGCCGGTGAGCAAGGCAGTGCGGCTGGGCGTGCATTCGGGCGCGTTGCAATAGGCGTTGGTGAAACGGACCCCCTGCCTGCCGATGGAGTCGATGTTCGGAGTGCGAATATCGGCGGCCCCATAGCTGGAGAGGTCGGCCGAACCCATATCGTCGGACATGATGAGAACGATGTTGGGCTTGGGTGAGGCGGCAACGGCAATCGCGGGAGCGGCGAGGAAGGCTCGGCGGGTGAGGGGCATGAGGTCCTGGGGTCATTATATGCTTGTCATGAATGGGGCTTCTGTCGATTGTCATCCTCAACGCCGCGCTGCAGGGGCAGCCGCTGGCGGAAGACTTTTTCGAGACGCGTGTGCGTCCCGTGTTGGCCGAGCATTGCTACCCCTGCCACACCGAAGCGAAGACGGGCGGGTTGCGGGTGGACTCCCGCGAGGCGCTGCTGACGGGCGGCAAGTCGGGACCGGCCCTGGTTTCGGGGAGAGCATCGGAGAGCCTGCTGGTACGGGCGATGCGGCACGATGCCGACACATTGAAGATGCCTCCCACGGGGAAGATTGCGGAGGAAAAGATTGCTGCCGTGGAGCGGTGGATTGCGGCGGGCGCGACATGGCCCGCGCACATGGGGAACGTAGCAGCGACGAAGCCGAAGCCTTGGGGACTGGCGCCGTTGGGCGAAGCGCGCGGGTCTATCGATTTGTTGGCGGGGCAGAAGGGAAAGCCGGTCAGCCGAGCACAGTTGGTGCGGCGGCTGTACTTCGATTTGACGGGCCTGCCTCCGTCTTTTGAAGAGATCCGGGAGTTTGAGCGCGGCGGCGATACTGGCGCCTTAGTGGACCGGCTGTTGGCGTCGCCCGCGTTCGGTGAAAAATGGGCTCGGCACTGGCTGGATGTTGCGCGCTATGCCGAAGACGATGTACGCGGATTGGGGCAGGCTTCGTATCCGAACGCGTTTCGGTATCGCGATTGGGTGGTGTCGGCGTTGAACGAAGATCTTCCCTA
The DNA here is from genome assembly GCA_016789755.1 of Bryobacterales bacterium. Lineage (GTDB taxonomy): Bacteria > Acidobacteriota > Terriglobia > Bryobacterales > Bryobacteraceae > CADEFT01. Next base: position 2,602 of record JAEUQG010000527.1, read on the forward strand.
CGATGAGTTCATCCGGCTGCAGATCGCGGCAGATCTGTTGCCGCGCGCCGGACGCGACGACCGTGCGGCGCTTGGCTTGTTCGGGCTGGGGCCCTGGTATTATTCGAACGCTCCGCCACCCGAGGCGCGTGCCGATGAGAGGCATGACCGGGTGGATGTGTTGACGCGCGGATTTCTGGGGCTGACCGTAGCCTGCGCGCGCTGTCACGATCACAAGTTCGACCCCATTGGAACGAAGGAATACTACGCGCTGGCGGGAGTGTTTGCGCGGACGCAGTATACCGAGATCCCGCTGGCGGACGCCGGCGCGGTGGCGAAGTGGGATGCTCATCAGGCGCGCATCGCCGCACTGGAGAAGGCGATACAGGAGTTCGAACAACAGCTGGCAGCGCAGTTGGCGGAGATTCTAGCCGCGGATACCGCCCGGTTTCTGATGGCAGCGGCGGGACTGGCAGAAGCGGGGGAGTTGAACATCGCGGTCATCGAACGCTGGAAGAAGTATCTGGCCAGGACTCAATACGATCATCCTTTTCTAGCGGCATGGAAGAAAGAGCCGTCGCCGCAGGCCGCGGCGGCCTTCGAGGGATTGGTGCGCGAGGTGATGCGCGAGAAAAAGGAAGTAGACGCCGACAACGAGGCAGCGCTTGCGCCCACGCGCCCGAAGCGCAATGCCCCGAAGACGCGCCTTCCGAATGGATTCGCCACCTACGACGAGTTCTGCCCTGGTTGCGCGGTGGAGGCGCGGTCGCTCGACCGGGATCGCTTCATGCTATGGCGCGATCTGTTCCGGCCGGGGAAAAACGGCGGCGTGTTCGCTTACGAGGGTGAAGAACTGGAGACTTTTCTCAAAGGGGAGTGGAAGCGCCATTTGCTGGGGCTGCGTGCGGATCTGGCGGAAGCGAAGAAGACACTGCCGGAGCAGTATGCCTACCTGCACGCGATCGGGGAGCGTGAAAATCCGGTGGCGCTGCGCGTGCATCAGCGAGGCAATCCATACCTGCTGGGCGACCCGGCTCCGCAGCGTTTTCTCGAGATCTGCGGCGGCGATGCGCTCCATGAAGGCAGCGGCCGGAAGCAGCTTGCACAGGCCGTATCGCGCAGCCCGCTGGCGGCGAGGGTGGCCGTGAATCGCATCTGGGGCGAATTGATGGGCGCCTACCTGGTGGCGTCGCCCAGCAATTTCGGAGCGCTGGGAGAGAAGCCGGCGAATGTGAAGTTGCTGGAGTATCTGGCTGCGCGCTTCGCTTCGCAGGGGTATTCCAGGAAGAAACTGATTCGTGAGATTGCGTTGGCGAAGGTGTATCAAGCGGCGCGCGAGCCGCGGCGGTTATCCGCCGAACAGGTACGCGATGCGATGCTGGCCGTCTCCGGACTGCTGGATGCGAAGGTCGGCGGGCCGTCGGTGGATCTGTCGAAGGATCGCGCGCGGCGTAGTGTGTACGGGCGCATCAGCCGTTTCCGCCTGGAGGATTCGCTGGTGATCTTCGACTTCCCCAGTCCCAGCATTACGAGCGAGAAGCGCAATACGACTCAAGTGCCGCAACAGCAGTTGTTTCTCCTGAACAGCCCGTTCGTGACGGATATCGCCGATGCCGTGGGGAGGAAAGCGCGCGACGCGGCGGGCCTGTATCGCGCTGTGCTGGGACGTAATCCAACGGTGGAGGAACGGGCGCGGGCGGAGCAGTTCACGGCCTCCGACACGCTGGCCGGTTTCGCTCAAGTACTATTGAGTTCGAACGAATTTCTGTTTGTCGATTGATTGCCTATGAACCGCAGGGATGCGATTGCAACGTTGGGAGGAGGCTTCGGCGCCGTAGGCCTGTTGTCGGCGGCCGTTGAGGGTCCGCTGTCGCCGCGGGCAGGACATTTTGCCGGGAAAGCGAAGCACGTCATCTTTCTCTTCTTGAACGGCGGATTGTCGCAGGTGGATACGTTCGATCCGAAGCCGGCATTGGACAAGTACCACGGCACGCCGATGCCCGGTGGCAATCCGAAGACCGAGCGCACCACCGGCAATCTGATGCGCAGTCCGTTCCGCTTTCAGAAGCACGGGCAAAGCGGATTGGAAGTGAGCGAGATCTTCCCTCAGGTCGGCGGGCTCATCGATCATTTCGCGGTGCTGCGCTCCGTGCACACCAACGTGCCCATTCACGAGTCGTCGCTGTTCATGATGAACTGCGGCGATTTGCAAGCCGGACGGCCGTCGATGGGATCGTGGATCACCTACGGCCTGGGCACGGCGAATCAGAATCTGCCGGGATACGTAGTGCTGTGTCCGGGCGTTCCGGTGGTGGGGCCGCCGCTCTGGAATTCGGCGTTCTTGCCGGCGGCCTATCAGGGAACGCACCTCACCAACAAGCAATCGAACCCGAAGGAGATGATTCCGTTTCTTGCTGCGCGCAGCGCGATGGACCGGCAGCGTCGGCAACTGGATTTGCTCGCCGAGTTGAACCGGAAGCATATGCTGGCGCGCAATTCGGACGCGCGGCTGGCGGCATCGATCCATTCGATGGAGGTGGCATATCGCATGCAGACCGAGGCTCCCGAGGTGTTCGACATCGCCAAGGAGCCCGAACGTGTGCGCGCGGCATACGGCGAGAGCGAGTTCGGAAGGGGCTGTCTGATGGCGCGGCGCATGGTGGAGCGCGGCGTGCGCGTGGTGCAGATTTATCACGGCAATGCGCAGCCTTGGGACAACCACGAGGATATCCAGGTGCATCGCAAACTGGCGGGCGAAGCCGATCCGGCGATTGCGGCGCTACTCACAGATCTGAAGGAGCGTGGCCTGCTGGGCGAGACGCTGCTTGTGATCGGCGGCGAGTTTGGGCGCACGCCGAGCGTGGAAAACAGCGCCGCCGTGAAACTGCAAAACGGGCGCGATCACAATCCGTATGGTTTCACGATGCTGATGGCGGGCGGTGGCGTGAAGGGCGGCATGGCGCATGGGGCGACCGACGACTTCGGATTCCGGGCTCAGGAAAGACGGGTGCATATTCACGATTTGCACGCGACGATGCTGCATTTATTAGGGCTGGATCACAAGCGGCTGACGTACCGTTACAGCGGGCGAGACTTTCGTCTGACGGACGTGGCGGGCGAAGTGATTCAGGAGATCCTGGGCTGACCAGGCGCACTGAGCAGAGCCATCCACCGTTCCTGCTGGCCTTCCTTGTCGAAGATTTCTCGCCAGTAGGCGCGGAACTCGTGGCGCCGCGCGGTTTCGAGCGTATCGAGATGCGACATGAGCTTTGCGGTTTCCGGTTCGGACCGCAGCATGGCGCGGGTGACGGCATAATCGTTCAATTCGCCGAGCAGCGTTTGCATGTGGCGCAGGCTATCCATGGGGCGGGTCAGGCGGCGGCCATAGAAGGGCGCGAAGAACTCCAGCAGATAGCGGAAGTGTTTTGTGCGCAGGCGGAATTGGTGAAGGTCTTCGGCAGCAGCTTTTTTCTTTGCGGCCTTGCGGCCGGCGCGGAAGTAGTGTTTGGCCATTTGAGGGAGCGCCTCACGGAGGTTATCGGCGACTTCGGCATCAGGTTGCCAGCGGATGTTGCGGTGCTTCATGTGCGGCTCTCCGCGAGCAGCCGGGCGAGGCGCTGGTGGGCAGTATCGCGGTCCTTTTTGAGCCGCATGGCGAGCGGGCTATCGAGCGCGGTTCCGGAGGCTTCCACCAACTCCAGAGCGATGTCGCGGTTGCGGATCTCGGCGGCCGCGTCCATCCATTTCCGTAAGCGCCGGCGGGTTCGTTTCACGCGTTGTTTGCCCGCGACCTGTTCCAGTGCGCGCAAGGATTGGGTCAATCTGCGGATGGAAACGCGCAGGTCGTGGATGGCGTCGGGGTGGCCGCTGTCGAGTGTTTTTCCGGCCTCCGTTCCCACGCGTTTCTCCAACGCGTCGATTCTTGCCAATGCGTAGTCTTTGAGGGTCATGAGAGTTCGGCGCCTCCGGCGAGTTGCAGCGTGCGGCCGTAGATCTGGCGGAAGGCATCGCCGGCGCGTTCGGCGGCCCACAGATCCAGGTCTGCGCCGGACTTTGATTTTACCTTGATGAGAACGCTGTTGGCCCGCAGGGCGCAATCGACGGATTCGACCTGTTGCGAGTGGCTGCGGTCCAGGCTGTCGGCGAGGCGCAGAAGGGGCAACAAGAGCAGCAAGGTCTGCTGGTCCGGCGGCGGCAGCGCATGATACTGCTCGTGTTTGGGCCCGGGCATGGATTTGCGGTGGAAGCGGCAGAGGGCGGCGATCAACTCCCGTTCGCGGCCGGTGAATCCGGGCATGCCGGAGTTGGCCACGATGTAGGCGGAATGGCGGTGGTGCGCCGTGTCGCCGATGAAGTGGCCGGTGTCGTGGAGATACGCAGCCGCTTCCAGCAGCGTGGCGGTCTGGGGGGGAAGACAGTGCAGCGGCTCGAGAAGCTCAAACAGGCGCATGGCGAGCGCCGCCACCTGGCGAGCGTGCGGCACGCAGACTCCGTATTTGCGCGCCATCTGTTCCACCACGCGCCGCTGTTCCCGCCCAAGCATAGCCCGTTCACGGCCAGCGCCGCGGGCCGCGAGATCAGCCACAATGCCTTCGCGCACGCCGCCCAGCGAGTACTCAAACGAAGGAACCCCGAAGGACTCCAGCACGCGGAGAAACACAGCCACTCCGGGGATGAGAATTTCGGCGCGGCGGGGGCCGACCCCCGGCAGTTTGCGGAGCGCTTCGACGTCGCGGCTGACGGCGTCTTTGTACAGACGCCGGATCTGCTGCAGAGTGACACGGCGTCCGCCGGCCTGCTCGCGTTTAGCGCGAGGGATGCGATGCACGGCGCAGACGATGGCGCCGGCGGTGGCCGAAGTGCCGATGGCGTGGGCAAACTTCCGCTTTCCCATGCGGTCCAGGCAGGGCTTCAACTTCTCGGAGATGTACTGCTCCATGCGGTGCAGTTCCAGGGCTGCGGGCGGATCGGACTTGAGAAAGACCTCCGCAAGACGCACGGCGCCAAGTGGCTTGGAGAAGGCGTCACGGCATTCGCCGCGGTCGGAGTGGATGATCTCGGCGCTGCCCCCGCCGACATCGAGAATCAGCATACTGTTTGCGGGATGCGCGAAACGCGTTAGCACGCCGAGGTGAATGAGACGGGCCTCTTCGAGTCCCGAGATGATCTCGACGGGGGTTCCGATGGCGGCCGCGGCGCGGCGGGAAAACTCGTCGCGATTGGCGGCATCGCGCACGGCGCTGGTTGCCACGGCGCGAGTCGCTGCGATGTCCAGGCCATGCAACAGGCCGGCCCAACGCGCCAGCACTTCACACAACCCATCGAGCGCGGCCGCGCTGAGGCGTCCGTCGCGGAAGACGCTCTCGCCCAGACGGATCACCTGGCGGTCGGAAGCAAGAACGTTGACCGGACCGCCCGAGCGCAACTCCGCCGCCAGCAACCTCACGGAGTTGCTTCCGATGTCGATGGCGGCGTAGCGCGGCATGGCGTGCGATCAACCTTTCTTCTTCTGCGCCGGGCGCGGACTCTCAAACAGCGGTGCGATGTTCGATCGATTCCAGGTTTCGTAGGCGGCATGCAACCGCCTGAGGATATCGGGCTGCGAGGAGCTGAGGTCGTGCTGCTCGGATGGGTCGGCGTCGAGGTCGAAGAGCTGCTCGGCTGCTCCTTGCTGCCGGGTTAGCTTGTAGCGGCCTTCGCGCACGGCATAGGATACGCCTCCCCCGGCGCGCCAGAAGAGCCTCTCGTGCGGCGGTCCGCTCTTTTGCCCCTGCAAATAGGGCATGAGGTTGACTCCATCGACGTTGGTGGGGGTACGCGCTCCGGCGATGGCAGTGAAGGTGGGAAGAAAGTCGAGCGAGATTACCGGCTGCTGGTAGCGGCCCGGTTTCAGCCGCCCTTGCCAGCGCATCACGAAGGGGACACGGATGCCGCCTTCGTAAACGGTACCCTTTCCCTCGCGGAATGGAGTGTTGTGGGACGCCGTGACGTTGATGGGGCCGCCGTTGTCGCTCAAGAAAGCGATGAGTGTGTGCGCGTCGAGGTTGCTTTCGGCAATGGCCTGCATCACTTTGCCAACGCCTTCATCGAGGGCCGTAACCATCGCGGCGTAGCCGCGCCGCTTCTCGTCGGCGATGGGTTTCACCTTTTCGGCGTGGTGAGGGGCGGTTTGAATCGGCGTGTGCGGGGTGTTGAAGGCGAGGTAGAGGAAGAAGGGATGAGCGTGGTGGCGGCGGATGAAGGCAGCCGCCTCGCGGGCCAGGGCATCGGTGAGGTACTCGGGTTCGGCGACGGGCTTGCCGTCGCGCTCGAGCGGGATCAGGTACTCGCGCGGGGCGCCGCTGAGTTCCTGTTTGAAGTAATCGTGGCCGCCGCCGCGGAAATAGAACATTTCGCTGAAGCCGCGTTCGGACGGCAGAAACTTGCTGGCTGCACCGAGGTGCCATTTGCCGCTGAGCCCGGTGACGTAGCCAGCCGAGCGGAGCAGTTGCGCGACGGTGATTTGACTGGTCGGCAGACCGGCGGAGTAGTTCTGAGGGTCGTAGATAGGGTTATTCTCATGGCCGAAGCGTTGCTGGTATCGGCCAGTCATGAGGCCGGCGCGAGTGGGACTGCAGAAGGGGTGCGAGACGTAGGCGTTGGTGAAGACGATGCCCGATTGGGCTAGACGGTCGAGGTTGGGGGTAGGAATATCGGTGGCGCCAGTGAAGCCGAGATCGGCGTAGCCGAGGTCGTCGGCGAGGATAAGTACGATGTTGGGCTTGCGGGAGGACTGGGCGAAAGCGGCGGCGCCGGCGAAGGAGGCAAGGAACTGTCTGCGGTTCATGGCTTTCCTCAAGATATCGCACCGCATCCCGGCTAAGACCCCCCCACCGCTTACCGATAAGGAACTAGGGTGGACTTCACCACCCGGACGGATTTCAGGTGCGAAGGACGCTATGTTTTCACTGATTGGAATTGCAGTGGTGATCGGCGCCATCATCGGCGGCTACTTGATGGAGCATGGCCACCTGGCCGTATTGTGGCAACCGGCGGAGGTGGTAATCATCGGCGGGGCGGCGCTGGGAACGGTGTTTATCGGCAATCCTTTGCCAACGATCATCGCCATGATCAAGGGGATGATCGGGATTCTGAAAGGGGACCGGTGCAACAAGGCGTTTTATCTGGAAACGCTGAAGATGCTCAACGATGTATTCTCCTTTGCCCGCAAGAACAGCCTGGCTAAGCTCGAACCCGATGTGGAAGAGCCCGACAAAAGCCAGTTGTTCACCAAGTATCCGAAGTTCGCCAAGGACCATCATGCGCTGCACTTCTTCTGCGACACCATGCGCATGTTGATCACCGGAGGTATTCCGACGCACGATTTGAACGAGATGATGGAACTCGATATGGAAGTGCATCACCATGAGGCGCAGGCGCCGGTGGGCGCACTGTCGACCATGGCCGATTCGCTGCCCGGTCTTGGGATTGTGGCTGCGGTGTTGGGCGTTGTGATCACCATGGGATCGCTGGGCGGACCACCGGAAGAGATCGGCCACAAGGTGGCTGCGGCGCTGGTGGGGACGTTTCTCGGCATTCTGATGTGCTATGGGTTTTTCGGGCCGATGGCGGCGATGATGACGAAAATCAACGAATCGGAAGGGCAGTATTACCACTGTCTGCGTGTGGGGATCATCTCTTTTGCCAAGGGGTGTCCTCCGATGATCGCGGCCGAGTTTGCCCGGCGTGCCATTCCTCATCATGTACGGCCTTCTTTCAAAGAGATGGAGAAGAACTGTAAGGGAGGCGGAGGAGCGTAACAGCCATGGATCCCAATCAGCAGCCGATCATCATCAAGAAAAAGAAGGGCGGGCATGGGGGGCACCACGGGGGTGCCTGGAAAGTGGCGTACGCCGATTTCGTGACGGCGATGATGGCGCTATTCATCGTGCTGTGGCTGCTGTCGAGTGATGAGAAAGTGAAGCAGGCCGTGGGCGGCTATTTCAGCGATCCGACGGGCAACGGGAAACTGATGGGATCGACGCTGGCGGGGTCCGGAGACGGACTGCAACTGAACAAGGACGACATGAGCCAGTTGAAGGAGAAGATCGAAGCTGCATTGAAGCAGGCTCCGGAGTTCCGCAAGATGAGCAAGAACATCCAGATCACCGTTACCGGGGAAGGGCTTCGCATTGAGTTGCTCGAAGACGAGAAAGGGATGTTCTTTCAGAGCGGATCGCCGGACCCGAGTGATATGGGGGTGGAACTGGTGTCGAAGCTTGCCGAGGAATTGGGCAAGCTGCCGAACAAGCTATTCCTGGAGGGGCACACCGACGCCAAGCCGTTTGCCTCCGTCAACGGCTACTCCAACTGGGAATTGTCCTCCGATCGCGCCAACGCCGCGCGCCGCATCATGATGGAGCACGGCGTGCGCCCCGATCAAGTGGCGCAGGTGCGTGGCTTCGCGGATCAGCGCCTGCGCGTCACCGGCGAGCCCGACCATGCTTCCAACCGGCGAGTGTCGGTCATCGTGCAGTATCTGGAGCCTCCCAAACCGGCGCCGGGAGAGGAGCCCAAGGAAGAGGCGGGTGGAGGTCACGGGGAAGCCAAAGCCGACGGCCATGGGGAGAAGAAAGCGGAGGCGCATGGCGAGGCGAAGGATGCGGGCCACGGTGCAAAGCCCGCCGAGGCTGGCAAGAAGCACTAAAACCACTACCGGCTAAGGCCGGTAGGTTTCCGAACGACTGAAAGTCGGCGTTGCGGCTGAAACCGCCTCAACGGTTCCCGGCTGAGAGCCGGCTCAAGGCTCCGTCGGCGCTGTGATCTTAAAACCGTCTTGATCGTCTTCGAATTTCTGCCTCTCGATGTACTCGCGGATCGTCTTCTCATCGACCGCGCCTACCGTCGCGCAGAAGTATCCTCGCGCCCACAAAGGCTGCCCCCAATACCGCTTCCGCAGTTCTGTGAAATCATCCTGCATTTCGGCGCGA
>JAEUQG010000083.1 GCA_016789755.1 Bryobacterales bacterium
AACCACCCGTGTATCCGCGTTCATCCCATTCATCCGCGGCCCAAAAACCCACCCCCCAACCAACCACCCGTGTATCCGAGTTCAGCCCAAACAACCGCGGCCCCAAAACCCACCCCCAACCAACCACCACATCCGCATTAATCCCATTCACCGCATACGCCCCCGCAAAACCTCGACACCCTTCTCCAGCACCTCATCCCGCCCGTCCGCCACGCCCTGCCGCGTGCGCGTGGCCTTCACCGTCGGCACAACCCCGACCCCATGATGCTGTGAGCCGTCATGCTTCAGCACCTTCATCCCCGTCCACGAAACGGCATACCCCCCCGGCAGCCGGAACGGATTCACATTCCCATTCGTCCCCGCGGTCGGCTCCCCCACACTCTCTCCCAATTTGAAATGTTCCACAATTCCCATCACCGTCTCGGCATAGCTGATCGCCCGCCCGTCGATCAGGAACACCCGCGGAGCGGCCAGATACGGCTTCTGCGGCTGCACCGGCCAGCCGCTTTCGGCAAACGGGAACTCCGTGCGGTCCGGCAGCGCCGCCTGCGGCACATTCCACTTCGCACTTCGCAGCGGATTATCCGTCAAATGCGCCAGCGACGTAATCCCCGGCTCGCCCGGATACCCGCGCATATCGAACACAATGCCTTTCGCCTGTTCCAGTTTCCCCAACAGCCCTTTCCAATCGTCCTTCGTCACCCGGTCCAGATCCACATACCAGATCCCCGGCTCCACTTCCTTTATCTTCTCCGGACGTGGCTCCGTGTACGCGCCCTGATCCTTGAACTTCGGCCCCACGCAGCCAAGCTCCACCACCTTCGTCGTGCCACGTGCGCCATGCGGCTCAATCTCGACCCGCCGCGTCTTCGCCCCCGCCGGACACCCGCTCAATTCCCCCGCCACCCGCCACCGGATCCACCCGTTGCCCGCCCCCGAGGTCATCTCCCGGATTTCCGCCGCCGCCTTCTCCACCGCCACACCGTCCATCGCCACAATCCGGTCGCCCATCGCCACCCCTTCGCTCTGCCCCGGCCACACGCGGCTCACGATCCACTGGCCTTCCACCAGATCCAGCGTCAACGGCAACCGCAGAAACCCGATTCCGCCCCCCGAGACATTCACCCCGCCATGCCCATCCTGCAACGCCGCCACCAGCCGCCGCAGCGTACGTTGAAACTCGTTCCGGCCGGTATCCGTAGCCGCAGCCTTCAGCGCCCGGCCCAATTCCGCCTGCCAGTCCACCTTCACCACGTCAAAGTACGGATAGAAATGCTGGAACACATTCCAGGCGATCACCACCGCCGCCAGCCTTGTGCCGCGATCCGCCGCCGCCCGGTCATACAGCGGAAGCGCCTGCGCCGCGCCCGCGTGCGGCAACGTACCCTTTTCGTCCACGGCCACATCCACCGGCAGCGATACGCGCAGCCCCGGCGCCAGTTCCGCCGCATAAGGCTTGCGAGCCTCCGCCACCGGCTTCCGCACCCGCCGCGAGGAATAAATGTTGTACGGCGAACTGTTCCCCGCCAGCCCGACCCCCATATGCACATAGCGCATCACTTCCTTCGATTCCGGCCGCGCCGCCGCCTCTTCCCCGATGCCGATCGTCGCACCCAACGGCCCGGCCCACTGGCGCAGCGCCGCCTGCAATGCTTCATCCGTCGCCGCCCCTTCCACCGCCCGCACTCCCTCCACAGCCTGCGTCTCCCAATCGGCCCGCGCCGCTTCATCGCTCGGATGGAAGAACCGCACATATCCGTACAACTTGGCGAACGCCGTCAGGTTCCGCTCCCCCCGCGAACTCAGCGGCCGCGCCGGCTCCACCTTGTCCTTGATGACCTCACCCAGCACTTCCAGCTTGATGTCGTCCACCCAAGCCTTCCCCGGCCCGAACAGCATCACGCCTAACGCCAGTTGTGATACGTCCTCCCCCACTTCCGTCTCGATCGCGTAAGTGCCCCAGTTCGACGACACAATCGGGCGCATCGCCATGTTGTCCAGAAACGCCATCGACCGGTCGGCACGATCCAGCCGCAGCCACATCTGCGCCCGAGTCCCACTTCCCTCCACGCGAATCGCCGCGCTCAACCGCACTTTGCGCAGCTTGTATCCATCCGCCGGCACGCTTCGCATCAGGTTCCCGAAGATCTCCGCCGGCGAGTTCTCCACCCCCGTCAGCACGGCGCACTTCGATCCCGCGCGGCAACCCTGGTCTGCCGTTTGAGCCTTATAGCCGGCCTGCTCCACCGCCGGCGGCACAAACCACCCCGGAGGAACCGACCCCACCGCCCCGTCTTCGAATCCGCCGTTCGACAGCGGCGTCTGCCCTTGCAGACTCAGCGCCAGCAACACAACCGGTAACAATGTCATGGGTTTTCAGTCTCTTATAGAATGAAGACGTAGAAGGGTGGCAGTTTGGGTCAAAGAAATCTGAGGCCACAACATATAGTGCCAAAGACAAATTGACTACACCCTGTCGAATCCTGCTTGCATTTTGCTCTGGCCCCAGATAACATAAAACATCCCCCGAGACCGGGCGCGTGGCTGCGTCCGCCAATGACTATTTTGGTTTCTACCCAAGGGGTGGCAGTTTGCTTCACATCAAACGTCTGGAGATCCAGGGATTCAAATCCTTCGCAGACCGCACTGAGCTTCGCTTCCGTGGACAGGGATTTACGGCTGTTGTAGGACCTAACGGCTGCGGCAAGTCCAACCTTGCCGACGCGATCAGTTGGGTGCTCGGTGAGCAGTCCGCTAAGAGCTTACGTGGCAGCCGGATGGAAGATGTTATCTTCGCCGGCACTCGAGATCGCAAGGCCGTAGGCATGGCCTCGGTTTCTCTCTCTCTGGTGGACCCCAACCCACCTAAGATATCTCTGCCCGTCGTGGTCGAGCAGGCCGAGGCCGGCGAGGTCGGCGGTCATACCAATGGCAATACCAACGGCCACACCAACGGCAATGGCCACTCTAAACCCTCCAAGCCTCGCGAAGTTACCATCACCCGCCGCCTCTACCGCTCCGGCGAAAGCGAATACCTCATCAACGGCGAAAAGGCCCGCCTCCGCGATATCCAGGACCTCTTCATGGGCACCGGACTCGGACCCGAAAGCTACGCCATCATCGAACAGGGCCGCATCACCCAGATCCTCAGCAACAAGCCCCAGGAACGCCGCGCCGTCATTGAAGAGGCCGCCGGCGTCAGCAAGTTCAAAACCCGCCGCCGCCTCGCCGAAGCGAAACTCGAAGGCGCCAAGCAGAACCTCTCCCGCGTCTTCGACATCCTCGAAGAAGTCGGCCGCCAGGTGAACTCCCTCAAACGCCAGGCCGCCAAAGCCAAGCGCTACGAAGAACTGAAGACCGAGATGGTGGCCTATCTCCGCCGCGCCCTCGCCGGACGTTACCGCGTGCGCGAACGCGAAGCCGCAAAGACCGCCCTCGACCTCAACGAAGCCACGCGCGAGTTCCAAACCCTCGCCGCCGCCGTCACCGAAAAAGAGAAGCTGCAAGCCAACCTCCAGGAGCAGTGCTTCACGCTCGAACACGACCTCACCGATAGGCGCCGCTCCTTGAGTGAAAACCGCGTCGAAGCCGAGCGCGCCAAGGGCCGCCTCGAATCCCTGGCCGGACAAATCCCCTCAATCTTGAAGCGACTCACCCAGGGCGAAACGGAAACCGCCGAAATCGAAAAGCGCCTCGAATCGCTCCAAACGGAGTTCCAGGCGCAGGCCGACACCCTGGGCGAACTCAACGTCGCCTACGACAACGCCCGCGAGCGCCTCACCCGCAAGAGCGAAGAGCGCGACCAGCGTCAGGGCGAACTGAAGCGCCGCGAATACTCCATCGAACAGGGCCGCCAGCAGGTGCTCAAACTGCTGGGCGAAACTTCCACCCTCAGGAATCAGATGGCGCAAGTCGGCGAATACCTCAGCGGACTCGACCGCGAGAACGCCCGCGCCCAGCGCGAAGAGCAGACCGCCATCGCCGACCTGGAACGCATCGACGCGCTCAAAGCGGAGTTCGGCCAGAAGATCGCCGCCCGCCAACTCGAACTCACCTCAACCCTCGATCAGCGCCGCGGCGTCGAAGAGGAATTGCAAACCCGCCGCGCCCGTGCCGCCGAAACCCGCCGCACCCTCGATACACTCCGCGCCGAGTTATCGCGCGTCAAAGCCCGCAAGGACTCCACCCAGGAAATCCTCTCCCACCGCTCCTACACCACCGAAAGCGTCAAGCGCCTCTTCACCGCCATCGAAAAGGGCAAAGCCCCCGCCGATCTCAAACCCCTCGGCGTCCTCGCCGACTTCATGGACGTCGATTCGGCCTGGGAAAAAGCCACCGAAGAATTCCTCCACGAAGAGCTCGAATACGTGGTCGTGCGCGATTGGGCCGAAGCCGTCCGCGGCGTCGACCTCATGCGCAGCGGCCTCGACGGCCGCGCCACCTTCCTCGTACACCCCGAGCCCGATCTCAATCTCCCCGGCGTCACCGCCCAGGAGCCTTCCATCGGCCCCGAAACCGGCATCGTCGCCCGCCTCAGCACCCAACTGCGCATGACCAACGGGCTCACCAAAGCCCCCACCGAATTGATCCCCCGCCTGGCCCGCTGCTTCCTGGTCGATGACCGCGAATCCGCCCAGCGCCTCGCCATGCAGTATCCCGATCTTTATTTCCTCCTCCCCGATGGCGTGTCTTATCACGGCCACGCGGTCAGCGGCGGAAAGAAAACCGGCGCCGGCCCCCTGGCCCTCAAACGCGAATTGCGCGAACTCACCTCTTCCTTGAATGAAAAGCAGCAGCAGGTCGACAAGGCCGCCAAGCTCCTGGCCAATCTGGAAGAGGAGATCGCCGTCTTCACGGAGGATCTGGAACGTCTGCGCGGCATGCAGCAAGCCCAGGAGAAGGACGCCCTCGCCCTGGAACACGAAATGCGCAAGCTCAGCGAGGAGCTCAACCGCAATAATCAGCGCCTCAGCGTCGTGCGCCTGGAACTCGGCCGCCTCAAGAACGATGGCGAAAAGGCCCGCGAGCGCCAGGCCATCATGCAGGAAAAGCTCGAGCACAGCGAACTGCATCGCCACGAACACGAACAGACTCTCGAAGAAGCGCGCCGCGAACTCACTGACCTCCAGCAGTCCGTCGCCCTCATGGCCGAAGAGCATGCCGCCTTGCGTGCCGAACTCGCCGGACTCGAAGAACGCCGCCGTTCCGTGCAATCGGCCCGCGGCCGCCTCGATCACCAGATCCGCGAACTCGCCGCCCGCAACCAGCAGCTCTCCAACGAAATGCAGCGCCTCGGCGTCGACCGCGCCCGCCTCCTCGCCGACAACATGGAGATCGATGCCCGGCTGGCGCAACTGACCGAAGCCATCGCCCAGCTCGAAGGCGAAGTCCGCATCCTCGAAGAACAGGAACTGCAAGCCCGCGGCTCACTGGCCCAGGCCGAAGAATCCCTCCGCGGCCTTCGCATCTCCGCCGCCGCCGTGCAGGAAACCAAAACCCAGACCGAAGTGCACCTGGTCAAGCTGCAAACCGAGCTCCAGTACCTCGAAGAGACCTGCCGCAAAGAGCTCAACTGCACTCTCGAAGAGCTCTCCGCCGGCGACGAAACCATCCCCGAGGAAGAGGTCCTGCTCGAAGCCGAAGCCAAGTATCAGGAGTTCCGCACCAAGATCGAGAACCTCGGCGCCGTCAACCCCGCCGCCCTCGAAGAGTTCCAGGAAGCCCAGCAGCGCTACGACTTCCTCAACACCCAGCGCCAGGACCTGCTCGACTCCATCCGCGACACCGAAAAGGCCATCCAGGAAATCGATGTCGAAACCCGCAAACGCTTCACCGAAGCCTTTGCCGCCATCAACGCCAACTTCAAACAAATGTTTACCACTTTGTTTAATGGCGGCGTCGGCGAAATGCGCCTCACCGATCCCGACAACACCAGCGAATCGGGCATCGACATCATGGCTTCGCCTCCCGGCAAGAAGCTCCAGAACGTGCTTCTGCTCTCCGGCGGCGAGCGCTCGCTGACCGCCATGGCCCTTCTGCTGGCCATCTTCAAATACCAGCCGAGCCCCTTCTGCGTCCTCGACGAAGTCGACGCCGCCCTCGACGAGGCCAACACCGCCCGCCTCGTCAAACTCCTCAAGGAGATGTCGGACACCACTCAGTTCATCATCATCACGCACGCCAAGCGGACGATGGAAGCGAGCGAATCCATGTACGGCGTCACCATGCAGGAGCCCGGCGTCTCCAAGGTGGTCTCGGTGCGCTTCCAACAGGCCTCCGCGCCTCCGCCGCAGCCGCAGTACTCCATGGCCGCCGGCGCTGACTAAGCGCCCCGCTTGCTGTGCCGGAGCCAATCGGCACTAACCTGGAAGCTCCGGCGATTGGCCTCGGCTGCATGGGCATGAGCTTCGGCTACGGCCCGGCCGGGGACAAAAATGCCATGATCGCTGTTCATCCGGCGAGCCGTCGAACTCGGCGTCACCTTCTTCGACACCGCGGAAGTCTACGGCCCATTCACGAACGAGGCCCTGGTCGGCGAAGCTCTCTCCCCATTCCGTGATCAGGTCGTGATCGCCACCAAATTCGGCTTCCGGATCGACCCCCAAGGTGGCCCTCCGCGTGGATCCCCAGATCCCCATCGAAGACGTGGCCGGCGCCGTCAAGGGCCTCATCCACCGGCGCGCCCACGCCGTGGCATCCTTCCAACACTCCGGCAACTCGGAATCGGCTTCGTTCCCTTCAGCACTCTTGGCAAAGGCTTTCTCACCGGCAAGATCGATGAGAACACCACCTTCCACAGCACCGGCTTCCGCGGCGCCGTGCCTCGCTTCACGCCCCAGGCCCGCAAATCGAACCGCGCACTGGTGGAGCGCGTCGAAGCCCTTGCCATCCGCAACCGCGCCACCCCGGCCCAGATTGCCCTCGCCTGGGTTCTCGCCCAACATCCCTCGATGGTCCCCATACCGGGCACCACAAAGCTGCACCGCCTCGAGGAGAATCTGGCAGCCTCCGCCCTTGTGCTCAACGCAGAAGATCTTGCTGAGCTGGAAGCTGCCACATCGCAAATCCCGGTGCACGGAGACCGTTACTCCGTGGCGGCGCAACGCTGGATTAACCGCTAGCCTGCGCAGGCCGCGCTTCCACCACGGCTCGCCCTCCGCCGCATCCAGAGACCCGCCACCGCCGCCAGTACCAGCCCCACCGTCCCCGGTTCCGGCGTCGGAGCCGCCAGCCCGAATCCATTATTCGTGCTGAATTTGTCCACCTCCAGATACGAAATCCCCATCGCGCTGGTAAGCGACACCAGCACCGTCGGATTCCCCGCTACCGAGTTCCCGTTGAACGTGTACACACCGCCCGCAAAGTTCCACCCCGGCATCGAACCCGCCACCAGCTCCAGCGGATTCGCACCCGACAGAAACACCGGCTCATTCAACCATTCCGTGAGAATCTGTTGGTTCAACGCGTCGTAGGCCCGCATCGCCAGCATCTCGCTGTTGTCCACGTCGCTCAACCGGAAAAACGTTCCCACCGGCAATTCGCCCGCGTTCAATGCCGTGAAGTCCCACCGCGAGGTGCCCGCACCCGCTCCACTGCTCGGATAGGCGCCCGTGGCCGTGAACGTCCCCTGCCAGGGCGCAAGCACCGGCGCTGTCCACGTCCCCGTAAAGCCGCCGCCGGTCACAATGGCCGGTGCGACCCCAGGAGCTGCCGCGCCCGTTGTGGGCAGCAGCATGTTGGTCCCGGAGCCTGTCAAGAGCGCGGCGTTCGCCACACCCAGAAGTGCGAAAAAGCTGAGAAATGGTTTCATGCCGGTGAGTGCGGAGTGAGCGGGAAAACGGGGTCAGCCCAGACCCCAGCCAGCAAACACAAACGGCGCGCCGGGTGCTTTCCACGCCCGTCGCGCCGTTCCTGCAACTCCGCTGAGGCCTTCTACCGGAAATCCACCACCGATGCCGATTTCACCGCCGTGTTTTCCTTCAACTGAGCCAGCAACGCATCCGTCACCACCGAGTCCGTCTCCACGATCGCTACCGCGATCAACGGCCGGTGCGGATCCGAACTGTCCTGCCGCCCCAGACTGAAATTGGCGATGTTCACGTTGTTCTTGCCCAGCACCGATCCCACGTGCCCGATCACGCCCGGCACGTCTTCATTCACCATGAAGATCAAATGCCCGCCCAGCGCCGCTTCGCACACAATGCTATCGACGCGCATCAGGCGAGGCTTGTGCAGAATCACCGCCCCTTCCACCGTCGTCGTGCCGGAGTCCGTTTCCAGCTCCAGCCGGATCGTATCCGTGAACGCCGATCGCTTGTCATGCTGCTCAGCTACGTTCCATCCGCGCTCGCCGGCCAAACCCATCGCATTTACCAGGTTCGCCTTCGGGCTCGAACGCTGCAGCACGCCCGCCACTCCCGCATTGCGCAGCAGCGAAGTGTTCAGCTCCGCGATCCGTCCCGTGTACGTCAGCTTCACCGTCTTCGGATTCCCGCTCGCCACATGCGCGGCGAACAATCCCAGCCGTTCGGCCAGTTCCACATACGGACCCAGCGTCTTGTACACTTCCGGCGACATCGCCGGCATGTTCACCGCGTTCACCGCCACGCCGTTCTGCAGATAGTCGATCACCTGCTCCACAATGCGGATGCCGACAATTTCCTGCGCTTCTTCCGTCGATCCGCCGATATGCGGCGTGGCAATCAGCCCCGCCATCTTCAGCAACGGATTGTCGGCCGCCGGCGGCTCCGGATCGAATACATCCAACCCCGCCCCTGCTACCTTGCCCGATTGCATCGCCTCCAGCAGCGCGGCTTCGTCGATCAACTCCCCGCGCGCGCAATTCACAATGCGCACGCCGGTCTTCATCTTCGCGAACGCATCCTTGCCGAGAATCTTCTTCGTCTCCGGCGTCAGCGACACGTGCAGCGAGATATAGTCGCTCTCCCCGTACAATTTGTCGAGCGTGGCCAGTTCCACGCCCAGATCCGCCGCCGCCTGCGAACTCACGTAAGGGTCGAAAGCGGCAATGCGCATCTCAAACGCCCGCGCGCGCTTCACCACTTCGCGCCCGATGCTGCCCAGCCCCAGAATGCCCAGCGTCTTGCCGCGCAGTTCGTTGCCGAGAAATTTCTTCTTCTCCCACTTGCCTCCCGTGGTCGAAGCAGTCGCCTGCGGCACGGACCGCGCCATGCCCAGCATCAGCGCCAGCGTGTGCTCCGCCACCGAGACCGCATTGCCGCCCGGCGTGTTCATCACCACCACGCCCGCCGCGCTGGCAGCGTCCAAATCGACGTTGTCCACGCCGACTCCGGCCCGCCCAACCACGCGCAGCTTCGGCGCCTTGGCCAGAACTTCCTTCGTCACCTTCACTGCGCTGCGCACGAACAACGCATCGCAATCGGCAAGGTGCTCGCCGTACTCCTTCGGGTTGGACACAACAACATTCCAACCCGGCTGTGCTTTCAACATCTCGACCCCAGCCGGGGCCATCGGTTCCGCGACTACGAGTTTCATCGTCTGCTTATGCCCCCACCGTCACTTTGGGGAAGGCAGCTTCGGCATAGACGTTCTGCACCGCGGCCACGCCTTTGCCGTAAGGAACCGCATAGCCGTTGGCGTTGAGAACCAACTCCAGCGCGCCGACCACCGAAAACAAGTCGGCGAAATCGAAATAGCCCAGATGAGCGATGCGGAAAATCTGTCCCTTCATTGAGCCCTGGCCGTTGGCGATGATCATCCCGAACTCGTTGCGGAAGCCCTTCACAATCACGCCCGAATCCATTCCCTGCGGAGACTTCACCGCCGTCACCGACGCCGCCGGCGAGCCGGGGCTGAACAGCTCCAGACCCATCTCCGTCGCCGCCGCCCGCGTCGCCTTGGCCAGCAACTGCGCGTTGTCGATCAGCTTGTTCATCCCGAGCTCTTTGATGTACTTCAGCGCTTCGCCCAGGCTGATGATCAGCGATACCGCCGGCGTCCAGCTCGATTCGCCGTTCTGCGCCGATTTCAGTTCCTTCTTCAGATCGAAGTAGAAGTGCGGCAGGTCGCACGTCTTGGTGAACTCCATTGCCTTCGCCGAAATCGAAAGGAAGCCCAGCCCCGGAGGAATCATGAACGCCTTCTGCGATCCGCCGATCACCACATCGAGGCCCCAGCCGTCGATATCGAGGGGCATTGTGCCCAAACCAGTGATGGCGTCGATGATGAAAATCGCGTCCGTCTTGCCGACCGCTTCCGCCATGCCCTTCACATCGTGCGAGGAGCCCGTCGATGTTTCCGAAGCCTGCACGAATACGCCGCGCGCATCCGGATTCGCCGCCAGCGCATCGGCCACCCGTTGCGCCGGAACCGCGCTGCCGTAGGGCTCTTCCAAAACCACTGCGTTCAGTCCGAAAGCCTTCGTCATCGCCACCCAGCGTTCGCCGAACTTCCCAGCCGTGCAGACGATCACTTTATCGCCGCGCCGGAACAGGTTCGAAATCGAAGCTTCCATCGCGCCCGAGCCCGAGGAAACCAGGGGCAGCACATCGTTCTTCGTGCCGAACACTTCCTTCAAATCGCCCAGCACCTGACGGTAGATCTTTTGGAAATCCTGCGTGCGGTGATGAACATCGGAGGCCATCATGGCGTGCAGCGCTTTAGGCAGCAGAGGCGTAGGGCCTGGAGTCAGGAGACGTTGTTTCTTAATGTGCATGTTGTACTAAGGAGACTAGCCGTTGGGGTATCGAATTCTCTAGAATAGCAAATCAATGGCACTACTCGAACGTTTGCAGAAAGACATGGTGGAAGCCATGAAGGCCAAACAGGAGCTGCGCCTCGGCGCCATCCGCATGCTCAAGGCCGCCCTCATGAAGCACAAGGTCGACACGATGAAAGACCTCGACGAAACAGAGGAGATGAAGGTCCTCAATTCCATCCTCAAACAGCGCAAAGAGGCCGCTGACATGTTCCGCAAAGGCGGCCGCCCGGAGCAGGCGGACAAAGAAGAGGCCGAACTCAAAATCCTCGAAAGCTACATGCCCGCCGGCGCATCCGATGAGGAGATCGAAGCCGCCATCGCCGCCGCCATCGCCGAAACCGGCATCTCCAGCCTCAAGCAGATGGGCGTGGTGATGAAGGCCGCCCAGGCGAAACTCAGCGGCAAGCGTGTCGATGGCAAAGCGCTCAGCGAAAAGGTGCGATCCAAGCTCTCATGAGAATCCTCAGCATTCACGCCCATCCCGACGACATGGAGATCCTCGCCGGCGGCGCCCTCGCCCTGCTCGCCGAAAGAGGCCACCACATCACCGTCGTCACCATGACCCCCGGCGACAAGGGCTCCAACACGCTCGACCAGGATCAGATCGCCGCCGTCCGCCGCGAAGAAGCGCGCGCCGCCGCCGCCATGATCGGCGCCGATTACCTCTGCGCCGAATTCCGCGATCTGGAGATCTTCAACGACAACCCCTCCCGCCGCCGCGTCACCGAGATCCTGCGCATCACCCGCCCCGACATCGTGCTCACGTCATCGCCCGCCGATTATCTCTGCGATCACGAAGCCACCAGCATCCTCGTCCGCGACGCCATGTTCGGCGCCTCCGCCCCCAACTACCTTACCGCCGCGGATAACCCCGCCAAGCCCCTCGCCGGCATCCCTCATCTCTATTACATGGACGCCATCTCCGGCCACGACAGGGACGGGAAGCCCATCCTGCCCGATTTCGTCGTCGATGTCTCCACAAAGTTCCGCCTCAAATGGGACATGCTCGCCGCCCACTCTAGCCAGCGCGAATGGCTCCGAGCCCAGCACGGTATGGACGACTACATGACCACCATGGAAGCTTGGACGAAGATCTGCGGGCAGCGCGCCGGACTCGCCTACGGCGAAGGCTTCCGTCAGTATAAAGGACACCCGTATCCCGAATCGCCGGCCCTTCAGGATCTGCTCGGCGATTGCGTCCATCCGCCTTCCGTCCGCGTTCCCTAACAGCCCGCACAGGCCGGGGCGTGCCCCCAGCATGTTCAAGAACTCGTGTGCCGTGCGTAGACCCGGCGCGTTGTGCGGGCGTTCTCCTAACAGCCCGCACAGGCCGGGGCGTAGCCCCCGGCATGTTCAAGAACTCGTGTGCCGCGCGTAGACCCGGCGCGTTGTGCGGGCGTTCTCTAAAAAGAAAAACGCCTGGGGCCGAACCATCGCTCGGGCCCCAGGCGCTCTTGCAACCACTTTCGATCAGAACGAGAAGCGCAATCCCAACTGCACCTGCCGCGGTGTGCCCACGATGCTCGTGATGCGTCCCGCCGCCGGACTGCCGATCGATGTGTTCGGCAGATCGAACTGCGGCGTGTTGAACAGGTTGAACACCTCGCCGCGGAACTGCATCCGGAACCGTTCGCTGAACGAGAAATCCTTGAACAGCGACCAGTCGAAGTTGATGCGCCCCGGCCCGTACAGAATGTTGCGTCCCGAGTTGCCGAACGTGAACTGCGCCGGAATCCCCCAAGCCGCATCCGCCGTGTTGAAGCTCGTGTCGTACCACCGGAACGGATCCTTGCCGCCCGACAGGCTTCCTTCCTTCAACCGCTGCGGCCGGCTGCCGCCCGCATTCGACACCGAAGTCTGCAGCACAGGAGTGAACGGCAGTCCCGTCTGCGACGTGAAGATCAGGTTCGTGTCCCATCCTCCCAGCACAGCCTGGAATGCCTTCGACCCGCCGTCCCACTTGCGTCCCTTGCCAAACGGCAGCGAGTAGTTCATCGAATACGTCAGCCGGTGCCGCATGTCGAACCCGCTGTTGCCGCGGTCGCAGTAGCGGCACCGGATGTCCTGCGGGAACGGACCGTTGTCGGCCCCGCCGAACGCGTTCGCGATCACGTCGATCGAGTGCGACCACGTGTACGCCATCAGGAACCCGAGCCCGTTGTCGAAGCGCCGCTCGAGCGATGCCTGCATCGAGTTGTAGTTCGATAGCCCGTCCGTCGTGTTGTACGTCACACCCACCACGTTCGGCGCAATCCCGAACAGCGGACGCCGCGGCCCCGGAGCCCCAGGTCCCGCGAACGGCTGGTTGTAATCCCAAGTCGTATCCAGCCGCCGTCCCACGTTGCCCACATAGCCGATCTTCGCCACCAGCGACTTCGGCATCTGCTGCTGCAACTGCACGCTGAACTGCGGCGTGTAGCCCGAACGGAAGTTCGGCACGATGGCGATCATCGCCCCTGTCGGGTTGTTCGCCACCACGTTGAAATCGAGCACCGGAATCGGCCGCAGCCCATCCTGCACGCGCCGCGGATTCGCGTTGAACTGGTTGATGTCTTCGGCGTTGATCGGCCCGAACGGCAACTGGCGGTGACGCCGCATGTAGGCGCCCTCGCTGCCCGCCGGGTTGTAGAACATGCCCGCCCCGCCGCGCAGCACCGTGCCCTGGCGGATGCGATAGGCAAAGCCGAAGCGCGGGGCGAAGTTGTTGCGGTCCGGAATCACGCCCGTGCGCGCATCCGTGTTGAAGCCGGCAATCAGCAGCTTGCCCGTCACCGGGTCGAAGTTCGTCTGCCGGTTGGCCACTTCCACCAGCGGATTGTCGTACTCATAGCGGATGCCCAGGTTCAGCGTCAGCCGGTCGTTCACCTTCCAGTCATCCTGGAAGTACAGGCTCCATTCGGTCTGCCGGTAGCCCGGAAATACCAGCGTGAAGTCCTGCTCGATGGTGCTCGCCGCGCCTAACAGGAACGACGCCATCGTCTCGCCCGTGTTCCCCGTCGAGTTCGGATTGTCGGAGAACGTGCGGGCGAAGTTGAACCGCCCGTTGCCGCGGTTGGTCTGGAACTGCGTGATCTGACGGCGCCGCGCTTCCAGCCCGAATTTCAGGCTGTGTGCGCCGCGCAGATTGGTGAAGTCCACGCGCGGATGGAACGTGTTTTCCACGCGGTAAATCGGCAGCGAACGCGTTTGCCCGATTCCCGTATAGCCGCCCGGGCTGAAGATCGGAATGCCATCCGACAGCGGACCCTGGTTCGATCCGCGCACGCCCAGCTTCTCGCCCAACTGCGCTCCCGGCTCCGCGCCTTCCTGCAGGAACGTCAGATTGAACCGGTTGAAGCCCATCTTCGCTTCCATGATGAACGTCGGCGATATCGTGCGGATCCAGCTCAGCACCGAGTTGTAGCTCTTCAGCGCCGAATCGCCCGCGAACGTATCCTCGTTGCCCAGACTCACTGAGCCCACGCCATCGAGATTCACCGGAGCGAATGTCGAAGGACGCGTCGTCACCGTGTCCTGCCGCGAGAAGCGTCCGAACACGACGTTCTTATCGCTCCAGTTCCAATCCATGCGGACATCGGCCTGGTTCCAGCGCTGCTTCTCCTTCGGGTTCGTCCCGTGATTGGCCACCAGCCCGGCCAGTTGCGGCGCGGGATAGGCGTTGATCAGCTTGCGCGTCACCGTGTCGAAACGGGTGGCCGGCACAATGCGGTTCGGGAACGGATCGCGTACAAACCCGGAGGCCACGCCCGCTTGCGCACGCGTCGTCGACGGGTCGAAGATGTCCCGCGTCTCGCTGAAGTTGCCCGTGCGCATCAGCGCCGTCGGAACCGTGTTCACGAACGTGCGCTCCTGCCGCCTCCGGAAGCCTTCGTAGTTGCCGAAGAAGAACAGCTTGTTCGGAATCACCTTGCCGCCGAAGCTCGCCCCGAACTGGTTCTGCCGGAACGAGGGCTTGGACAGCAGCGGCGAGGCAAAGTAGTTCTTGGCGTCGAATTTGTCGTTGCGCAGGAACTCATACGCGCTGCCGTGCCATTCGTTCGAGCCCGACTTCGTGATCACGTTCACCGTCGCGCCCGCGTTGCGCCCCTGGTCGGCGGCAAACAGACTGGTTTGGATCTTGAACTCGCGCACCGCTTCCACGCTCGGCCGCAGCGTGATCGAAAGCGTCAGCCGCTCGTTGTTGTCCGCGCCGTCGATGAGGAAGTTGTTCGACCCCTCGCGGTTGCCGTTGGCGAACAGTTCGCTGCCCGGACGCAGATCGTCCGGACGCGTGCCGCTCATGATCGTGCCGCGCGCGCCGAAACCCACGCCCACCACGCCGGGCCCGAGAATCGCCAACTGCACAAAGTTCCGCCCGTTCAGCGGCAGATCTTCGATCGCCTTGCGTTCCACCACCTGCCCGATCGCCGAAGAGTCCTGGTCGATGAGCGGCGTCGACTCCACAACGTTGATAGTCTCGGTCACCGCGCCTACTTCCAGATTGAAGTCCGCGCGCGCCGATTGATTCACTTCCAGGCGCACGTTCTCGCGCTTCACCTGGCGGAATCCGGACTTGCTCACCGTGATGGTGTAGTCGTCCGGAGTGAGAAAGGGAAAGGTATAGATGCCCGCTTCGTTCGTTTCCACCTTGCGCTCCGCGCCGGTGTTGACGTTCGATACGGTCACTTCGGCGCCGCCGACGGCCGCGCCCGATTTGTCTGTCACGATGCCGGTCAGTTGCGATCCGGCCTGTCCGAATAGCGATGCCGCCGCAAGAGCGAACATAGCTATGCTTCTGAAGATTTTCGTACTTGGAAACATGAGAGTGAGACCCCTACAGGTTTCGTGATTATATCAAAGCTGTTACGCGCCGCCGGAGAAATACTGCCGCTGGCGGCTCTTGTCCGTATCGCCGAAGTAGGCTCGCCACCACTTGTTCCCGGCGTCGAGGTGCTGCGGTCGCGCCGATTCCGCCTTCGGCGACTTGGCCAGAAACTCGCGGAACGCATAGTGATTCCACAGCCGCATGTACTCGCCCAGATAGATATCGGCCGCCCGTTTGTCGCCCCGAATCACCAGCATGTTCTCGTCGTTCGCCGTCGTCGAGGCGTCGCTGAAATTGGCCGAACCGCTCACCACGATCGGATCGTCGCTCAACGGATCCACCAGCATGAACTTCGTGTGGATGAACTGCACATGCGTATTCAGCCCGGTGAGCGACTCCTTCAACCAGCGGTCGAAGCGGTTGGCCGAAATCCGGTTCCCCACCGCAATGCGGTTCTCGATCATCTTGCGGATGTCGAGCATCTCCTGCTCCGCCGCGGCCTTCTGCGCCGTCTTCACTCCCGGCCCCAGCAGTTTGTCCATCAGCGCATAGCGCAGCTTCGCCGAGCCGTTGCGGTACACGTCCTTGAACAGCTTATTCATGCCGAAAGCGAACGTCATGAACAGCCCGTCGCGCGCTTGCGAGGCCAACTCGGCGTAGGCTTCGAGCGCCGCCAGTGTCGGCTGCGGACTGAACACGCAGGATGTGCCCACCGGTGGATCGGCGATCTGTTGCAGGTTGATCCCATCGAGCGTGTTCTTCAACGTATCCGGCGCGGGATTGCCGTGAATCGCCGTCCAGCACTGCAGGTATTGGCCGGCCACCGCGCTGTCATCGACGATATGGATCGCGTTCGACTGCCCGAACACACCGCCGCGGGAAAAGTTCGTCGATCCGGTAAGCACCGCCTGCGCCTGTCCGTTGTGCAGCAAGACGACGAACTTATGGTGCGAGATGGGCGGCTTCTGCACGTTCTTCTTCGTGATGCGTCCCTTCGACACGCCGAGCAGCCCGGCGTCTTTGGCCGTCTGCCGGTTCTCATCGCGGGGAAACACCGAGCCATCTTCACCCGGCGGATTGTCGTTGGCGTCGAAGACGATCTTCAAATCCACGCCCCGTTGTTTGGCCTTGCGCAGCAATGCGGCAAACTCCGGCAACCGGAACTCGTAGGCCGCCACGCGCAGCCCCCAACTGCTGTCCACGGCCCGCTCCACGAAGTTTTCGATCGCCTCGAAGGCGCCGCGCGACAGCCACTTCCAGCGCGGGTCGCCGGGATCGTCCGCATCGGGCCGCACGTTGCCGAAGCGCCGCGCGAACTCCTGCGAAGCGGCGGCCCCGCGATTGAAGAAGACACGGTGATCGCCCGCGTCGTCCTTTTCCGTCGTGACCTTGATTTCCACTTCCTTCCGCTTCACCAGTGCCTGCGGCGTTCCGCCCAGCGCCTGCACTTTGTAGAGATAAGTGCGCCCCGGTTTGGCCGTGAAATCGGACCACGTGAAACCCTGGATCGGATGCCGGTTAGTGGGATACTTCGCGCCCGCCGCAAAGCCCGGGTCCGTCTCTGCAAACGTTTTCAGGCCTTCCATCCACGCCGCCTCTTCTTCCTCCGGATCGCTGCGGTGCACGGCGAAACCCAACAGTCCGTCGCAATCCGCCTTGCTCATGTTCATGCCCAGGATGACGACGTAGGATCCGGCGGTCGCCTGTACCGTCAAACCATCCTTGGTTTTTCGGATTCTCATCTGCACACCTCCGCAATAAGTCTAAAAGCCGTCCCTTATTCTATGGCTATTTTTCGTGGAGTGGGGAACCGCTAATCGCGCAACACCAGCGGCGCCCGAGACCAGGCAAAGCGCCGCCCCTGCTCGTCGATCACATTCATCTGGGCCGTGTAACTGCCCGGCTTCAACTGCGACAAGGCCGCCTGAAACTGGAACGTGAGCGTCTCCGGACGCTGCGCGGCGAATTGCGCCCCGCGAATAGGGCTCGATTCGAACACCTTCTGCTTGCCGCGATACAGCGCCAAACTCGCCGCCACGCTCGGCGCGCCGGCTTCCTTCACAGCATCGTACACCTCGAAATACACATACAGCCTCTGGTTGCGCCGGTAGACACGAGTGATACTCGGCGCCAGCTTGTGGCCTCCGGCAATCAGCGGATGCCGCGCCTGCGCCTTCTTCGATTTCTCCGCCGCTCCAATCTCCGCACTCAGCGGCTCCCGCTGATTGCTCCACACCACCGAACTCATCCGCACCGCGTCGCC
>JAEUQG010000002.1 GCA_016789755.1 Bryobacterales bacterium
TACTTGTAATTCGGATCCGGCGTCTTCACATACCGGTCCAGGGCCGTCTCACCCGCCAACAGCGGAATCGCGGCCAACACCAACAGAGTAAGATTGCGTTTCATAAAGCAGCTATGCCATCCAAGCTTCGCCACAGGTACCATGACGCCACCGAACAGTAGGGGCGCCATGGCGCGGCGATTCTCTCCATCTCCGCCGGTTTGGGAAGTTCCGGCAACCCATAAACATTCATCATCGCCTTCCGCACGCCCAAGTCTCCCACTGGCAGAACATCGCTCCGCCGCAGCGCGAAAATCAGAAACATCTGCGCGGTCCAGACTCCGATGCCTTTCACCCGGGTCAACGCCTCGATCACTTCTTCGTCGCTCTTTGCAGGCAACTCCTCAAACACGACGTTACCTTCCGATGCGTGGCGGGCCAAGTCCCGGATGTAGTCTGTCTTGGCTTCCGACAGCCCGCATTTGCGCAGGCGCGGCCTTCGCAGCCGCAGCACGTTCGCCGCGGTCAATTGCCGCTCCGGCATCGCTTCGAGAAGCCTGCCGACGATGACACGAGCAACATTCCCGCTCACCTGCTGATATACGATCGACCGCACCAGCGTGTCGAAATTGGGCTCCCGGTATTCGATCTTGTAGGCCCCAACGCGCGAGATCACCTCGCCCAACGCGGCATCGTTCTTCTTCAAATGTTGTATTGCACGGCGCATGGAAACGGAATCGGAGGGCGCAACGTCCACCAATGTGACATTGTAAATCTTATGGCGCTCCTATTGGCCTCCCTGCTTTTTTGCAGCCTCCCAGCACAACAAGCCAAACCGGCCGAAGAGCAGGAACTCCCCACCATCAAAGTGGATGTCGACATCGTCAACGTCCTCTTCTCCGTTCGCGACAAGAAGGGCGCCTTTATCAACAACCTCACCAAAGACGACGTCCAAATATTTGAAGATGGCAAAGAGCAATCCATCCAATCCTTCACTCGCGAAACGGATCTGCCCATCACCATGGGGCTTCTCGTGGATGTCTCCGGCTCGCAGGAACGATTGATTGAAGAAGAGCGCCGCGCGGCAACGCAGTTCTTCCGCCAGGTCCTCCGCCCGAAGGATTTGGCGTTCCTCATCAGCTTCGGCTCGGAGGCCGAGTTGCTCCAGGACTACACCGGCTCAGTCAAACTGCTGCAAGCGGGACTCAATGAACTCAGGGTGAACGCGGCAGTCGGTGGACTGCACCCCGGCCCGGTTCCCACCATCGGTCAACCCCGCGGGACTATCCTCTTCGATGCGGTGTATCTCGCCGCCAACGAGAAGCTGAAGGGCGAAGTCGGCCGCAAGGCGATCATCCTGATTACCGATGGGGTCGATATGGGAAGTCGAGTCAAGTTGCGCGAGGCGCTCGAATCAGCGCACAAAACCGATGCCATCATCTACAGCGTGTACTATGTCGATTGGCGCGCCTATGGCGGCTACGGCGCCCCAGGCGACGGCGACCTCAAGCGCCTCTCCGAAGACACGGGGGGCAAGGTGTACAGGGTGGACCGGCGCTATACGCTCGACATGATCTTCGACGAAATTCAGAAAGAGATGCGCAGCCAGTATTCGCTGGCCTATGTACCGGCCAACGCGAAACGCGATGGCGCCTTTCGTAAGTTGGAAATTCGCGCAAAGAACAAAGACCTGCGCGTACAAGCACGCAAAGGCTACTACGCTACTTCAGGACAGTGATTTCCTTGAAGTAGACGACCGAACGCCCGTCATGGTTTTGCAGGCCGATGTAGCCCTCGTCCGGCCGCGGCCCCCGCACCGGTTCAAACCACATTTTTCGTTCCGGCACAGCTTGGTTGCCCACGAATTCATTCACTTTCGCGCCGTTCAGCAGTACCACGGTACGTTGTCCACGAATCTGAATATCCATGGTGTTCCACTCACCGGCGGGCCTTTGATTCTTCGCCGAGACCTTGCTCAGCGAATACAGAGCGCCTGTGGAATGCCATTCATCCCCGCCCGCATCGATTTGTACTTCGTAGCCGTTATGCACTCCGTACCACGGATCTTTGGGCTCCTCCGGCAGGCGGATAAACACGCCGCTGTTGTCGCGCGCGCCGGTAGTCTTGAACACTACTCGTAAAGTCGCGTCCCCCACTTTGCGGCCCGTGAAGTAAAGCAATCCCATACCGCCTTCGGTTTTCAACATGCCGTTCTCTACGACAAACCGCCCGGGGCCAACCATCTTCCACCCCGACAGGTCCTTGCCGTTGAACAAGGCTTCTCCGTCAGCGGCGAACAGCCCGCATCCGGCAATCGCGGCCAGCAGCACTAGCTTCATGCATTCCATTCTACCCAGCCACAGCAACGAAACGGCGGCGTATGACCACGCCGCCGCTTCCAGTTTCGATTCGCCGCTTCAACGGATGTCGAAGCGATCGAGATTCATCACCTTCGTCCAGGCCTTCGCAAAATCCTGCACGAACTTCTCCTTCGCGTCCGAGGAAGCATACACTTCCGCGAGCGTGCGCAACTCCGAGTTCGACCCGAACGCAAGGTCCACCGGAGTAGCAGTCCACTTCACATTGCCCGTCTTGCGGTCGCGGCCCTCATACACACCGTCGCTCGACGAGGACTTCGTCCATTTCGTCGACATATCCAGCAGGTTGACGAAGAAGTCATTGCTCAAAGTCCCCGGGCGGTTGGTGAACACTCCGTGCGATGCCTGGCCGCTATTGGCGTTCATCGCGCGCATGCCTCCCACCAGCACCGTCATCTCAGGCGCCGTCAGTTTCAGAAAGCTCGCTTTCTCCACCAGCATCTCCGCCGGCGATTGCGCCGCACCGCTGTGGAAGTAGTTGCGGAAGCCGTCGGCTTTCGGCTCCAGCACAGCGAAGGAAACGACATCTGTTTGCTCCTGCGAAGCATCGTTGCGGCCTGCGGTGAATGGCACCTGCACGTTGTGCCCGGCGTTCCTGGCGGCTTGCTCGACCGCGGCGCTTCCAGCGAGCACAATCAGATCCGCCAGCGAGATCTTCTTGCCGCCCTTCTGGCCACGATTGAATTCCTGCTGAATGGTCTCCAGCCGGCCAAGCACCTTCGCTAACTCGGCAGGATTATTCGCGTCCCAGTCCTTCTGCGGCGCAAGCCGCACGCGGGCGCCGTTAGCCCCGCCCCGCATGTCGGTCCCGCGGAACGACGATGCGGACGCCCAGGCTGTGCGCACCAGTTCGGGCACACTGAGCCCCGAACCTAGAATCTTGGTCTTCAGTTGGGCAACGTCCTTCGCGTCCACCAGAGGATGGTTCACTGCCGGCACCGGATCCTGCCAGACCAACTCCTCACGAGGCACTTCCGCGCCGATGTAGCGCGCCCGCGGCCCCATGTCTCTGTGGGTCAGCTTGAACCACGCCTTGGCGAACGCCAGGCGAAACTCCTCAGGGTTCTCGCGAAACCGCATCGCGATCTTCCGGTAGCTCGGGTCTGCCTTCAGCGCCAGATCGGTGGTGAACATGATCGGGGCATGACGTTTGGAAGGGTCGTGCGCGTCGGGCACCAGATTGGCGCCTTTATTGTTCGCCGGAATCCACTGCGTCGCGCCGGCCGGACTCTTGGTTTGTACCCATTCGTAAGCAAAGAGGTTGTCCAGGTACTGGCTCGACCACTTCACCGGCGATGCGGTCCACGCGCCTTCCAGACCGCTTGTCACCGTGTTCACTCCGTTCCCTTTTCCACATTTGTTCTCCCAACCCAAACCCTGTTGGTCGACGCCCGCCGCGGCAGGCTCGGGGCCGACGCACTTATCGGGAGCATGGGCGCCATGCGCCTTGCCGAACGTGTGGCCTCCTGCGATGAGAGCCAGCGTCTCCTCATCGTTCATCGCCATTCTTCCGAAGGTCTCGCGAATGTCCTTAGCGGCGGCGAGTGGATCCGGCTTTCCGTTCGGCCCTTCCGGATTGACGTAGATCAGCCCCATCTGCACGGCGGCGAGCGGGTTCTTGAGCTTTCGCTCTCCGCTGTAGCGTTCATCGGCGAGGAACTTCTTCTCCGGCCCCCAATAGACGAGTTCCGGCTCCCAATCGTCCGCGCGGCCACCGGCAAATCCGAAGGTCTTGAAGCCCATCTGCTCCAAGGCGACATTGCCGGCGAGCACCATCAGGTCGCCCCATGAGATCTTCTGTCCGTATTTCTGCTTGACCGGCCAGAGCAAGCGGCGGGCTTTGTCCAGGTTGGCGTTGTCCGGCCAACTGTTCAGCGGATCGAAACGCTGCTGCCCGCCATCGGCGCCCCCGCGCCCGTCCATCACGCGATACGTTCCCGCGCTATGCCACGCCATGCGAATGAACAAAGGGCCGTAGTTTCCGTAGTCGGCGGGCCACCAATCCTGCGATGTGGTCAAGACCTTGGCGATGTCTTGCTTGACTGTTTTCAAATCGAGCGATGCGAACGCTTTGGCATAGTCGAAGTCCTTTCCCAACGGGTTCGATGCGGGAGAATTCTGCCGCAACGGGGTAAGGTCCAGTTTCTCCGGCCACCAGAACTGGCTCGACTGTAACTGTTGCGCCACGGCTGCGTCCGTCATTGCCAGCGACACGGCGGCGAGCGTCAGCGCGGTGAATAAGGGCTTCGTGTTCCTCATAGCAACGAGTGTAGGGAGGCGCTTGACATAGTTCAATACGATTGAGACTATTAGTGTCATCGGAATTACCTATGGCACAAAAACCCCGCCACCGAGGTTTCGATCTGCGGCAACTGGAGTGCTTTTGCGCCGTCGCCCGCACCGGCAGCTTCACAAAGGCCGCCGATGATCTCGGCATCGCCCAGCCCTCGCTTTCTGAGCAAATTGCCAAACTGGAGCAGGCCTTGGACGCACCCTTGTTCGAGCGGCTGAATCGCCGCATTGAGCTGACGCCGCTCGGCGAAGCGATTCTCGGAAAGGCCCAAGCGCTGTTGGAGGACGCGGCATCGCTCCCCGATCATTTTGAGCGCCTGCGGGAAGGCGTGCGCGGTCCGTTGCGCATCGGCGCCATTCCAACCATCCTCCCCTACTTCCTTGCCCCCATCCTCAGAGGCTTCACCGGCCGCTACCCCGAGGTTGACCTCCACGTGCGCGAAGGTACCACCGCGGAACTGGTGGAGCAGGTCCTCGGCGGGACAATCGATCTCGCCTTGCTCAGCCTTCCCGTAGAGGAGTCAGGGTTGGTCATGAAAGAACTCTTCCGCGATCCGCTTTATTTGGCAGTACCCCTGGATCATCCGTTGGCGTCGGCGGGCAAGGTGCAACTGAAGCGTCTCTCCGAGGAGCGCTTGCTGATTTTGAAGGACGGGCACTGTCTGCGCGATGAAACTCTGGCCATCTGCAACCGCGCCCGCGCCCGTTTCAACGGTCAATTTGAAGCCGACCAGTTCCTGACCATCTTTGAGCTCATTCGCGCCGGGTTCGGAGTGAGCATTGTGCCGGAGATGGCCCGCAACCTCAGCGCTGGCTGCTGTTTCGTCGAAATCGAGCCCAAAGCCAGCCGCCGCGTGGGCTACATCCGCCTGGAACGCCGCTATCTCTCCAAGGCATTCGAAGCCTTCACCAGCTATTTGAGGGAAGCCGCGGAGAGCCGGAAACGCTGACCCGGCTGCGTCAGATTTTCACGCCACTGCAGTTACTCTCCATGCGCACGGGCTTGATGCCCCGCAACGTGGAATCGTGCACATCGTCCAGAACCATTGCCGGCCTCGCATCCGGTTGCCGCATCTTCACCGAAACATTTTCCATGGAAATGTTGCGGGCGTGGCGGATGTAGAAAGCATAGGCAGGCAGGATGCCGAACATGCGGTTTTCCGGGTACGTTCTGGAATTCTCCGGGATCGCGCGGCGCGCGTCTTCCTCCGTCCCAGGGGGGAACCCGCCGAGGATCTCGATCTCGATATCGCGTAAGGTTACGCGCTCGATGTATCGCCCGGGAATTCCCGTGATGCTGGAAGCGTAGGGCACATAGTTGTGTATGGCGCGCTCAGCCGCCGAGTACTTCTCGGCGTCGTTCACCGTGGCGCGGATACCGCTAATGTGGATGTCCTCCATCCTGCCGGTTTCCGGAATCACATCGCCGTTGGGTGTGTAAATCGGCCGGTTGCGGTCGCCGAGCTTGAGAAAGATGGGCGTCTCCACCACGTCCATTTTCAGATTGCGCACGACGAGATTGCGCATCGCGCCGCCGTCAACCAGTTCCAGCGCGAGTCCGGCGATTCCGGTCTGCCAAACTACGTTGTCCTCGATGAGGACATTCTGAAAGCCGCCGGAAGAGTCCGTGCCGGCCTTGATGCCGTTGCACAAGCTGCGGACGCGGTTGTTGCGGATGACGACGTTCTTGCAGCCGTCGGCTGTGTACCCCTTGAGGCAGATTCCGTCATCGAGGGCATCGATCGTGCAGTTCTCCACCACGGCGTTTTCGCAATCGACTATGTTGCAACCGTCGTTGTTGCGAAACGTGCTGTCCGTGACCGTAATGCCGTTGACGTGGACGTTGCGGCAGCGCGTGTAGGTTTCGGTCCAGAAGCCCGACGACATGAACGTCACATCGCGAACCGTGACGTTCGTGCACTCATCGAACCAGATGAGACAGGGACGGTGCTTTTCGATGCGGTCTTTGTTGATGAAGTCGTTCCCGGCTTTGCTGTTGCCATTCAAGGCGCCTTTGCCGCTAACCGATATGCCGTGCGCCCCCTGGGCGAACAGCAGGCTGGTCTGGAGGTAGCGTTCGTAGCGCGCCCGCGATTTCGCCTGATGCGGCGCGTAGTCACGGAACCGCGGGCTGCCGAGCAGCACTGCGCCATCGCTCAAATGCAGATCCACCCGGTCTTTGAGTACGACGCCGCCTGTGAGAAACGTTCCGGACGGAACCACGACACGCCCTCCTCCGGCCAGGGCGCAGGCGTCGATCGCCTTCTGGATGGCATCCGTGTTTAGCGCACCGCCTCCCGCCTTCGCGCCGTATTCCAGGATGTCGAAGGTCCGTCCGGCGGCATAGGCCGCGCCGCACGCGGAGAGAAGAAAACTTCTGCGATGCATGACACGTCCACTATGCCGAACCAGGTAGGACACGCGTCAAGTCTTCGCTCTGGATGGAAGGACACCACATCGTCTCGATGTGCTCGATGACGAGTTCGGTGCCGCGTGTGTGGCTGACGAAGGGCCGCGTACGTGGGTCGTACATTGCATCGGTAAGGTCGCGGGCCAATACCACCTCGAAGCCGAGTCGCGTCATCTGCCGTGCGCCGAATCCACGATTCAGAACACAGATGTTGGTGTGCACGCCCATGAGCACGATCTTCTCGATCCCTTCCTGTTTCGCGAAGTTGTAGATCTCCTGCCCGCTTTCGCTGACGCCGTCGAAGCCGATCACGTCGATGGCCGGGTGCTGGCGGGTCCACGGATAAGGCGGGCCGCTGAAGGGAGTCACCACCGGATCGTCGCAACCGCCCGCCTTGTCGTCGATGGGGAATTTTTCCTCTTCTTCCGGCACGCGCGGGCAGCGGTTGAGGATGGGGAATGGCGACTTGGCCGTGGGCGCCTGCCGCATCCGCTGGCGGTGGGCAGTGCCTTCGTAGAATTTCATCACGTCGCTTGGCGAATGGACGATCATCACGCCGTTGCTGCGGGCGGCGCTCACTACCTGGTTCATGCGGGGAGCCATCAGAGCGACCCGCTGCGCCGACAACTGGCAGTGATGCGAGTCCCACATGTCGCAAATGATGATGGCCGTCTTCGCCACCGGCCATTCGAGCACCGACTCCGTGGGCGCGCCGCTTTTCTTGCGGCGCCGTGCGCGCAGCCGCAGCGTGCCCGGCACCTTCGGGCGGTTCGGCAGCGCATTGCCTGGCGCGGCGGCGAGCAGCGCAGGCAGGGTAGCAAGCAGCGTTCGGCGGCTGACCGGCTTCATATGGAGGTCAGTATACATCGCCTCCGGTGGTACACTGTCGGCGCGGAGTACTTCCAATGGCCAAAACATTCTGCTTCCTCATTGTCCCGGCGATGCTCTTCAGCCAAACTCTGCCGGCCCCGTTCGACAAGGCTGTGGCCTATTCGCGCACGTTGCATGTCAGCACAGCCGGAACGGCGTCCGGAGACGGGTCGGCGAACGCTCCCTTCGATACGATCCAGCGTGCCGTGCGGGCGGCCACGCCGGGCACGCGCATTCTCGTGCGTGCGGGCGCCTACCGGGGCGCGATTACCCTCTCGGGCCTGAAGGGCGAGCCTGGAAAACCTGTCGCGCTGACTGCGGAGGGCGCCGTGGAACTGGACGCCGCGGGCGCCGGAACAATCCTGTCCGGCAGCGATCTGCGCTATGTCGTCATCGAGGGCTTCACCTTGCGCGGGGCAACCGTGCACGCCATCAATATCGACGACGGCGGCTCCTATGAAACGCCCACTGAGCATCTGGTGTTGCGCGGGCTAACCATCGCGGGCTCGGGCTCCGGCGGCAACAACGATTGCATCAAGCTTTCCGGCGTCGACAAGTTCCACATCTCGCGCAACAACGTGTGGGGCTGCAATCGCGGAGAGATCATCGACATGGTGGGTTGTCACGACGGCGTCATCACGGGTAACTACTTTCATGAGCCCGTCGCCAGCGGCGTGCAGACCAAGGGCGGCAGTTCCGACGTCATCATTCACGGAAACGTGTTTGCCGATATTCCCGGGCGCGCTGTAAATGCCGGCGGGTCCACGGACCTGCCCTTCTTCCGGCCCATCGACGCGCCGCACGAGGCAGCGCGGATTCAAGTCATCGGCAACGTGTTCCTGCGCAACGGAGCGATGGCCGGCGCAGCGGTTGCTTTCACCGGCTGCGACGGCTGCCTGTTCGCCAACAACACCATCCTCGATCCGAAAACGTGGGTGGCGCGCATTCTGCAGGAGAACCGCGCCGAGCGCTTCGCCCCGTCGCGCAACGGGCAATTCGTGAACAACATCATTGTGTTCAAGATGGCTGACGTGCGGGCGTTCGTGAATGTGAGTCCGGGCACGGCGCCGGAAACGTTCACCTTCGGATCGAACCTTTGGTTTGCGTCCGATCGGGGTTCGGACTGGACCGGCCCGGTCCTGGGAAACAACATTCCACCGGAATCCGGTTCGTTGGTACAACGCAACCCGATGATTCCCGATGCCGCCAATCGCGACGTACGAATCCCCTCAGACAGCCCCGCGCACGCCGCGGGCCGGCTGGTCCCGGGCATCGCTGCGCCAGATATGGAAGGGAAGCCCTGGGCCTCGCCACCGTCGATCGGCGCATACGAAGCGGCCACGCCGCAGCGGCCCCCCGCCAAGCGTCCGCGTCAGCGATAAGTCTTGTCGTCAACCTTATCCAGTGTGACGTTGTCCTCGAGAATCCCCAGCGTGACGATGGCGAACGTGAACACCGGATTGCCCGGCTCAATGTGGCCGCCGAACGCCTTTTCATCGTCGGCCAACGTCATGTGGGCATGCACTCTGCCTTCGATCACGTATCCGTTGATGCTGATAATGTCGGCGGGGTTCGAGTCGTCCTTGACGAACATGTTCTTCGAAGGAAAGGTACGATTGCTCACGCCGTGGATGTGAGAGTTGCGCACGCTGCCGACGCCGGAGAGAAATACCGCGTTGCGGATCTTGTGCTTCTTCACCATCTCTTCGATGCCGGCCAACAGATCGGCCTTGTACTTGAATCGCAGGATCAACACGTTCTTGATCTGCGCCGGAATCGCATAGACATTCGGCACGGAGTCGCTGTTTTCCTTGGCATCCTGCTCCGGAGTTGTGGCCTTCACCACTTCCGTCTTCGTGCGCTCTGCGAGCACAGGGGCGGCCAGCGATGCCGCCAGCATCAGTGCGGTTGCGATTTTCATAAGACTCGATTCTACATGGGAAACCTTTGCCTCGCCCCGCATTGGCATGAAAGAATACCGGCATGGTCTGCTGCACGGAACTCCAGGATCTGATCGACCGCGACATGGTGCGGGTAGGCCCCATGCATACGCTTCGCGACGGCCG
>JAEUQG010000071.1 GCA_016789755.1 Bryobacterales bacterium
TGGCCGTCAGCATGAGGATCGGCAGCCGCCCTCCGGTAGAGTTTTCCCGCTGCCGGATGAGCCGCGTCGCCTGCAGACCGTCCAACTCGGGCATCTGCACGTCCATCAGCACCAGATCGTAATGCTTGTGCCCCGTCAGCATGTAGGCCTGTTTGCCGTCGGCGGCGACTTCCACTTCGTGGCCCTGGCGCTCCAGCATCCGCACCACCAGCTTCTGATTGATGGGGTTGTCTTCCGCCACCAGGACGCGCAGCGGCCGCGTGTCGCCCCTGCCCGACAGCGCTTGCGCCAGCCGGCCCAGTTCCCCGGTGGAGGCCTTTACGGCCGGAGTGGCATCGCTCGGCGTGCAGATGCGGAACGACAGGCGGAACACAAACTCGCTGCCCCGCCCAAGCTCGCTCTCGACGCGGATATCCCCGCCCATCAGAGCCACCAGCCGCTGGCAGATGGCCAGCCCGAGCCCCGTACCGCCGAAACGCCGCGTCGTGGAGCCGTCCGCCTGGCGGAAAGCCTCGAAAATGAGCCCGTGCTTTTCCGCGGCGATGCCTTCGCCCGTGTCGATCACCCGGAACTCCAGGCGCACTGCCTCCTCGGCCAGCGGTTCGGCCGCCAGGCGAACCGAAACGAACCCCTGATGCGTGAACTTCAAAGCGTTGCTCAACAGGTTCAGCAGCACCTGGCGAACCCTCATCGGGTCGCCATGAACCAGCCGCGGCACGTCCGGCTCCACGGCGGATTCCAGCCGCAGGTTCTTCGACGCTATCGACGGGCGCAGGGACCGGACGCAATCCTCCACCAAGGCCCGCGGAGAGAAAGGCACCGACTCCAACTCCAGCCGGTTGGCTTCGATCTTGGAGAAATCGAGGATGTCGTTGAGCAGGCTGAGCAGGGCTTCGCCCGAGGAGCGGGCGCACTCCAGAAACTCGCGCTGGTCGGCACGGAGATTGGTTTGCAATGCGAGCGTCGTCATCCCGAGGATGCCGTTCATCGGCGTCCGGATCTCATGGCTCACGTTGGCCAGGAACTCGTCCTTGAGCCGGGCCATTTCCCGCGCTTGCGTGAGAAGACTCTCGATTTCCACCTTCTGTTGCTCGACGATCTGCTTCTCCCGCTCCGTCCGGTTCTTCTCCCGCTGCAACTCGACGGTGCGCTCGGTCACGGCGAGCTCCAACTCGGCGCGCTTGCGCTGGATGCGATGGACCCGGTGGCGGTGGAAGGCATAGGCGAGAGCGAGCACCAGCAGCGTCGAGGCGGAGGTGAACCACCAAGTCCTCCACCACGGCCCGAGCACCGTGAAGTGTACGGCCGCGCCGCTCGGGTTCCAGCCCGACTTCGATCCCGCCTGCACCTCGAATTCATAGGCGCCCGGAGCAAGGTTGGGAAAGGCCGCCTCCCGGTCCCGCGTTTCGATCCAGGCCGGGTCCAGTCCCTTCAGACGGTAGCGGAAACGCGCCTCGGCGATCTGCGAAAACGACAAGGTGGAGAAGCCGAACACCATCATCCGGCTCGCGTAGGGGATGTCCATCGCCGCATGGTAGGGCACGTCGCGCCCCCCGGCGCTCACGTTGGTGATCGCCACCGACGGAGCCGGGTGCTGGAACAGGTCGGGCGTGGGCAGAAAGCGCGACATGCCGCGGTTGGTCCCAATCCACACCGCCCCTGCCGGGCGGTCTTCCCAAAACGCGTTGAACACCGTGTCGTGCCAGATCAGCCCGTCGCGGCTCCCGATGTGGCGCCACTGGCGTCCGTTGAAGACATCGACACCGTTATCGGTGCCGGCCCACAACCAGCCGCGCGCGTCGGTGGCAAGAAAGCAAAGATCGTTCGAGGCAAGGTTGGAGTTGGAATCGAAGTGCGTCAGCTCCAGGCGTTCGCCCTGCACCCGCAGCCGGGAAACACCGTAATAGCGCCCATAGCCGATCCACACCTCGCCCTCCGCTCCGGGAGCAAGCAGAACGATCGTGGGGTGCAGCAGGCCCTCCCGCGTGGTGAAGCGCCTCCACACGCCCTTGTGCATCATCAGCAAACCGCGCGTGCCGGCCAGCCACAGGCGCCCCAGGGAATCGCGGCGCATGGCGTAGATCTGTTCCTGGGGCTGAAGGATATCGCCCAGCGCGGCTTCAAAGCGCGGCGCGCCTCCGGACGAGGTACGGAACACCCCGAACCGGCTCGTCACCCAAAGCGACGAATCGTCGTGGTAGAGCGAAAGGATTTGCTTGGGAACCAGCCCGGACGCGGGCCCTACCGCCTCCACGGCAAGGGTTTTCGAGTGAATCCGCCAAAGGCCGTTTTCATAGGAGGCGACCCACACGTAACCGTCGGGAGTCAGCGCCAGGCTGCGAATGGGGGCACGGCCCACGGCGGGGATCACCGAGAACGATTCGTCGTTGGCGGCCGTCACCGCCAGCCCTTGGCTGGTTCCGGTCCACAAGCGGCCGTCCGGCGCGCGCAGGATGGCCGTCACGGCATTGCTCGGCAGGCCGCTCGATCGCGTGAACCCTTTCCAATCCCCCATCCCCCGCCAGCGCGCTATGCCGAAGTCGGAAAAGCCCAGCCAAAGCGCCCCTTCCAGATCGACCCAAAGGGTATTGATCCGATTCGCAGGCAAGCCATGGTCCTCGGTGACCTGCGACCAACTCCCATCCGTGCCGCGGATCCACAGCCCGTTCCAGGACGGCGCCAGCAGACGCCCGCGCGGGTCGACAGCCAGTTGCAGCGTCCCTTGTCCGCCCAGGCCGCTCTCTTTCCGGAAATGCGGATCGCCTTGCGGCTGCCGCAAAATGGAGTTCCCGCCCCGTGCGAAGAGGGTGCCTTGCCGGTCCCGTACGAAGCCCGCATAAAGATCGGGCGGCACACCCTGTTCGGGACCGAAGCGCGTGAGGCTGGCCCCATCCCAGCGGCAGATGGCTTGGGCACAGCCGAACCAAAGCGCCCCGGAGTCGGCAAAGAGGCCGGAGATCTCGCTCGCATCGACATCGGGGGCAATGGTGAGGCGGGCAAAGCCCCGGCCCTTGCGGGCGGCGTAGATGCCGCCGCGCGTAGCCGCGTAGACGTTGCCGTGGCGGTCGGACGCGATTGCCATGCGGCCGAACACATCGATGTTCCCAGGGGAGGCAAGCACAAAGCGGTTGCCCTCCTTACGGGCCACCCCGGCCGAGGTTCCCGCCCACAGATTCCCTTCCCCATCGACGTGCAGCGAACGCACGCTCGATTCGGGCAAGCCGTCGGTTTTGTCGTACTTGCGGAACCGGAAGCCATCCCAGCGAAACAGCCCGATCGGCGTCCCCACCCACAGAAACCCCGACTTGTCCTGCGTCAGGGAGCGCACCAGCGACGACGCCAATCCCTGTTCCTGCCCGTAATACTCGAAGGAGTATTGCACCGTTTGCGGCGTGGCGGCGCGCACAAACAGAAGGAGCGCGAGCGCCTTCCAGATGCACTGCCTGATGCCGGTAAGCATGAATGTTCGCCTTCTCTATCGACAGTAAGGACGGATACCTACAGTGTTGAGTGGCAGGCCCGAGGGTGTCGTATCATGTTTCTTCATGGCATTACGTATCAACGGCGAAGCAGTCCCCGACTCGGCGATTCGGGAGGAAGAGCGGCTCATCCGGCCGCGGCTGGTGGAGGAGATGGGGCAGGCATCCCCCATCGAAGTGGAGACGCGGGTCAAACTGTGGGCCCGGGAGAACATCGTCGAGCGCACCGTCCTGCGGCAGGAGGCCATGCGCGATACCTCGCCCATCCCCGAAGGCGTGATCGAGAACATGATGGCTGAGATCCGTGAGCAATCGCCCGGGGAATCGGGTTGCGTCTTCCCCTTCGGCGACGACAAGCTCCGCGACGAGCTTACGGTCCGGTATCGAGTGGAGCAGTTGTTGGGAAAAGTGTCGGGCAAGGTGTCGCCACCCAAGAATAAAGATATATCGGATTATTACGTAAAGAACAAGGGCCAGTTCGCCACTCCGGAAACAGTGCATGCCGCGCACATCGTCAAGAACGTGGACGAAAATCAGGATGAAGCAGCCGCTCGTGCCGCCCTGGAAGCCGCCGAGGCGGAGTTGAAGGCCGGCGCCCCGTTCGAGGAGTTGGCCGACCGCCTGTCGGATTGTCCCGGCCGCGGAGGCGACTTGGGCACCTTCCCTCGGGGCCAGATGGTGGAGGAGTTCGAGGACGTGGTGTTCGCCATGAAATCCGGAGAAATCAGTCCCATTTTCCGCTCCCCCTTCGGCTTTCACATCGCCAAGCTGTATCAGAAGGCGCCCGAGGGCACTCGCGACTTGCAGGACGTGAAGACCCAGATCTCGCAGACGCTGCATGAACAGAAGCGCCAAAAGGCCATCGAGCAGTTTCTCGATAAGCTGATGAACGCCGCCAAGGTGGAAGAGATCGAGATGGAGGAATCGGAGCAGTGAAACCGGAGTTCCAGCTCTTTGCCTCGCTCGGGAAGCCGCATCCGTGCTGTGTGCCGTCGAAGCAGCGGGCGGAGACGCTGGCCCAGAGCAAGGCCTTGAGCCAGGACCGGAAGCTGGCCACCGCCCGCTCCGGCGAAGACCGCGTGAAGCTGGATGGCGGAACGTTTCTCATGGGCACCGAGGACAAGGAAGGGTTTCCCGCCGATGGCGAAGGTCCGATTCGGGAGGTGACGCTCGATCCCTTTTACATGGACCGCTACCCGGTGACGAACGAGCGGTTCCGGGAGTTCGTGCGGGCCACAGACTATCGGAGCGAGGCCGAACGGTTCGGCTGGTCGTTTGTCTTTCACCTGCACATCCCCAAAGAGCGCTTTGCCGCGCTGGTGTCGGATCGCGCGCCCTCGGTGAACTGGTGGTGCAAGGTGAACGGGGCATGCTGGCAGCATCCGGAAGGTCCGGACTCTTCCATTGAGGACAGGCTGCATCATCCCGTGACGCACATGTCCTGGAACGATGCGGCGGCGTACGCACAGTGGGCTGGGAAGCGCCTGCCGACGGAAGCGGAATGGGAGTATGCGGCGCGGGGCGGATACGAACAGCGCATTTATCCGTGGGGAGATGAATTGACTCCCGGGGGGCGGCATTTGTGCAATGTATGGCAAGGCCAATTTCCCGATTTCAATTCCGCCGAGGATGGATTTGTAGGGACCTGTCCGGTGGATGCGTACGAGCCGAACGCATACGGCATCAGCACCATTACGGGCAACGCCTGGGAGTGGTGCAACGATTGGTTTCATCCGGCGTATCATGTGGCCGCAACGCGGAAGAATCCGGTGGGTCCGGCGAGCGGCACGACGAAGGTGATGAAGGGCGGGAGCTACTTGTGCCACCGTTCGTATTGCAACCGGTACCGGGTGGCGGCGCGGACCTCGAATACGGTGGACAGCGCGACGACGAATATCACGTTCCGGTGCGTCAGCGACCGCTAGAGGGCGGGCCGCCGATGAACACGGATGAACACGGATAGCGAAACAGGTTCACTACCGGCGGATGAGTATTTACAGGGCCGGGAGGATTTCCCGGAATTTGCGGATATTGAGCGGGGTGCTGCCGCAGCAGGCGCCGATGATGCGGACGCCGGATTCGATGAGGGCGGGGACGCCGGCGGCGAACTCGTCGGGATCCTGCTTGTAGACGACCTTCATCTTCTCGAGCACGGGCAGCCCGGCGTTGGGCTGAGCCATGACCGGCAGAGAACAGGCCTCGCGGTAACGCGCGGCGATGCGCGCCGCCCAGACCATGTCGACGCCGGCGCCACAGTTGAGGGCGGCGATGTGGGCTCCGTTTTCTTCGAGGAACTTGGCGGCCTTTTCCGGGGAAATGCCCATCATGGTGCGGACATCCTTGCCGTTGGTGGTGACATCGAAGGCAACGCTGCCGATGATGAGGGGCGCGCCGGCTTTCCTGGCGGCCTCGATGGCGATGCCGAGCTCTTCGAGAGCGGTCATGGTTTCGATGATAATGGCATCGGCGCCGGCATCGACCAGGGCTTGGGCTTGTTCGTCGAAGGCCTCGCGGACAGTGGATTCGGGGACCTCGCCGTGAGGCTCCATCAGACCGCCGAAGGGTCCGATGTCGCCGAGGACAAAGCCCTGCTTATCGCCGAAGGCCTCGCGGGCGATGCGGACGCCGGCCCGGTTGATCTCGCGGACCTTCGATTCATAGCCGTGCCGGGCAAGCATGATGCGGCTGGCGCCGAAGGTATTGGAGATGAGGACATCGGAGCCGGCCTCGACGTAGGCCTTTTCGATGGCGAGGATGACATCGGGGCGCTCGATGTTCCAGATCTCGCCGCAGCCGCCGGGTTCGAGGCCTGCGGCCTGGAGTTGGGTGCCCATGGCGCCGTCGCCGAGCAGGACTTTTTGCTGAATAGCTTCGAGGAGGGTCATTTTTTCACGGATTCGAGGAAGCGGCGGGCGTATCGGTCGAGGGTGGCGAGTTCGCCTCCGTCGGCGAGTTGCGAACACATCTCGTAGGCGACGGTGCCGTCGAATCCACCTTTCTTGAGGCCCCGGAAAAAGGCCTTGTAGTCGATGAAGCCTTCGCCCATGGGTACGGCTTGGACGAAGGGGGTTTGTTTCTCGTAATTGACGAGCGGAGCGTTATAGCGGAAGCGCGGGCGGAGTTGGTAATCGGCGACCGTAGTGTGGACAGTGACTGGGGCGAGGAGGCGGGCGGCTTTCTCGATGTCGTCGCCGTGCAGGGCGGGCGCCCAGGCATCGAACATGGCGCGGCAACTGGGGTGGTTGACGGTGCGGATGAGGTCGTTCATGGTCTCATAGCCGGCGCACATGTCGTGGTGGTTTTGGACGCCGAGGGTGACTCCGAATTCGGCGTAGCGGGCGGCGGTTTCGCGCAGCGTATCGACGATAAGCTTCCACTGTTTGCCGTAGTCGGCGGCGGGGTTATCGTAGCCGGTGAAGACGCGCACGGCGGAGGCGCCGATGTCGTGCGCGAGGCGGGCGAGCTCGATCATGTATTGGGTTTGAATTTCGCGATGGGGGATTTCGCCGTGTTCGAGGTCGGCGGTGAGATTAGTGTAGCCGGCGAGGACGACGTGTTTGAGCTTGGCTTTTTCGAGTTGGGAGCGGAGGGCCTGGCGTTCGGCGGGTCCGTAGTCGAGGACGGAGAGGTGAGGGCGCTTAGCCATGAGCATGACGCCGTCGTAGCCGAGTTCGGCGGCTTTGCGGATGAAGTCATCGACGCTGAGGAAGGCCTGGCCCCAGAAGCCGGCGTAGCTGACCGAGTGAAGGAGGAATCGCGGCATGCATTGAGATTGTAGCGCTGTCGCGTTTCTGTTTGCGGTCCTCAAAAGCGCAAAGGGCACGCTTCGCGCGGCCAGTGTCCCAGGAACACGCGCGTGCCCCAAGGCGCGGGCGGGCTCCGTTTTGCGCTTGTTCCACAGAAGCCCGCACAGGCCGGGGCGGCCCCCAGCATGTTCAGGAACTCCTGTGCCGCGGGTAGACC
Organism: Bryobacterales bacterium; assembly: GCA_016789755.1. Taxonomy (GTDB): domain Bacteria; phylum Acidobacteriota; class Terriglobia; order Bryobacterales; family Bryobacteraceae; genus CADEFT01. Next base: position 7,443 of record JAEUQG010000071.1, read on the forward strand.
CGGCGCGTTGTGCGGGCGAGTTCCTTTAGAACGGCCAGCGTTTTTGGCCGAGGATGCCTGCGGCGACGAGTTTCTTCACTTCGCGGTCGATGGTATCGGTGCGTTGCTTGTAGACCGTGGCGCCGATTTGAAGCAGGTTGCGGTAAGCCTTCTCGTCGTCGCCGGAGGTGTTGAGAGCGGCGAGGATATCCTGGCTCGAGCCGCGCCCCTGATGGCGGATGTCGGCTACCGCAAGACAGACTTGGTCCAGGCGTCCGGCGAGGCTGTAACGCTTGGCGTAGCTTTGCATTGCCGCCTGAAAATGAGCGATGCCGGTTTCGACCTGGATGGCGCGGTGAGCGGCGGAATTCTCCGACCAGTGGATGAACTTCGCCGCGTTGATGACTTCAGCCGATTCGACGTCCTGCACGGTCGGGTTGAGGTAGGTCATCAACTCACGGGTGGAGGTATCCGATTCCAGCGCGACAGGGCCGAGCGGCGTGTCGCGGGCGACGCGGCCGTTGTGAAGGAGGAGATCGGGGAAGTAGTCGGCGGCCTCTGGCTCTTCGAGCAAGCGGCGCAGGAAGCGCACGAAGTCGCCGTTGGGAACGTGGGCGGCGTATTGGAGGAAGGTGAAGGTGAAGAAGGCGCGGTCGTAGGTATTGAGGCAATTGAAGGCGCCGTTCGATTCGGCAGTGCAGGTGGGGAAGATGAAATAGGCCCAGAAGCCGTGGGTGGCGGCGTGATCGGCGGGGTTGTATTTGGCGCCGGGGGTACGGATGTTGGAGAGTCCGGTGGTGGGCTCGGCTTTGCCGTATTTGACGCGGCGGCCGACCTCGAATTTCGGTCCATTGTCGAGGGAGGCTTTGTAGACGCCGCCCGATTCGGAGAAGGTGACGATTTTCGCCGGCATTACTCAATCATAGGGATTTGCGGCGCGGCCGTGCGCGGCAGACGTCCGGTGAGGCGGGGATCGGGGGCGATCTCGATGGCTCGCTTGTACGGCTTGAAGCCGGACTTGATGTAGAAGGGGAGCGCTTGTGGGGAATCGAGGGTGCAGGTATGGAGCCAGAAGCGCTGCGGACGAAACTGGAAGGCGTGGCGGATGGCGTATTCGATCAGGTAGCGGCCGGCGCCTTTGCCGATCATGTCGGGGGCGAGTCCGAAGAAGGTGAGCTCGATCTCGGGGAAATGGCGGCGGTCGATTTCGAGGAGTCCCTTGGGCTCGCCGTTGTAGTCGAGGAACATGACATCGACATCGTGGTGATGGATGATGGCGGTGAGTTGGGTTTCGGGGATGACCATGCGGCTGAACCAGAGCCAGGGTTCGCCGACGGTGCGAAAGACAGTGCGGTACTCGCCCACGGTGGGCTGATCGAGTTTGCGCACGGCGATGCCTTGCGGGCGCGTGGAGCGAAGCATGGGGGCCTCGCGCATTTCGAGATAGGTGACGACCGCGGCGATGTGGCCGGGGGGGACATCGTGGTAGCCAGCTTCGATCATATGGAAGCGAATCGTAGCGCAGAACGGTGAGGCGCCGCCACCCCGGCGGGGGAGCGATATACTCAGAGGACCCGGCGCTCTCATTCTCCGTATTCGGCAATACTCACGGCAAAAGCGGCGGAAAGAAGTATCGGGCGGCAGGAATGAATTACCGGGTGGCGGAGAGGGCGAGTCGAGCAGAAGTTGTTGATTTTTCGTGGGGCAGCGGTTTGGACAGCCGATTGCAAAACCAGTGGGACAAGAGGAGCCAAGAAACATGAAAGCAAGAAACACAATGATGGCCGCGGCAATCGCGGGAATGATGACATGGGGAATCGGATGCGGATCGAAGCCGGCGGCGGAGACGGCGGGGAATGCCGTGGCGCCGGCCAGCGCGGAGGCGCCGGGGAGTCCCGCGGCGGGAAGTGGAGCGGCGGGGGGCAGTGGCGCCCCTGTGGCCGCAAAGGCCGATCCGGTGGTGAAACGCATTGCTCCGGCGCCGCCGCCGCGGCCGCTGGTGTTAGATGCGGGGACCAGCATCAAGGTACGCAGCACGAGCACCTTGTCGACGAAGAACAACGCCGCGGGGGATGCTTTTCACGGCTCGTTGGAAGCGCCGCTGACGGTGGACGGAAAGGTTGTCGCCGAGAAGGGCGCGAAGGTGCAGGGCGTGGTGGCGGAGTCCGATCCGGGCGGGCGCGTGAAGGGCGTGGCGGCGATTTCGGTGCGGCTGACGGCGATTGAAACGGCAAAAGGCATGGTCAGCGTGAAGACCAACGCCATCGGGCGGGAGGCTCGCACGACGAAGCGGAACGATGCGGTGAAGGTGGGAATTGCGAGCGGAGTGGGGGCGGCCATCGGAGCGATTGCCGGTGGAGGGCGCGGAGCGGCGATCGGAGCGGGCGCGGGCGCCGGGGCAGGTACTGGCGTGGTGCTGGCAACGCGCGGAGAAGCGGCGGTGCTGCCGGCGGAGACCGTGCTCACGTTCAAGCTCGCCGACGACGTTGCGGTGAAGTAGGGCAGGGGCGACGGGAGACGGGAGTCGTTAACTCACGATGCGCTATACCTGAGACATGCAGCAGCATTGGGAGCATGTCTACGAGACGAAGGCTCCGGATGAGGTCAGTTGGTACCGGCCACATCTGGAGACGTCGCTTCAGTTGGTAGAGCGGGCGGCGCAAGGCATCGGAGAGCCGTCGATCATCGATGTCGGCGGGGGCGCCTCCACCCTGGTGGACGATCTGGTGAGCCGGGGCTTCGCGCAGGTAACCGTGTTGGACATCTCGAGGCGCGCCCTGGAAGTGGCGCGGCAACGCATGGGCGCCGCGGAGAATTGCGTTACGTGGCTGCACGCCGATGTGCTGCATGCAACGTTTGCCGAACATGCCTACGACGTCTGGCATGACCGGGCGGTGTTTCACTTTCTGACGATGGAGGAGGAGCGCCGGCGCTACGTGCTCCAAGTCGCCCAGGCGGTGAAGCAGGGCGGTTACGTGATAGTAAGCACCTTCGGTGCGGAGGGACCGCGCAAGTGCAGCGGATTGGACGCGATGCGGTACGACGCAGAGGGATTGCATGCGCAGTTCGGAACGCGGTTCCGATTGGTGGAAAGCTGCGAGGAGCGCCACGATACGCCGTTTGGAACACAGCAGCAATTTCTGTACTGTCTGTGCCGGGTGGAAGGCTAGATGGGATGGTCGATCCAACGGAAGTGCCGCTGCTGGGTCATCCACTCGCGGAAGAATCGGCGTTCACGGCAAAGGGGCTGGTGGCGAGTGTGCGCGCGATGCGAGGAATGGCGGAGGCGGCGGTCCCGCCGCTGTGCGTGCTGGAGTTCGACGGGGATCTGACGGATTGGCTGGTAGCGGAAGGCAAGGCGCGGCGGAGCCGGTCGTGGCCGTGCTTCCACACCGCGATGTATGAGATGGAAGTGGAAGGGGTGAGGTGCGGGATCATTCCGCGCACTATCGGCGGACCCTATGCAGTGTTGATCGCCGAGCAACTGGCCGAGTGCGGCGTGGAGTGGATTGTGGGGCTGACATCGGCGGGAAGGGTGGGGCCGGAGTTGCCGTTGCCATGCCTGGTGGTGGCGGGAGCGGCGGTACGGGATGAGGGGACTTCGTTGCACTACTTGCCCGGGGGCGAAACGGTGCAGTGCAACTCCCCCTTGGGTGAATTGAAAGAAGAATTGCGGAAAACGGGCTGGGAGGTGCGAGAGGGGACGGTGTGGACGACGGACGCTCCGTACCGGGAGACGGAGACGCAACTGCGGCAGTGGGCGAAGAAGGGGGTGCTGGCGGTGGAGATGCAGGCGGCGTCGTTGTTCGCTTTCGGAGAGGCGAAGAGCGTGCGGGTGGCTTGCGTAGCGATGGTGAGCAACGCGGTGGATCATGCGGGGGAGCAATTCGACACGGGAACACAGACGGACGGATTGAGGATGGTGGAGGCGATGGCGCGGGCGTTCGGGCGTTGGGATGCTCCCGACCTCTGAGGAACTCGCCCGCACAACGCGCCGGGTCTACCTGCGGCACACGAGTTCCTGAGCATGCTGGGGGCTACGCCCCGGCCTGTGCGGGCTTCTAGCTGACTTCCGTCTTCTGACTTCTGACTTCCGACTTCCGTCTTCCGTCTTCCCTATCCCGAAGGGATGTCAAGGCGCAGCCTTGATTCTTCAGCGCGGGGGAACGCTGCGGTCCTGGGCCTTGTATGTTTCAAGCAGGGCGCGCATCGCTTTGACGCGATCCGGATGTTGCGCGTAGAGGTTGTTTTTCTCGCGCAGATCGGCGGCGAGGTTGTAGAGCGCGGCGGGCTGATCGTGGGTGGGGATGCTGTGGTTCTGGCGATACCATTCGGGCTCGGCCTGGCCTCCGCCTCCGTTCTTCGATTCGATGAAGACCCAGTCGCCCTGACGCAGGGCGTACTCGTTCATCATGCTGTGATGGACGGTGGCCTCGCGGATGGGCTTCGAACGCTTGCGGCCGAACAGGGCGGCGGAGATATCGTAGCTATCCTCGGCTGCATTGTTGGGGAGCTTGTAGCCGGCGATGGCGGCAAAGGTGGCCATGAGGTCGGTGAGGCAGATGATCTCCGGTTCGGTTTTGCCGGAGGGGACGCGTCCCGGGCCCCAGGCGATGAAGGGGACGCGGTGGCCGCCTTCGTAGAGCATGCGCTTGGCGCCGCGCAGGGGGCCGGCGCTCGCATGGCCGTGCTCCTTCTGCACCTGATAGGTGATGTTTTCCGGGCCGTTGTCGCTGGTGAAGATGACGATGGTGTTGTTGGCCTTGCCCGATTTGCGAATCGCGTCCATGATCATGCCGACGGTGTGATCGGTCTGAAAAACGAAGTCGCCGTATTTGCCCGCTTTGCTCTTTCCCAGAAAGGGGTCGTCGGGAGCGGTGGGCATGTGCGGTGAGGTGAGAGGGAAATAGACGAAGAACGGGGTGTCGCGTTTGAGGCGCTCTTCGACATGGCGCGCGGCGCGCCTGCCGATTTCGGGGAGCACGCTTTCGAGACGCCAGCCGGGGCGCATTTTGCCGGGCCAGCCGAACATGGTGTCAGGCTTGTCTTCGGTAGGTTGATCGAGGAGGCGGTCGTTCTCGATAAAGGTGTAGGGCGGGAAGTTGGGGAGATCGACTCCGAAGTAGTAATCGAAACCGCGCGTGGTGGGGCCCTCGGCGATGGGTTCGGTGAAGATGACTTTTTTAGCGAATTCGTTGCGGATTTCGCGTTGCGGATCGCCGATGCGGACTTGCGAGTTGACCTTGGAGCCATCGGTGGTGGCCCACTGCCAGCCGAGGTGCCATTTGCCGAAGGCGGCGGTGTGATAGCCGAGGGACTGGAGCATCCTGGGAAGCGTGAGGCGGTCCTTTTCGATGAGCGGCTTGTCCCAAGGCCAGAGCACTTGGGTTTTGAGTTCGGTGCGCCAGGGGTAGCGGCCGGTGAGCAGTCCGTAGCGGGTGGGGGAGCAGACGCCGCAAGGTGTGTGGGCATCGGTGAAGCGCAGGCCTTCGGCGGCGAGGCGGTCGATGTTTGGAGTGGGGATGCGGGAATCGGGATTATAGACGTTGACGTCGCCATAGCCGAGATCGTCGGCGAGGATGACGATGATGTTGGGGCGGGCCGCGCGTTGCGCGGAGAGGCCGAAGGCAGGGGCGGCGGCGGTGGCTCTGAGGAATTCTCTTCTGGAAAAGGACATGGCGCTGTCTGGAGATTTTATCAGGGGCAGGCGGGGGCGGGTGCGGGCGTTAGCGGAAGCCGTCGACCATCATGATGTCGGTTTCGCTTTGATCGACCTGAGTGTAGAGGAACTTCTTTCCGTCGGGGGATACGGAGAGTCCGCTGTTGAAGGGACGCTTGGAGAGATAGGTGATGACGGAGTCTTTTTTAGAGCCGGAGAGGAAATAGCGCAGGGGATAGCGGGCGCCGCCTTCGTCCATGTCTTCGCGGTCGACGTAGAAGATGCCGTCTTTTCCGAAGGACCAATAGCTCCAGTAGCCGGCCTTGAGTCCTTCGATGACGGCCTCTTCGGGGCCGCCGCCGGCGCCGATGCGCCACAGCCCGGGGAGGGTGTTGGATTTGGCGAAGTAGATGTATTTTCCGTCGGGCGATTCGACGCCGTGGAAGCCGCCCTCACGGGTGACCTGGGAGGCGAGGCCGCCCTGAGCGGGGATCTTCCAGATTTCGTAGCGGCCGGAGCGATTGGAGGTGAAGTAGATCCAGCGGCCGTCCTGGGACCAACTGGGAACGATCTCCTGCGTTGCGTCGGTAGTGAGGCGGCGCGGCAAGCCGCCATCGGCGCTGACGACGTAGATATCGGGGTTGCCGACGGGGCGGGAATCGAAGACGATGAACTTGCCGTCAGGGGACCACATGGGGCTGCCGGTGGAGGGGCCGTTGAAGTTGGTCAGTTGGTTCATGTTCTGGCCGTTGCTGTCGGCGACCCAGATTTCGAGGGAGCCGGAGCGGTTGGAGGCCAGTGCGATGCGGGCGCCATCGGGGGAGAAGCGAGGCCCTTGTTCATGGCGCGTGGAAGCCATGAGGACGGCGCCGGTGGGAGTGGGGGTCAAACGCTCGGGGAGGTCGAAGGACCAGATATTGGTGTCGATGACGGAGCGCGTGTAGGCGAGGCGCTTGCCGTTTTGCGAGATGGCGAGGAAGCCGGCCTGATCGCCGATGCCGGGGAGGCGCTCGGGTTCCCCGCCGCGGGCGGCAACGCGCCATAGGCGGCTGTTGGCGCTGCGGGCCGAGGAGAAGATGATGCGGTCGTCGTTGGGGTTCCAGACAAGCCCGTAGATGCGCCGGTTGTCTTTGGTGAGTTGCAGTTCTTTGCCGCTCTTGATGTCGAGCAGGAAGATGTCCTGGACGGCGAGGCTCAAGGTGCGGACGAAGGCGATGGAGCTGCCGTTGGGGGCAAAGACGGGAGTGCTGTCGCCGAGCGACTTGGGAGGAGGAGACGTGATGCGGCGGCGCGTGCTCGATTCGAGGTCGAGCAGAAAGAGGCTGAGCGGGCCGTTCTCGTTTTCGCGGTCGACGAGCACGAGTTGTTTGCCGTCGGGGGACCAACCGATGAAGGGGGCGTCGGCGCCGACGCGTTGCGGGGAAGCATCGCTGAGCTTGCGTTCCAACCCGCCCAGAGCGGGGATGAGATAGAAGCCGGCGCTTTCGGCGCTTTGGCGGAGAAAGGCGATGTAGCGGCCATCGGGCGACCAGGCGGGGCTGTATTCGGACGTAGGCGTGTTGGTGAGCCGGAGGGGCATGCCGGCTTCGACCACCTTGACGTAGATATCGAGGTCGTCCTCTTTGCCCTGGTTCCAACTGAAGGCGACCTGGTTGCCATCGGGAGAAAAGGAGGGCTGGCTCTCGCTGCCGGGGAAGCTGGTGAGCGGAACGTTGCGGACAGGGGTGGAAGGCTCAGCCGGCTTGTGGCTGGCCACGCGCCAACCGAGGTAGGCGGATCCGAAAACGGCGATGGCGGCAAAGGCGACAACCAGAGTGGACTTGCGCTTTTGCGGCATGGCGTGCGGGGCGGTGATGGGTCCGCTGAGATCGCGCTGGACGAGTTTCAAGTCGGCGAGCAGATCCTGTGCCGTCTGATAGCGGAGGCCGGCATCCTTTTCGAGGCACTTGCGGATGATGCGGTCGAGCGCTTCGGGGATATCGGAATTGATGGAGCGCGGCGGAGAGGGAGTGCGATTGAGGATGGCGTCGAAGACGGCGGCGGGAGTTTGTCCGGCGAAGGCGCGGCGGCCGGTGGCCAATTCATAGAGGACGGCGCCGAGGCTGAAGACATCGGTGCGCTGATCGACGTCTTTGGCCAGCGCCTGTTCCGGACTCATGTAGGGAAGGCTGCCGACGGCGATTTTGGTATCGCTTCCCGATTGGGTGGGCGCGCCGTTGCTGACGGTGGTGGCGAAGCGGATTTTGGCGGCGGCGCTCAATTTGGCGAGGCCGAAATCGAGCACCTTGACCTGCGAGCGCGAGTTGCGCATGAGGTTGGAAGGCTTGACGTCGCGATGGATGATGCCTTTGCTGTGCGCTTCGACCAAGGCATCGGCGACTTGCATGCCGACGGCCATGATTTCGCTGGCGGGCAGCGGCAACTTATCGGTCATCGAACTGAGAGTGCTGCCCTCGACGTATTCCATGGCGAGGTAGGGGATGCCGCTTTCCTCGCCGGCGTCGTAGATGGTGGCGATGTTGGGGTGACTGAGGGCGGCGGCGGCTTTGGCCTCTTGGGTGAAGCGGCGAATACTGTCTTTGTCGGCTTTCGAGCCGGCGGGCAGAATCTTGACGGCGGCTTTGCGTTCGAGGCGCTCATCGTGCGCGAGATACACTTCACCCATGCCGCCGGAACCAAGGCGCGATACGATCCGATACTGTGCGATTCGACTTCCAGGTTCCATTCTTAACGGTGGGGCCGTTTGCTAGCTCACCAACTGTTCAAACCGCGATCCGGGCAAGAGGATCGTTTCGTTTCTTTCGGGGCCGGTGGAGATGCATCCGATTTCGACGCCGACCTGACGCGAGAGAAAATCGAGATAGCGTTTGGCGCCGTCGGGCAAGGCGTCGTAGGAAGTTGCGCCACGGGTTGAGCCGGACCATCCGGGCAGGGTTTCGTAGACGGGCTCGACATCCTCCAATCCTTTCGACGTGGCGGGGACTTCATCGGTCACACGTCCGTTGACGCGGTAGGCCGTACAGACCTGAATCTCAGGGAACTCATCGAGAACATCCAGTTTCGTTATCACCAGACTATCAAAGCCGTTGACCGATGCGGTATAGCGAAGGAGGGGGACGTCGAACCAGCCGCAGCGGCGGGGACGTCCGGTGACGGCTCCGAATTCCTTGCCTGCTTTGCGGATGCGCTCGCCGGTGGGTCCGTGATCTTCGGTAGGGAAGGGGCCGCCGCCGACGCGAGTGATGTAGGCTTTGGAGACGCCGAGGACGCCGCCGATGCGGGTGGGGGCGACGCCGCTGCCGGTGCAGGCGCCGCCGGCGGCCGCGCTGGAGCTGGTGACGAAGGGATAAGTGCCATGATCGATGTCGAGCATGGTGCCCTGGGCGCCTTCGAACAGAACGCGCTTGCCGTCGCGGATGGAATCGTTGAGCAGGCGCGAGGCATCGCAAACCATGGGGCGGATGCGTTCGGCGAAGTCTTCGTATTCGGCGCGGATTTTGGCGTAGTCGAGGTTGCCGTCGATGTGGAAGGCTTGGGCGAAGGTCTGCTTGTCTTCGGAGAGGGCGGCGTAGAGCTGGTGGAAGTTATCGGGGTCGAGCAGATCGGCGACGCGAATGCCGCGGCGGGCGATCTTGTCTTCGTAGCAGGGGCCGATGCCGCGCGAGGTGGTGCCGATGGCGGTGCGGCCTTCGCGGCCTTCGGAGGCGCGCTCCACCATGCGGTGGAAGGGGAAGATGACGTGGGCGCGATTGCTGATGGCGAGGTGCTTGCCGACGTCGATGCCGACTTTGGCGAGCGATTCCATCTCATCGAGGAGGGCGCCGGGGTCGATGACGACACCGTTGCCGATGACGGCTTTCTTACCGCGGAGAATGCCGCTGGGGATGAGTTTGAGGACGAACTTCCGTTCGCCGACGAAGACGGTATGGCCGGCGTTGTGGCCGCCCTGGTACCGGGTGACGATATCGAAACGTTCGGCCAGGAGGTCGACGACTTTGCCCTTGCCTTCGTCTCCCCACTGGGCGCCGAGAATGATGATGTTGTTCATGAAAGAAGGACCAAATCTTTCATTGTATCGTGTTACTCTGGCGTTGATGCAGCTTAGCGATGTGTTTCTGGGGCTGGGCGAAGAAAACTTCACCGGAGTGCTGCGCACCATCTCCATGGGAAAACTGAAAACCTACCATTTGTACGAACGATTGAAGGCGCGCGCGCACTTGATGAAGTTGAATTCGGAGACGCTGCGGCGTGCGGCTCCGCGGCTGTGGGCGCGGCTGGGAGAGAGAGAGGACGAATACGCGACGGACCTGGCGCAGTCGATTCTCATTTCGCATCTGGACATGATCGTGGCGGTGTTGAATCACTTGGGCGTGCCGCACGACGACGGTTTTTTTCCGAAAGACGCCGAGGTTGCGCAATACCTGACCGATGGGTGGCAGGATCGCGCATGGCAGGAGTTCTCCGGCCGATATCCGAAGCCGGCGCTGCTCTTTTACATCAACCACCTTGCCTGGGAAGTGAGCAAGGCTGAACAGGTATATCTCCCCGCGGCATGAGCGAACTCAATCAGGAACTGATTCAAGAATTCTTCAATCTGGTGAAGAGCGACGACGTATTCGCGCTGACCACCATGATCAACAACGAACCGGCGCTGGCGAACGCGCGCAACGAACACGGCGTGCCCGCCGTGCTGGTGGCGATTTATTACGACCGCAAGGACGTGATCAACCTGCTGCTGGCGAGCGGGGCGAAGGTGGACCTGTTTATCGCGGCGGCGCTGGGGAATGTGCCGAAGATCGAGAAAGCGCTGGCGGCGGACGCGGCGTCGATTGCGGCGTATTCCACCGATGGATGGACGGCGCTGCATCTGGCGGCGTTTTTCGGACGGAAAGAGGCGGCGGCGTTCCTGCTGAACGCGGGGGCGAATGTATTGGCGCGGTCCACCAACGCGATGAACAATCATCCGATGCATGCGGCGGCGGCGGGACGGCGACGGGACATTGTGGCGATGCTGATCGAAAAGGGGGCGGACATCAACGCGACGCAGGCGGGCGGTTGGACGCCGCTGCACGCGGCGGCGCAGAACGGCGATCTGGAGATGGCGAAGGTGCTGCTGGCCAACGGAGCCAACGCCGGGATCCGGGCCGACAACGGGCAATTGCCGCTGGACCTGGCGATGACGAACGGCAGCCAGCCGATTGTGGATTTGTTGATGGAAGCGCCTGGAGTACAGTAGTTACTGATCTATGCCCGCTTGCAAACTGGCGCGGTGGTTTGCCGCGATAACATTCCTGATGCCCGTGCATGGGCAGGTTTCGGCCCGGATATCCTCGGGCAACCCATGCGTGTGCGATCCAGCCAAGCCGGAAACGATGAAGACGCGGCAGTGCAGCCTCTGCAACGAGGCGGAAAAACATTCCACGGAAGAAGTGTTTTTTCTGAAAGACATCAATCCGCGCAAGCCGACGCGCTGGCTGGCGCTGCCTCGGCGGCATGCGGCCGATTCGCATCACCTGTACGACTATTCCAAAGCGGAGCGGGTGGCGTTGTGGAAAGGGGCGATCGGCAAAGCGAAGGAGTTGTGGGGGGATGAGGATTGGGGAATTGCCTACAACGGGGCCGAAGTGCGGACGCAGTGCCACATGCATGTGCACATCGGGAAATTCCTCAAGGCTGCGGAGAACGGCCGCAAGGCGATTACGGTGCGGCGTCCGGAAGATATCCCCACGCCGCGGACGGACGGTTTGTACATACACCCCGTGAAAGGTGGATTGCACGTTCATCTGGGCGAGCAAATCACCGAGACGGCGCTGATGAGATAAGGAAGCCATGAGCCTAGTTGAAATCGCACTACCCGCCACCGCGCAAAACGCCGTGATCCACCTGCACGCGACGGATAATATCGGCGTCGCACGGGCGCCGCTGGCGGCGGGACAAGTCATCGAGGTGGACGGGGTAGCCGTTACCGTGCGCGACCAGGTTCCGGTGGGGCACAAGGTTGCTCTTCGGGATATTGCCGAAGGGGCGCGCGTGATTCGATACGGGCAGGATATCGGGGCGGCCAAGGCGCCGATCGAAGCTGGACGTTGGGTGCACGTGCACAACCTCAAATACGAAGAGTTGCATCTGCATTATGAGTTTCCGCAAAGCGAGGTTCCCTATCCGGCGATGCCGGCGAACGTGCCGACGTTCGAGGGGTATCTGCGGGAAGACGGGCGAGCCGGGACGCGGAATTACATCGCGGTGGTGGCGGCGAGCAATTGCGCGGCGCACACGGCGCAACTGGTGGCGCAAAGCTACGAATTGGAGACGCTGCCGCCGGGAGTGGATGGGGTGATTGCCTTTCCGCACGGAGAAGGCTGCGGGCATTCGATCGGGCCGGACACGGTGCAACTGCAACGGACGCTGCGCGGGGTGCTGATGCATCCGAACGTAGCGGGGGCGGTGATTTTGGGGTTGGGGTGCGAGGTGAACCAGATCGATCATTATCTGGGACACGGCTCGCCGCGCACGGACCGGCTGCAGGGATTTACGCTGCAAGGCTCGGGGGGTACGCGGGCGACGGTGGAGGCGGCACGGCAGGCGATCGGCGGGATGATGGACCGGGCGGCGGCGGAGAAGCGGACGAGCATTTCGGCATCGAAGATAATCCTGGGTCTGGAATGCGGGGGTTCGGATTCGTTTTCGGGCATCACGGCCAATCCGGCGCTGGGCGCGTGCGCCGATCTGCTGGCGGGAATCAACGCGTCGGCGGTGCTGGCGGAGACGACGGAAATTTTCGGGGCCGAGCACCTGCTGGTGAAGCGCTCGCGGAACCGGGAGGTAGCGGAGAAGTTGCTGAGCCTGGTGCGCTGGTACAAGCAATACTTGTCGCGCTTCGACGGGAGCTTCGACGACAATCCATCGCCGGGGAACAAAGAAGGCGGGCTGACGAATATTCTGGAGAAGTCGCTGGGAGCGGTGGCCAAGGGCGGCACGTCGACGTTGATGCAGGTGGTGGATTACGCGGAGGCGATCACGTCGCCTGGGTTCTGTTTCATGAACACGCCGGGGTACGATCCGGTGTCACTGACGGGGTTGGCGGCAGGCGGGTGCAACGTGATGGCGTTTACGACGGGGCGCGGATCGGCGACGGGGTTTCCGAGCGTGCCTGTGATCAAGATCGCGACGAACACGGCGATGTACAACCGGCTTCGGGAGAATATGGACGTGAACGCGGGACGGATCGCCGACGGGCAAGCGACGGTGGCGCAGATTGGGAAAGAGATCTTCGATCTGGTGCTACGCGTGGCGAGCGGGGAGCAGACGTGCAGCGAGAAGTTGGGGCACAAGGAATTCGTTCCGTGGCGGATCGGCCCGGTAATGTGACGCCGCGCATCGAGACGCGCTTTCGCGTACGTTACGCCGAGACCGACCAGATGGGGATTGTCTATTATGCGAATTACCTCATCTGGATGGAGATCGGGCGGGTGGAGTTTTGCCGTTCTGTGGGCGTGGCCTACAGCGAGATGGAGCGGGCCGACGGGGTTCTGCTGACGGTGGCGGAAGCGAACTGCCGCTATCTGGCGCCGGCGCTGTACGACGAAGAGATCGTAGTGACGACGTGGCTGGAAGGGGCGCATCCGCGGATGGTGACGTTCGGTTATGAGATGCGCACGGCGGATGGGCGCAAACTGGCGACGGGCTACACGAAGCACGTGTTTTGCGGGCGCGATCTGCGGCCGGCGCGGTTGCCGCAGAAGTATTGGAGCTTCTTCGGCATCGCACGCGCGACGTAATCCTTCAGCAGGCGAGGCGCGTCATCGGATGCATGAGGTATCCGATGAAAAGCATATTGATTTTCGCAGCCGCGGTGACACTGGCCGCGCAGAATCCGCCGCGTCCACCGCACCGGCCGGGGCCACCGCCGGCACTCGATGCGATTCAAGAGTATCTGGCGCTGAGCGATGCGCAGGCGGCGCAATTGAAGCAGACGATGCGGCGCCGGGCGGAGGCCAATCGAGGCCGGTTGGAGGAAATGAACGCAAAGCGGCGGCAAGTGGATGAGATGCTGCGGCAGGGCACGAGCGATGCCGCCGCGGTAGGGCGCTTGCTGCTGGAAGTGGAGACGCATCGCAAGCAGTTGCGGGGGGCCGATGAAGGGTTCCTGCGCGAAGCGGGCGCGGTGCTGGACGAATCGCAACGGGCGAAGTTGCAGGCGCTGGAAGAAGCAGCGAAGTTGCTGCCGGCGGTGCAGGAAGCAAGGGCGTTGGGTTTGTTGACGGGTGGGGCGGGGCCGAACGGGGTAATGCCGATGCGGCGGCCGGGGCCGCCTACCAGAGCGCGGCAATAGCAACCAGGGTGTGGATGAGGGATACGGTCAAGGCGCGCAGGCCGACGCGTTTCAAGGGCTCCTTCAAGGAGGCAGGGCGGCTCATCCACCAGATTTCACCGATGCTGACGGCGGCGCTGAGCCAGAGCGGAAGAAGGACCGGCCAATCGCCCAGCGCCGCAGCGGCGGCGCCGCAGACGAAGTTTGCCGCGATGCAAAACCAGGCATAGCGTTGCATGGCGGCGGCGGAGGGCTTGCCGGTGCGTTTGTCGAGGCGGGCGTGAACGAGGAAGATGCCGGTGAGGAAATGGAGGCTGAGGATGGCCCACACGGCCCAGACGGAGTAGTCGGCAAGAGTTCCCCGCCCCACCTGGCCGGCGAGCAGCGCGGAGGAACTGAGGCCGAAGGCGCTGGCCGATTGCAGCCACACGGAGCGCTGTTTGTTGCGCATGGTCATGGTGAGGGCAAGGGCGCTGAGGGCGGCGGCGGCGAGGCCGAGAACGGCGAGGACGGATAGCGGGACCTGTTGGAGAAGTGCGATGCCGCAGGCGGCAAGCAGCAGAGCTTCGGCGATGACGTTGCGGCGGGCGATCTCCGATTCGGGCCGCGGTTCGCGCCAGACGGTGCTCTGGCGGGCCAGGACGAGGAGCGGTTCGCGGGCGATGAAGACCACGAGAACGGAGAGCAGGGCGGGCAAAAAGAGCCACGTCCACTGGCGGCTGAGAATGGCGGCGGCGACGAAGGGCTGGAGGAGCATTCCCCAAGCGCCGTGTTCGCGCGGGAGCAGCAGGCCTTTCATGACAACCCCCGGCGTGCTTTCATCTCGGTTGAGATGTCGCGCAGTTGCCCGGCGGTGAGAACACGCGCGCCGATGGCAGCGAGGCGTGTGTCTTCGGAGGCGATGTGCTCGCGGTAGAGACGGGCAAGGGTTCCGGCGGCGGCAGCGTAGTCCGCGATCCAGGCGGCGCTGGGAGGGTCCTGGAAGGCGTCGACGATGCGGCAGAGGTGAGCGTAGGCGGCCTCGGCGGCATCGTGCTGGCGTTCCAGATCGGCGAGATAGGCGAGTTCGCCGGGACTGAGGCGGTCTCTCATGCGCGGGAAGATACTGCGTTCTTCGTCCTCGGTGTGCCAGACGCCGTTGGTGGAGAAGAAGCGGAAGGCGCTGCGGACTGCTGCGAGAGCATCTTCGGAACGGGCTTCCCAGTGAGGGATGACGCGCTCGAGGGTATCGAGGCGCTCTTCGATGCGGCGGTGACAGGCGGTGAGATGGTGAAGCGGTTCATCGAGGGTCTGGCGTTCCGGCCGATTTCCCGAACAGAGTTGCGAGGGCTTGATCACGTGATCAGAATATCGCGAGTTTATTCGTTGCGGATGTGACCGCAGTCACCCGGGTGTGGGAAAATAGCGGATTCTCCATGGCCATTCATTCCGCATTCCGTGAGATCGAGTTGTTTGCGTTTCTGCCGGAAGCCGAGTTGCAAGCCTTATCGAACATCTCGATAACCAAGCGTTTGGAATCCGGGGAATCGCTATTCGATGAAGGGGAGCCATGCAAGGGGATGTGGATCATCGCCGATGGGATGGTGAAGATCGTGAAAGTGACGCCGAGCGGGCGCCAGGTCGTGCTTGCGCTACAGCATGCGCCATCGACGGTGGCGGAAGTGCCGGTGTTCGACGGGGGGCCGTATCCGGCGACAGTGGCGGCAGTGGAGCCGACGACGGCGATTCTTCTGCTGAAGAGCGATTTTCTCAACGCCTGCCGGCGCAACCCGGATTTAGGAGTGCGCTTTCTGGCGGCGTTTGGGACGCGGCTGCGTCATCTGGTGGGACTGGTGGAGCGCATTACTTTCGGCAGCATCCGGCAGCGGCTGGCGCAGGAATTACTGACGTTTTCCGACGCGGCGGGTGGAGGGCGGTTCGCCATGCCGGAGACGCACGAAGAGCTGGCGAACCGGCTGGGGACGGTGCGCGAAGTGGTGTCGCGCAACCTGGGGCGATTTCAATCGGAAGGCATGGTGCGCATTCAACGCCGCGAAGTGGAGATTCTGGACCGGGCGGCTTTGGACGCCGAAGCGAACACCGAGTTGTAAGCCTTATTTGAAAACGAAGCGGTAGCCGGGGTCGAGGGTTTTTTCCTGAGGATCGGCGGCAATGAGGAACTGATGGATGAGGTAGGGATTGGTGCGGTCCTGGAACATGGCGTTGCGGATGACCTCGAAACCATGCTCGATTCCGCTCGATTCATCGATGTCGATATCGGCGGCCATGAGTCCGCTGGTGGCATGGCGCATGAGGGTCACCTGGAGATTGGCGTGGGCGTCGCGGGACTTGAAACTCTCTTCCATCTGGAAGTCAGGGAGGGGTTCGTGGAGGGTGTTGGGGGCGGATTTGAAGAGCGGGCTGTGGCGGAGGAAATCCTGCATTTCGGGCTCTACCATGGCGAAAAAGCGGTCCTGGCGGCAGAGGATGAGGCTGCGGATGAAGCGGGCGCAGTTGCCGGCTGTGCCACGGTGGGCGGCCTTGCGGGCGATGTTGAGAAAGGAAGCCTGGCGAAGGGGGCCGAGCGCGTTGTAGAGCCGCGCTCCGCTCTTCCCGAGGAGGTTGGCGTCTTCGGGAAGGAGGCGGAACATGCGGGCGGTATCGAGCCAGCGTTGCGGGCGGGCGTCTAAATCCTGATATTTCGGTCCTTTGATTTCTTTGACGCGGGACGGATCGACCCAGAGGTCCACGATATCGCTGCCGGCAATTTCGCGGCCGGCGGCGATCATTTGAAAGAAAGAATAAGGGCAGTAGTTTTTGGAGCGCACGGTGACCATGTAACGGGTGCCGGGACCGCCGATGCATTCTATTTCTCCGATGCCGACATCGGTGGCGGGGCCCATGTTGACGGAGGCGTGCATGCGGGCGCCGCCGGCGCCGGCGGGCGGAGGGAGCGGGTCGAAATCGAGATTCACCACGGCACGCAAAGCTTCCCCCGACAGATCCGTGATGTGGAGTTTGATTGAGCCATGAGGCATATTGCGGTTGAGTATACCCCATCGGATTCCCCGCGCGGGCTAGTTGAGGAGGACACCCGGATAAGGCGCCGGGTCTGCCGGCGGCAGACGGGTTGCGCGGCCTTAACCCGGCTTGGGACCGCGGGGCGGGGTTTGCGCAGGTTTGCGCAGATGCCGATGCGGATTCCTGTGGGCCGCGACGAACCGGTTCCACAGTGGAATTGAGCCATTGGGCGACGGCTGGTAATCCCGGCCTTTTCCCGAAATCCGTTCCTACTTGCCAGGAGACGGTTTGTGTTCCGGTGGGAAACTGCCCGGGGGCAGCCGGCACGGTTCAGTTGCGGGGCGGACGTCTTCGATGAGGCCGGGAATGGAGTCGCGTTAGGAATGGAAACCTGGCGGCGCGATGCCGCATGCAGCCGGGCATCCCCATCACCCCAACCCCGCCTTCTTCCACATTTCCGCCACCCGAGCCTTCACCCCGGCATCCATCTGAATCACATCCGGCCACGGCCTGGTGAAGCCTTCCCCCGGCCATTTCTTCGTCGCATCCACACCCATTTTCGATCCATAATTCACCAGCCGCGACGCGTGGTCGAGCGAATCGACCGGCCCCATCACGAACTGAATATCCCGTTCCGGGTCGATATTATTCAGCGCCTTCCAAGCCACCTCGCTGAAGTTCTGCACATCCACATCCTCATCCACGACGACGATACACTTGCTGAACATCGCCTGGCCCAGGCCCCAAATGGCATGCATCACCTTCCGGGCATGCCCCGGATACGACTTCCGGATCGCCACCAGTATCAAATTATGGAAAATTCCCTCCGCGGGCATCGCAATATCCCGCACTTCCGGCAATTGCAGACGCATCAGGGGCAAGAATATCCGCTCGATGGCCTTGCCCATGTAGAAGTCTTCCATCGGCGGAGGCCCGACAATCGTGGTGGCGTAGATGGGATTTTTGCGATGGGTGACGCACTCCACATGAAACACGGGGTATTCATCCTCGAGCGAATAAAACCCCGTGTGGTCCCCGAACGGCCCCTCGGTCCGCATCTCCCCCAGCACCACGTGCCCTTCCAGAACGATCTCCGAATGGGCCGGCACCAGAATCTCGTTGGTCTCGCACTTCACCATCTCCACCGGCTTCGAGCGCAGGAAACCGGCGATCATCATCTCATCCAGGTCGGGAGGCAGCGGCAGAATGGCCGAATACATCGTCGCCGGATCGCAGCCGATGGCCACCGATACCGGCATTTTCTTCTGCTTGCCTTCCTTGAGCAGCCGCCGGTAATGCTCCGCACCCTGCTTGTGCGTCTGCCAGTGCATGCCCGTCGTGCGGTCATCGTAAACCTGCATGCGGTACATCCCGCAGTTCCGTTTCCCGGTATCGGGATTCTGCGAAAACACCATGGGCAGGGTGATGAACGGCCCGCCATCCTGCGGCCAGCAATGCAGTACGGGAAATTCTTTCAGCGAGAATCCGTCGCGACGGATGACCTCTTTGCACGGTCCGCTGGAAACCGTTTTGGGAAAGAACGCGCCCACCTCCGCGAGCATCGGCAGCATTTTGAATTTACCCAGCAGGCCTTCCGGCATTCGCATTTCCAGGTATTGGGAAATGCGCCGCGCGACTTCGTCCACGCTCCCCACTTGGAGCGCCAGTTCCATCCGCTTCATGGAAGCGAACGCATTGATGAGCACCGGCGCCGAAGCCCCCTTGGGCTTTTCGAACAACAGCGCCGGGCCATTGCTCTTCACGGCCCTGTCGGCGAACTCGGTAATCTCCAGGTACGGGTCAACTTCAAACGGAATGCGCTTCAACTCGCCCGCCTGTTCCAGGGCTTGGATGAAGTCGCGCAGATCGGTGTATGCCATAAATTGTTAAGCGAAGTGCTCCCTTCTACTATGATGGAACTTC